>JAFGTD010000036.1 GCA_016934295.1 Acidobacteriota bacterium
ACCGATTCCGATTCCGAGACCGACCCCGACAATTTTTTCAAGCCGCTTTGAGCGGCTCATTGTATAAAGCCTTCGGCTGGGACCGGAGGATATTTACTCCTAAAATTGTGATATAAGGTGAAAAATACCGTAGGTGTGAAGTAAATGTTCATGGCGGTTTTACTGTATATTCCGTATCGCAGGCCAACGTGCAATGTTCAAACGTGCAACGTTTAACGAAGCGGTATTTTTTGAGGATTCGTAATGGCCGGAAAGAAAAAGCTGACAATATTTCTGGTGTCCGACGGTAGGGCTGAAACAGCCGCCAGGGTTCTGCAGGCTGCGGCGGTGCAGTTTGAAGGAGAGGAATACCGGGTCGAACGTCGGCGAAATATCCGAACGCCGGAGGCAGTCCACCGGGTTGTTAAAGAAGCCGAGAGGTTGGGTGCGATCATTTTCTTCACCCTGGTCGGGAAAGAAACGCGCAAGGTCATGCACCAGGCGATGGGAAGAAATATCGAAATTATTGACCTGCTTGGTCCCGTCATTACCGCGCTCCACAGCCGTTTCAAGAGAGAGCCGGGAGCGGTTCCGGGACTGCTCTACGATCTGGAGCGCGACCATTACGACCGCATGACCGCTTTCGATTACGTATTGACGCATGACGACGGGCAGCGAATCCATGAGCTGAACCGGGCCGATGTGGTGCTGACCGGAGTGTCCCGGTCCTCAAAGAGTTCGACCTGTTTCTATCTTGCCTTCCAGGGAGTTCGCGCGGCGAATGTGCCCCTGGTGCCGGGGATGGATCCGCCCCCTCAATTATTGAAGCTGCCCCCGAATCGTGTGGTCGGACTTCGAATCAATGTACAGCGTCTTGTAAGGGTTCGGGAAGCGAGAATGCCCGATCTGGGACTGGATGTCGACCAGGACTATGCCGACCAGAGAGCCGTAGCCGCCGAAGTCAATTATGTTAACCGTCTTATGGACAAGCGGAAATGGAACACCGTTGATGTTTCCTATCTTGCTGTTGAAGAGATAGCCCGGCAGGTTCTGCATCTTCGATGGCCTATGCGCAGAAGATAGTAGGGGCGAACACAAGTTCGCCCCAATTGGTAATTGTTTTGTTGTTTACAAGCCATAATATAAAAGTCCAATATAAGAGCAATAATTCACGATTATCTGGAATCATTTCTAAAACGGGCGATGATAAGTGCCTGAAAAGCGGGAGGCGAAATGGACGAGGATTCAATGGATTCTGTACCGGACAATACGTTCAGAGAAGAAGTTAAGCCGGTGGATATCGGAATTGAACAGCCTGAAGAGATTCTTTTAACGGCGGATGGACGGAAATTTCTCAACCAGACAAGACCGTGGGTACGGTTCATGGCCATTATTGTGTTTATCGGGGCCGCCGTTTCGTTGCTTGTAGGTTTGATGTCATTTCTTTTTGAAGTAACCGGAAGCCTGTTCGGCGCACAGGATGAAGTTTTCGGAGGGCTGCGCGGCGGCGGTTTTATTTTAGGATTGGTTTATTTCGTTCTGGCGATCCTGTACATTCCACCCGGAATTTTCCTGACCCGGTATGCATCGGCGATCAGGACTCTGGAATCGACGGGCACATCCAAAGCGCTTGAAAATGCGCTGAAATATCAAAAATCTTTCTGGCGTTACATAGGAATGCTCACTGTAGTCAGCTTGATTGTTGCAGCCGCGGTTATCGCCTTTTCCTTCGCCATTGCCTTATTCATGGTTGTGAACAGATAACAGGCCGGGAACGCCTTCGTCAATTTCCGTTACAGGACAGCGAAGTACCGCACTCCTGGCTTCACAAAAGCCGTGTCTTTTTAATCTGCAATCTTTAATCTTTAATCTTCAATCACTTATCCACTAGAATCTTCCAATGAAGCCCGGAATAAAAGTGATCGGCGGCGGTCTCGCCGGATCGGAGGCTGCATGGCAGATAGCCCGGCAGGGACTGGATGTCGAGTTGTATGAAATGCGGCCCTGTGTGATGACGCCGGCGCATACAACGGACAGGCTTGGCGAACTGGTTTGCAGCAATTCACTGAAGTCGGAACAGGAGGGGACGGCACCGTTTCTTCTTAAACAGGAACTGCGGCGGATGGGCAGCCTGCTGCTGCAGATAGCCGACGAAGCAAAAATCCCCGCCGGGCATGCACTGGCGGTGGATCGGTTGCAGTTCAGCCGGCGCATTACAGAGGAAATCCTGAAGGTTCCCGGGATCAAAGTCGTTCGCGAAGAGGTCCGCAGCCTTCCCGACGACGGCATAGCGATTGTAGCCACGGGCCCCCTGACGTCGCAGCCGCTGTCCGAAGCCATTGTCCGTTTTGCCGGGGCGCAGAACCTGTATTTCTATGATGCGATTTCCCCCATCGTCGACGCCGGAACGCTGGATCCTTCGAAGCTCTTCTTCGCATCGCGTTACGGCAAAGGGGGAGAGGATTACCTGAATGCTCCCCTGTCCCGTGAAGAATATCATCGATTTTACGAAGCCCTGGTCCATGCGGAATCGGCGCCCCTGAAGGAATTTGAGAGGCCGGTTTATTTCGAAAGCTGCCTCCCGATTGAGGAACTGGCGCGCAGGGGGGTGGATACCCTGCGGTTCGGGCCGATGAAGCCGGTAGGCCTGATCGATCCCAATACGGGGAAGCGGCCTTATGCGGCTGTGCAGTTGCGCCGGGAAAACAGGATGGCCGATTGCTACAACCTGGTAGGATTCCAGAATCACATGAAGTATCCGGAGCAGTTGCGTATTTTCAGGATGATTCCCGGTCTCGAGAAAGCCGAGTTTATGCGATTCGGCCAGATACACAGGAATTCCTATATTCATTCGCCCCGCCTGCTGCGTCCGACTCTCCAGAGCAGAACAGCGCCCGGTCTCTTTTTTGCAGGGCAGATATGCGGGGTTGAGGGCTATATCGAATCCATAGCCATGGGACTCCTGGCCGGGATGAATGCGGGGCGTCTGGCCAGGGGGAAAACACCGGTATCTCCGCCCGGACAAACCGCCTGCGGCAGCCTCCTGAACTATATTACCTTTGAAGGATTAAAGAGTTTTCAACCCGCAAACATAACTTTCGGACTCCTGGAGACGGACGAGGAATTGAAAAAGCGGGTTCGCGACAAGAAGGAAAGGCGCCGGATACAGGTGCGTGAAGCTCTTCAAAATATGGAAGAATGGATTAATACAATCTAAGCCTCTTGTAGTTTTAAACCTGGAACCGGAAACGGGAAACGGGAAACGTGTTAAGATTTCGCCATGGATGGAACACTATTGATCTGGATTGAGAAATATCTGGATTACCTGCGTTTTCAAAGAAATGCTTCGTCCCATACGATACGGAACTATGCTTCCGACCTGCAGCAGTTCCTCCAATACCTGACGCATACCCCGGAAGGAGAGCAGCGGCCGGAGCCGGAACTGGAGCAGATAGACAACCTCACAATACGGGAATTTCTTGGGACCCTCTACCAGAAGAGGAACAAAAAATCTTCAATCGCCAGGAAGCTGGCATCCGTCCGTTCCTTTATGAAGTTCCTGTCCCTTCAGGAGGCGATCGGAACGAATCCGGCCAGGAATGTGGTTTCTCCGAAACAGGAAAGCCGTCTTCCGGATTACATGGCAATCGATTCTGTCGTAAGTCTGGTCGAATCGCCGGATACGGGCACCGACCTGGGGAAGCGCGATCGTGCGATTCTGGAGCTGTTATATGCCGCGGGTATTCGTGTCGGCGAGCTGGTCGGGCTGAATCTTGGGGATATCAGTATGGATGAAGGGCTTGTGCGTGTTTTGGGAAAGGGCTCCAAGGAACGCATTGTTCCATTCGGTGAACGGGCACGCGAATCCCTGGAAACCTATTTGAAGGTTAGGGGCAAGCGTATCCGTATAAAAAGAGAGCCGCAATCCGGAATGCGCCATTCCGAAGGGGAGGCCGTCTTTCTTAATGTTCGCGGCGGGAGACTGACGGCCAGAAGCGTATGGAATATTGTCGACCGCTATGTGGGTCGTCTTGCTCAAAGGTTGAAAGTGCATCCCCATACCCTTCGCCATACCTTTGCAACCCACATGCTGAATGCCGGCGCCGATCTGCGTACGATCCAGGAGCTTCTGGGACATGAAAGCCTGTCGACGACCCAGAAGTACACCCATGTTTCGGTGGAGCATTTGATTAAGGTCTACGAATCCTGTCATCCTCGCGCCGGAAATAAATCGGGCAAGTCATGAGCACTCTGAAAGTCGAATGTTATGCCGGGTACAAAGGGGACCAGTACCCGCTTCGTTTTGCCTTGCGGGACCGCACATTGAAAGTCGAGGAGGTCGAAGATCAATGGTATAGTCCTTCCGAACAATTCTTTAAAGTGCGTGCAGATGACGGCAATCTGTATATCCTGTGCCATAATGAAGGCAACGATGTCTGGACCCTGACCGCATTCCGGAAAACAGACTGAGCAATTTTTAATTGTGTTTTTAATCTTCAATCTTCAATCTTTAATTGCTGATTTGGAAGGAATCCCCGTGAGTCAAAAACGTCTTTTCCTGATCGACGGCATGTCTCATATCTACCGCGCATTCTATGCAATACGCAACCTGAGCAATTCCAGCGGGATGCCTACGAATGCCGTTTTCGGCTTCACCTCCATGTTGCGAAAATTGATACAGGAGCAGAAACCGGAATATATCGGCGTGGCGCTGGATCTGGAGGGGCCTACCGTACGCCATGAGAAATATGAGGAATACAAAGCGACTCGCAAGCCGACGCCCCCGGATCTTATCCAGCAGATACCGTATATAAGAAAAGTCTGCGATGTGTTTCATGTTCCGGTTATCGGATACGAAGGATACGAAGCCGATGATGTGATCGGGACTCTTGCGTCTCAAGCGACGGAGCAGGGGCTGGAAACGGTGATTGTGACGAGCGACAAGGATATGCTGCAGCTGGTGTCGAAGCACGTATGCGTCCTCGACACCATGAAGGATAACCTGATACTGGATGGCCCGAAGGTCGAAGAGAAAATGGGTGTCCGTCCGGATCAGGTGACCGATTTGTTGGGTCTTTGGGGGGATGCGTCGGATAATATCCCCGGCGCACCCGGGATCGGCGAGAAAGGCGCCAAGGATCTGATTCGGACATTCGGCAGTATCGAGGCCCTGCTGGAGGATCCCGACAAAGTCAAAAAAAAATCGTACCGGGAAAGCCTGCGCGATAACGCCGAGCTTATTCGCATGAGCCGGGAACTGGCCACAATTCAGAAAAACCTCCCCATACATCTGGACCTTTCGTCCCTGGTACTGTCCGAGCCCGACAGAAAATCCGCCTATGCCCTGTTCTCGGAGCTGGAATTCAATTCTTTAAAACGGGAATTCCACGATGAGGAAAAGCGTCCTCCCGTGAAAGGAAAATGGTTTACGGATTCCGGATCCGACAGTATCTTGAAAAAACTGACGGCTGAAGAGGGGCTCTACGTGCAGCTCGGCTGTACTGAAAATGCTCTCGGACGAAAAACAGCCAGATTCGGATGTATTCTCGGCGATTCCGGAGATGCTCTTCTGTTCGATTTAAGCAATAAAGCCGATGCCGGATCCTGGCGACGCTTAATGGAAGACGGCGCGCTGCCGAAAATCTGCTGGGATTCGAAGCTATGGCTGCTTTCTCAACAGCCTCTTGGGATGCACGTTGCGGCGATGCCGGAAGATGCAATGCTGATGGCTTTTTTGACGGCCTCGAATGCCGGAGATTATTCCCTGAGGCGCTGGGCTATGGACAGGCTGGATGTTTCATTGACCGAAGGGAGGATCGAAAATGGAGGCCTGCTTCCTCCGGATCCGGATAAAATGGCCGATAGTCTCTGCCTTCAGGTTGAGTCCCTGCGGCAGCTTTATAAAGCGTTGCAACCGAGTTTGGACCAGCAGAAACTCCGCGATCTTTATGAGGAGATCGAAAGACCCCTGGTTCCCGTGTTGGCGGATATGGAAGAGACGGGAATCAAAGTGGATCGTGGAATACTGCAGCAGATGTCTTCCGAAATGGAAAAGCAGCTCGAAGGGCTGACTCGTAAGATTTACGAAGCCGCGGGAGAAGAATTCAATATCAACTCGCCGAAACAGCTCGGGACCATCCTGTTCGAGAAACTGAACCTGCCGATCCGTAAGAAAACACGCAAGACGGGATCCTACAGCACGGACCAGGCTGTCCTTGAGGAACTTGCTCAGACCTACGACCTTCCGAAGCTGATTCTCGATTTCCGCCAGATTGCCAAGCTCAAGTCCACTTACGTGGATGCCCTGCCCGCGCTGGTTCATCCGCAGACCGGAAGAGTGCACACATCCTTTAACCAGACCGGGGCCGCAACGGGACGCCTGTCGAGTTCCGATCCGAATCTGCAGAATATCCCGATCCGGTCCGATACGGGGCGCCTGATACGGCGAGCATTTGTCGCCGAGAAGGGAAATGTACTGATTTCGGCCGACTATTCCCAGGTGGAATTGCGTATTCTGGCACACCTTTCCGGGGACGAGGTCCTGGTCGATGCTTTCCGGGCGGGCGAAGACATACACGACAGAACGGCACGCGAAGTCTTCAGCGCAGCCGAAATGGATAATCCGGCTGAATGCCGCCGGCGGGCCAAGGTAATCAACTTCGGAATTATTTACGGGCTTTCCGCGTTCGGGCTCTCTCAAACGCTGGGTATTTCAAGAGAGAAGTCCCAGGCTTTTATCGATGCCTATTTCCAGCGTTATCACGGCGTACGGACGTGGCTGGACGCAACCATTGAGGAAGCCCGCAGCATCGGCATGGTGAGAACTCTTTTCGGGAGGATTCGCCCCATTCCGGATATCCACAGCAAAGACTACAACATGAGGCAATTTGCAGAGCGGACTGCCGTGAACAGCCCGATTCAGGGTACCGCGGCGGATATAATCAAGATCGCCATGATTCGGGTCCATAAGGCTTTACGGCAAAAGCAGCTTTCGTCTAAAATTTTATTGCAGGTGCACGACGAGCTGGTTCTTGAAGCCCCTGCCTCCGAAGTAGAAACAGTCTCCGCGCTTGTGCGGGAAGAAATGGAAGAAGCCGCCTCTCTGGAAGTGCCGCTTGATGTGGATTTAAAGGTCGCGGATAATTGGATGGATGCAAAATAAATCGGAACCGGGACCGCCGGTTTACGTCTAATGACAAGAGCAGAGTGGGCGGATAAGATTGCCCCGGTGGATTGCCGGAAGTATTATGATTCTAAAATATTGTATTATAATGACTTGTAAAGAAAACGCCTGAAACCGATGGGTTTCCGAAAAGAGGAGAAAATATTGCCTTCAGAACTCCGGGATGAATCCATAAGACTCCCTGCCATCGGACGAGGTCTTTCCCAGGATGCACGGAACGACGACAACGGTCTTGTGAGGGATTTTATTTCGGGAAACGATGCGGCATTCGCGCAGCTTGTGGGCAAGTACAAGGATGCGATAACCAACTATATAAATATGATCATCGGCGATTACGATACATCCGTGGATCTCTGCCAGGAGACCTTTCTCAGGGTTTACCGGAATATCAACCGGTACAGCAACCTTTACCAGTTTTCCACCTGGATCTACCGGATAGCCACGAATCTTGCCATCGATGAGCTGCGGTATCGGAAACGTCGCGGTCGCGTGTTTCATCGCAACGTCTGGGGGAAAACGAAACAGGAGGAAGACGGTACGCCGGAGTATGAAATCGCGGATGTCCGGTCCAACCCGAGGGACGAGATATTGAGGAAGGAAAGCGGCCGGATTCTGAAGGATGCTATCCGGTCGCTGCCTGAAAAATACAGGACTGCATTTATTATGAGAGAGGTTCAGGAATTGCCCTATGAGGCGATTTCGTCAATATTGAAGTGCTCGGCCGGGACGATAAAGTCCCGGCTGCATCGGGCGCGGGAGCTGCTCCAGAGGAAACTGGAGCACTACAGGTAACCCCGGCTTGCCCGGTTATGTTGTACGACGAAGAATGATTCAGGGTTCAAACCCGTAATGGAAAGACAATTATGAACTGCCGTACATTTCAAAAGAACCTTGAAGATTACCTGGAGAACAGCCTGGATTTTGCCGGCCGGTTTGGAATGGAAAGGCACGCCCGGCAATGCGCCCGATGCGGCCGTGAAATGGCCGAAGCCCAGCATTTGAGCCGGTTGGTTCGCGGTCTGGATAAAGTCAAGGCGCCTCCGAATTTCGAATCGACGGTTCTCAATGAAATAGGGGCGCGCAAGCTGCACAGCCGTTTCCCGATGTTTCGCAGTTTCCTGGTATTCGGCTTCGATATGGTGTCCTGGAGACACTATGCATTGGCGGCTTCGATTGTTCTTATGCTCGGTTTGGGATTTCTCTACTGGCAGAATCTTGAAGAAAGAAATCCGTCTCAACCTTCAACGTGGACGAAAGCCGATTCCATCAACCGTCCCGATATTGACGGGATTGAGGAAGGCCGGGTTTCTTCCATGGCGAATACGCTGATGCCTGGAGAAGATACTATGCACGGTACGGACAGTATCTTCGACAATGTTTCTGAAGAAGGGCTAAACGTCGATTATCGCTCGAGCGAATCCGATTACCGGGAATACAGAGCAATAGGCCCGGATGACCTTCCGATGATTATTCCATTGCCGGACAGGATCCATATGCGGGTGACTCCGCCTGCGGAAGAGTATTTTATTAGAAATGTCAGCCATTGAATCGGTTATGGCACGCATGATTCCAATTCGTTCAATCCGTATTCCCGATTTTCTCACTATATGTGCGATCCTCGTAGCCGCCGTCGGTATGACCGGCATCGGCTATACGCAATCTCCCTTTGCGGAATTGAATGATGCGCTGGTCCGTGTAAATGTGACGTTCGAAATTAAAGGCGCGGGCGATGTTCTGGAATTCAGGAAGCGGCTCCTCGACGAATACAACCCTGTTTTTATCCAGAATTTTTCATCAACCGGCATTGTTCTGGACCGTCAGGATCAGATAATGGCCTTTCTGGGAGTCGGCAGATACTTTATCCCGGACCGGGATACTCAATATGAAATTGTTACATCGAAAGGCCTGCGGTATACAGGAAAACTGGTCGGTATCGACCGGGGCAACGGCACGGCCGTAATCCGAATTCCTGATGAAACGCTTAGTAAAACCCTTGTCTGCCGGGACTGCAATATTCAAGACGGGACGGTTGTTATCGCACCGGTCAGGGGCTCGACCGGAGTCCGGTATCAGGAAGCCCGGATTATTTCCACTGAATTAAACCGGGATGCACAGGGACAGAGTGCCTGGAAAATCCGGATGAACCGGACGTTTCTTGAGGAACGGCACCCGGTGTTTACACTGGACCGTCGGGCGCTTGGATTTATTGAAAAGGATGAAAGCGTGCGGTATATCCTCCATCCTGTTTCCGAACTGCTTGCTTCCTCCGAGAAAATCATTAAAAAGAATGGGGATGTCCGGAACGGCTATCTGGGAATTGTTCCGGATGATTATCTCAGCGGCTCAGTTTCCGGCGTCATAATAAAAAGCATTACCACGGGCAGCCCCGCGCAAAAGGCAGGGCTTGCCGTTTCCGATATCGTGCTTCAATACGACGGTCGGAATGTCCGGAACGCCCCGCAGTTTATTAGCCTCGTACAGGAAACACCCGTCGCGTCCGATGTGAAAATCAGAATTTTGAGACGCGGAATACCGACTACACTGAATGCACGGATTCAGGCTCGGAAACTCGGGGATCCGATGGATTTCATGCTGAAGAATATTCAGAATACAATTAATTCGGAATTGGCCGATATTTTTCTCCCACAGGGGAACCAGCCCCGTATGCATGCAATCGGCTTCAACGCTGTTGATTTAACGCCAGCGGTTGCCGATGAGCTTCAAATCCGAAGACGGTCGGGGCTTCTGGTTTACGACCTTGTGCAACAAACCCCTGCGGGCCGGGCCGGAATCAGGAACGGGGACGTCATTGTCTCCGTCAACGAACAGCCCTTTTCGGACGCCGCTCAATTTTTTTCCTACCTGCAATCGCTGAATTCGGGGTCGCGTGTCACAATGAAGGTCGACCGCGACGGTTCCGAGCGGATTATTTCCCTGCAGTTGCCGGAGCCGAATCGATAGTTGAATTGGATTATTTATTTCCCTTGGCCAGGGCCTGTTCCCATTTCCAGGCAGAGCGCATCATGTCGTCCAGATCTTTTTCAGCCTTCCAGCCGAGTTCACGGTTTGCATAGGAAGTGTCCGCCCATACCTGTTCTATATCTCCAGACCGGCGTCCGACAAACTTATACGGCAGTTTCTGCCCCGAAACCTTTTCGAACGACCGGATTGCCTCGAGCACGCTGTAACCCTTGCCGGTTCCGAGATTGAAAATCTCGTAGTCCGATTTTGTTTTATTCCCGATCATCCGGTTGACGGCGACGACGTGCGCTTCGGCGAGATCGACGACATGAATATAATCCCGGATCGGAGTGCCGTCCGGCGTGTTGTAATCGGACCCGAAAACGCTTAAACGATCGCGCCGTCCGATGGCGGTCTGCGTGATAAAAGGCGCGAGATTGTTGGGAACTCCACGCGGCAATTCTCCTATCAGGGCCGATTCGTGGGCACCGACGGGATTGAAATATCGCAAAGCGATGGTTTTGATCCCGTAGGCACCGACCGAGAACCTGAGTATCTCTTCGGACATCTGCTTCGTATTGCCGTAAACGGACAGGGCTTCCTTGACCGGGGAGGTTTCCTTGACCGGCAGTTCGTCCGGCTGGCCATATACGGTACAGGATGAAGAGAAGACAAGATTGGCGACCTTATAGTTGCGCATCCCTTCCAGGATATTCATCAGGGATACCAGGTTATTGCGATAGTACATCAAGGGATTTTCCATCGACTCGCCGACCGCCTTGTAGGCGGCGAAATGGATGATGCCTGCCAGGTCGGCATTCGACGCAAAAAAGGAATCCGTTTTATCGGTATCGACAAGGTCGAACTCGTGGAATTCCGGTTTAACGCCGGTAATCTCGCCGATTCGGTCAATCACTCCCGCGTGGGAATTGAACAGGTTGTCGATGACGATTACACGGAAACCGTGCTGCTGCAGTGCGACGACCGTGTGGGATCCTATGTAGCCTGCGCCTCCGGTAACCAATACTTTCAGTTTCTGTTCGCTTGTCTTTTTCATAGATCCAAGATCTCAGAATCCCCGGGTGTGGAACTCCCGCAGCCGGAAATTTTCCTATAGTGGCTTATCGACCGTTTCGGCTTTAAGGCGATCATTTTAACTGCGGAAAGATGAAGAATCAAAGAATTGTATATATCGATATCGAGTTTATCTGATGTTTGTAGATAAGATGTCGGATCCGGAAGGAATGGGTAATAAAGTATTAAGAAGCCAGAAGCCAGAAGAACGTTCGAACGTTCAACGTCTCACGTTTAACGGCTAACGTTAGAACGTTCTTCTGGCCTGTGACTCTTTTCGAAGCGAAAAGCAGGAACGGGAATCCATCGGCGTCGGGGTCGGAATCGGTATCGGGATCGAGCTTTTAAAAACCGATTCCGATACCGACTCCGAGACCGACCCCCGAAAACTTACACGGAGTCACAGATTGTTTAATCCGGTACCAACCGGAGGCCGGGCTGACTTCTGACGTGAAGATAACCGGATTGCGAAAACACAGTCAGAAAACCAAACACCCGGTTTTGCTTTAAAAGTCACAGAGCAGGCTGGAGTTGCGGCTGAAAGTCGGATAAATTATTTAGAGATTTCATGAATAATCCGGGGGGACATTATGATCATCTGCGCAAAATTCAGTAAAAGACGGGCATTACCGGCAATTTCCTTAGGACTATTGATCTTATTGTTGTCGCCCTTTGTATATGGACAGCGTACGCGTTTGGAGCCGGGATTCAACCTGTTTTCCGTTCAGCAGGATGTTGAACTGGGCCGGAATGTCGCCCAGGATGCCGAGAGTAAGCTCCCGATGCTGAACAATGACCGGGTGGATAATTACCTGAACCGGTTGGGGAAGAAGCTGGCGGCCTACGCGCCGGGGGAAAAATATCCCTACCAGTTCAAGTGCGTCAACGATTCCAGTGTCAATGCGTTTGCATTGCCCGGAGGCTTTCTATACATCAACCGGGGAGTTATAGAAGCTGCGGATAACGAAGCGGAACTGGCGGGGGTTGTGGGACATGAAATCGGACATGTGGCTCTCAGGCACGGGACGAATCAGGCCAGCAAGGCACAGGTTTACCAGGCGCCGCTTGCCATTCTGGGAAGTGTTTTGGGCGGCGATTCGATGGCAGCGGCCCTCGCGCAGCTGGGTGGCGAATTTGCCGTCAATTCCGTACTTTTGAAATATTCCCGGGACGCCGAGCGCCAGGCCGATCTCATCGGAACACAGATATTGTTCGATACGAACTACAACCCTGTCTATATGGCGAGATTTTTCGAAAAACTGGAGGCTGGGAATCGCGGCACCGATTTTTTCAGCAGCCACCCTCATCCTGAGAACCGGATCGATCATATTAACGCGGAAATCGCCAGACTGGGTTCGTACTCCCGGAACAGGGTAAATGATACCGGGGAATTCCGGGAAATTAAGAGACTGCTGCAGTCCCTTCCTCCCGCGCCAAAACAGGGGGAGGTGCAGGCACAGGCGCCTTCCGGGGAGCGCAGAACTTCACCATCGCAGACGGAACAGCAGCAGGAGGCGCGCCCGCCCGCTCCATCGAATAACTTCCGGAGGTTTTACAGCGAGAATCTAAAGCTTCAGTATCCCGAAAACTGGAAGATATTCGGGCATGAAAAGGAATTTACACTGGCTCCCGAGGGAGGTATTCTTCGTAGCGCCGATAATTCAGCTCTTGCCTATGGAGTTGAGGTCAGCCTGATTGAAATTCCTGAGGACATCAGGTCCGATATCGAATTAAAAGAAGCGACCGATCGGCTGATAGTATCCCATCAAGAATCTAATCCTGCCATGCGGTTGATAAGAGATCGAGGGCGTATCCGGGTTGACGGGCGTAGAGGCCTGTCGAGGATATACGAAAATGAATCTCCTGTGGGAGGCCGGGAGATCGTCTGGATCGTAACGGTGTTGCGTGCGGAAGGATTGATGGTTTTCGCTTTTGTAGCGCCGGAACGGCATTTCGACGAGTACGATCGCGCATTCGAAAAAATTCTCGATTCGGTGGATTTTTGAAAAGGCGAAGGAACGGTCGATCAGAAATAGAATATTTGCCTGTAAGCGATATTTCAGGCCATTAAGATAAGAGAAGCCAGAAGTCAGCCCGGCCTCCGGTTGGGACCGGACTGAACAGCCTGTGACTCCGGGTGAGTTTTCGGGGGTCGGAGTCGGAGTCGAAATCGGAATCGGTTTTAAAAGCTCGATCCCGATACCGATTCCGACCCCGACGCCGATGTATTCCCGGTACAGCTTTTCGCTTCGAAAAGAGTCAAAGGCCAGTAGCCAGTTGAACGTTTTAACGTTCAACGTTGGAACGTTCTCCCGGCTCCTTCTTAGGATGAAGGTAATTTCACTCCCTGTCGTATCAAATTTCTCTGAAGCGCCGAGTAGTTCACGTCTCTGGGACGGATGCCCGAATCCGCGGCCATGGCCGCGGCTGTGCCCGCCGCCTGGCCGAACGCGATGCAGTGCGGGATCAGATTGAAATATTCGTTGAACTGGTATTCGGACGAAAAAGCGCGGCAGGCTACCAGCAGGCCGTCGACTTTTTTGGGCACAAGGGCGCGATAGGGAATGCACACGTTTGGGTGTTCGGCCGATATTTCTTCGTTGTCGTTGTCCGGAAATATGGCAATGGTGTCTTCAAACACTTCATCCGATGTCATGTCGCCGGCGGAGCAGACATACTCTCCGACAACGCGTTGCCCGCCCTGGGTTCCGAGCTGCGGCGAACTGAGTGCGATATAGCTGTTTTCAAAGCCGGGCACACGGTCCCGGTAGAATTCGTAGGAAAGGAGCATTTTCTTCCGGCCTTCGAGTTCGACGCGGTTGATCTCGTGAATGTCTGATTGATCCGTGCTGGGAAAGAACGGGTGGAACCAGACGACGCCGTCATGATTTTTCACCAGATCCTTCATATAAAAGAAGGCACCGCCCCGGCTTTCAAGCTCCTGCACCAATGCGTCCCATTGCTTCGGCCGCGAAGCCCTGAAATCCTCGAGCTTTTTCATGTCGACGTTGCCGATCCAGAACGGGAATGCAAACGCCGCGATTCGGAGGCCGGCCATCATCCGGATATCGCACTCGGCGCCGGCCGGCTGCAGAAGGTCGCCGTCCCCGGTGGAATCGATGACCACTTTTGCCAGAATAGCCTGCCTGCCCGATTTGTTTTCTATGATGACGCCTTTAACCGTATTCCCCTCGACAATAGGCCGGACTCCCCAGGAGTGGAGATACAGTTTTACGCCGACTTCTTCCATCATGGTGTTCAGTTCGCATTTCATGATCTCCGGATCGATAAGAGCCGTGTACAGCACCCGTTTACGTCCGATGTTCAGGTCATTGCGAATATAGAACCAGTCCAGTTTGGCATCTATGTAATATTGGACCAGCTTTTCGTCCGCGGACCCCCAGTCGGCCTTCTTCGGGTAATGGGTTGCGCCCCTGGCGTCCAGCCGGTCCACGAGTTCCTGGCAGATGCCGGTTATCTGCTGCTCTCCGCTGATGTCACTCAGATTTGGGATGATGGTAACGAGCCCGCCGGTTGCCATCCCCCCCAGATGTCCGTATCGTTCCACAAGTACCGTATCCGCGCCGCTTCTGGCCGCCGCGAGCGCCGATCCGATCCCGCCGGGGCCGCCGCCGACAACGACAACATCCGCTTCCCTGGTTACATCTATATGTCTGGCCGGTTCGGTGATTGTTTTTCTGGTGGAACGGGGGTTCATGGTCGGGCCCTCCTTTTTCGACGTGGCGGCCTTTTATCAATAAGGTCCATAGTACGACAGTTTGATCCCTAATTGAAATATCAACAGTGATCGGAACCTGGAAATTCATTGAATAGGGAAAGAGTTTAAAAACTGCAGGCAGCTCCCGGTGTGTCTACTCGTAGCGAAGGGATTCGATGGGATCGAGGCGCGCGGCTTTGACTGCGGGCCAGACACCGAAGATAAGGCCGACCAGGGTGGATACGCCGAGGCCCGAAAACACCGCCCAGGCAGGCGGTACGGCAGGAAGGCCCTGGATGAAATAAGCCAGAATCAGGCCCAGAAATCCCGCCATGGTAACTCCGCAGAGTCCTCCGATCGTGGTCAAGACAGCCGCTTCCAGCAGAAACTGCGAAACGATGTCGCGCTTGCGGGCGCCGACAGCTTTACGAATCCCGATTTCCCGGGTGCGTTGAGTGACCGACATCAGCATGATGTTCATGACCCCGATGCCGCCGACGAGCAGCCCCAGACCGGATATTACAAACGTTCCTATCCGAACCAGCGCCGTAATCTGGTCTATCTGCTGAATGATGGAGTCCGAAGTGCTCAGGAAAAAATCTGACTCATCGCCCGATTTGAGTCCCCGCAGCCTTCTTAACTCGGATTCGACTTCCTCCAGGGCGATATCGCGCATCCCCGGTTTCGCCCGGCAGTAGAGGATTACCGTATCGGCTTCGGGGTAGCGCAGCCGGGCGGTCTTGAGCGGAATCACGAAAACGTTGTTCCGCCTGTTCTCCCCGGTGAATCCTCCCCCCTCATGTTTCTCGAAGACTCCGAGCACCGTGTAGATCGCCCCGCTCATTTCGACCTTTTTCCCGATCGGATCCGTTGAAGGGAAGAGCGATTCGGCAATGTTGGAACCCAGGAGGCAGACCTTTGCGCGCCGTTCTTCTTCTTTAAGGGAAAAGACACGCCCGGACCGCATCTCGGCGCTGGTTACCTGTGCGTAATTCCACGTGGCGCCCTGAACCTGGATGTTTTCATTTTCAATGTTCCGGTACCTGGCCGTCTGCGCCCGGCCCCCCACGATGCTCGGCACATACAACTGCACAGCCGTGTCTTTTAGGGAGGGACAGGCGCTTAAAAGCGCGGGCGCGAATTCCGGCTGCAGAGGCCTGAGGGTCATCTCTTCAGGCTGGAGACGCGTATTGCCCGGATCCCGGTTCAGGTGATAGGCGAAGATGTTGTCGGTACCGAGTCCCTGGAATAACAAAATAATATTGCTGCGCACCCCGACCAGAACCGAAGCCACCAGCACGACGGTAACAATGCCGATGATAATTCCCAGGATCGTCAGCAGGGAGCGGAACTTGTGTGCCAGGATGTTGGCCAGCGAGGAATCCAGGGCTTCGCGATTGAAAAGGCTCCGATTCATATCAGGTCTCCGAACCCAGGGCTTCGACCGGAGACATTCTGGAAGCCAGCAAGGCCGGGAAAATGCCTGCGCCGATCCCGATTGTCGCGGCAACGGTCAGCGCCATAAGGATGTACTCGGGTTGTATGGTGACTTTCGAACCGAATGTATTGTCCAGTCCGAATGCAGCCAGATATGAGATAAGAAGCCCGGCTGCCCCGCCCAGGATTGTCAGAATCGTGGATTCAAGCAGAACCTGGGCTAGGATGTCCCCGTTCCGGGCGCCCAGGGATTTTCGAATCCCGATTTCCCGTGTCCGTTCGGTGACGGAAACGAGCATCATGTTCATGACCACGATGCCGGCCACAATCAGGGCCACGGAACTGATCGGCACGATGGCAATGCCGATCATTTCGATGATCTGCGCCAGGAAGTCACGGTTTGCCTCAGGCGTCAGGATGTCGAAGTTGTCCGGGGCGTTCGGCTTTAACCGGCGCAGGATGCGGAGATGGAACCGGGCTGTTTCCTGTATTTCATGGAACCGTTCCGGATCATTCGGCTGCACATAGAAATCCACCGAATTTCTGCTGCCCCAGATCTTTTCATAGGCTCCCAGCGGGATGTAGGCATTCCGATCGAGCGAGTTGCCGAAACTGGACCCCTGTTTTTCCTCTACCCCGATCACAACAAAAAGTCTTCCCATGATCCGGATCTCTTTGCCCAGGGGGTCGACTTCCGGAAAAAGCTCGTCGACAAGAGCCTGGCCGATAACGGCGACACCTTTCGAGCGTCGATTCTCTGTTTCCGTATAAAACCGTCCGCTGCTTAACACAATATCGCGGATGGCCTGGATCGTCGGATTCGAACCGATAACCTGCGCTGTGAGGAACATCCTTTTCCCGGCCTTGACGTCCGAAAAGTTCTGAAGAACGGGTACTGTCCGGGCATACGGTTCGATACGTTCGGCAAGTCTTTCAGCCTCCCGGCGGTAGATTTCGGGATTTTTCCGGATTTTTTCAGCCAACGCCTTTCGGTCAAGGTTGCCGACCGATCCCACCCGGGCTATGAGAAAATTGTCGGTGCCGAAAGTCTGAGCGATACTTCTTTCTATGGATTCACGTAAGACTCCCAGAGTTGCCCCGACAAGGACGACGGCAGCAATGCCGATTATGATGCCGAACAGCGTAAGAGCCGACCGCAGCTTGTGCATCCATAGAGTGTCCAGCGCGATCCAGAACGCATTGATAAACGTTACAGTCCAATTCTGAGTTGTTTCTGTTCGGAGGATTTTTTTTTCAGGAGTATTTCGTTTCATGCCTTCATTCACATGGATATCCCAGAATGATAATAAAAATAATATCAGATCCCGGGAACGGAAATCTGCATATTTCATGTTGTGCCGAGGAAACCCAGTAAACCTGGACACCCATTATCAGTAAACCTGGACACCCATTATCGTTTTTGTCCACTCTTTGTTTGTTTTCTTCATGTGTATTAGGATTTCTGCGGATCTGAAGTCGGAAATGTTTTCGCTAATATATTGAGCCCGCAGTAAAATCAAAGCCTGAAATTGTATAAAAAACATCTCATTCAGTCCTGAAGGGTGAATTCTATGACGAAAAAAATAGGCGCACTTTTAATTTTATGGTTGCTGAGCGGCATTACGGCCCTGCATGCGGAAGCGACTCTTCAAGCGATTCATTCCGCATCCAATGACGTATTGGTAGCATTCATTGCCGGCGATTCGACCGATGTGCATGCAGTCAAGATCGAGGATAAATCCCTGTGGAAGATCAACGGGAAGCCGGCAGCCGAAATATTTATTTACGCCACCGCCGCCGATCCCTGCGACTACCATGTTTTTTTGAAGACCTCCCGGCTGGAGGAGGGAGCGCAGTACAGAGTAGAGACTCCTTATGGGGGAAAGACTATCCGATTCAGGGAAAGGGAGATTTTCTGCGAAGCCATTAAAACCAACCAGTCCGGCTACAGCGCATTTTCCAGGACGCGCTATGCCAATTTTGCCGTCTGGCTCGGAACCGGAGGCGCTCAAAAAATAGAGGGTGTTCTGCCTTCCTATGAAGTTTTCGAACCGGAAACGAATAAAACGATTGCGTCCGGTACCTTGACCGAGATCGGAAAAGACGGGGGTTCGGGTGATTATGTTTACCGTATAGACCTGGCGGCCGTGCCCGAAGGGGGGCCCTATAAAATCGCGGTTCACGGCTACGGGAGTTCCCATTCCTTCGGGGTGGGGGGTGAGTTCTCCAAAAGACTCGCCCATGTTCTTTTTCGCGCCCAGTACCTGCAGCGGTGCGGATGCCCCATCCACAACCCTGATATCCGGAAAAATGCCTGCCATACGTTGATCTACGATGTCGACGGCCCGATCGGGGAGGCGAATATCGATGTGAAAGGCGACGAGCGGACCTTCAAGGTCTACGGGGGATATCATGATGCCGGAGATGCGGACCGCCGAGCGTATCATATGTCCAATCCCGTGATCAACCTGATGATTTATGAAGCATTCCCGGAATATTTTACGGACGGTCAGTATGACATCCCCGGCGATTTCGACGAAGAGTATCGCATCCTGAATTACACGAATGGCGTCCCGGACCTTATGGATGAAGCGGCATGGGGAACCCTTGTCTGGGAGTATCTGCAGAACGATGACGGGAGCATCCATTTCGGAACGGAGACGAGAAGATATCCGGATCCCTTCGCCGCGCCGCTGGATCTGGATGACAAGAAATACGGGACGGTCAAAATCGACGCCCGCGCCACAAGCGTGGGAGCGGGCCTGTTTATGCACCTGGCGCGCATGATAAAGCCGTATGATTCGAAGCGTTCCGAGACGCTGGTAAAGCGGGCGGAGAAGGCCATGGAGTTCGAAAGCAAAACCATGGCGGATCCGGAAAGGCTGTACTATCACATCCAGCGCTACCTTTTGCTGCGGGATGACGCGGACCATCGGAAAATCAAGGAGCTTTACAGAATTGCAGGCGGATTAAAGGAAAATTTATTCCTGACGCCGGGATACTCGTTGAATGATGCCAGGTTCGACAATCCGGCATATATACTCTCCTATATTCTGGAAGATGAGATTCCTGCCGATCGGGAAATAGTGGATTTCTTCAAACAGGCGATAAAAGATGCCGCCGATGCGAACATTGCTGAATTGCGCCGCCATGCCTATCCTGTCGGCAACAATCCTGATGGTATGGCCTGGGGGCATAATGTGCGCCAGCCGCAGTATGCCGCAGCTCCTTTACTGCAATGGAAGCTGTCGGGAGATCGGGGCTATTTTGACGCCGCTTCCGAACTGATGGATTACAAAACGGGACTGAATCCGATCGGCATCAGCTATGTCACCGCCCTGGGATTTCACCGGGTTCACAACGTTCACGATCGTGAAAGCGCCTATACGATATCCAAAGGGTGGGGGCCGAAACCCGGAATAACGGTATTCGGTCCCGGCGTTACCGGGTGGAACCGCGACATCCGGGTCATCCCGCCGATAGAGGAATTGCCGAAAGAGCGCCAGTATGTCGATGACAGGGAAATCATATCCTTTAATGAATTCACTATATTTGAAACCATGCACTACGACGCCCTCTACACGATACTTGCCGGCGGCGGGAAATGGGACGGAAAGGATCCCTTTGCATCTGATGATTAGCGCTTGGCGGCGATTAGGGTGTAGTAGAGGATTGATTTATGGATTTATTGTTGCCTGTTATTCAACTTCAAATGAGGAATCTGGCAAATTCAGTTCCAACGGGAAACGGTGAACGGGAAACGATGAACGGGAAACGATGCCTGTATTTTATCGGGAATAAAAATCGTTCCCAATTTTAATGTCTTCGGAAAAATACAAAGATTTCAGGAACAGGCCAGCAGGGCTCTTTTCACCATCGTTTTGGCGATCTGGATCTTCCACTTGTTTCTGTCCCCGGGCAGGGCCCGGGCCGATTCGACCGCCGCGGCGCCTGCCGCATCGGCGCTCTCTTCGTTGATCGTTTTTCCCTTTATAGACTCTTCTGCTGCCGTGGCCCGGTAGGGCTTGTTGTAGACGGCATTGAGACATATGCGTGCATTGCCGTTGAGCACCGAAGCGGCGCAGTTGACAATCGGGAAATCGATCGATTTCCGAATGGCGAATTTAATGAATGCACTCCTGGATCCGGCCGCCGGTTTGGGAACCTGGATTTCGGTGACGATTTCATCGGCTCCAAGAACGGTAGAGCCGGGGACCGCCATGTCCCAGAAGTTTCCAGCTTCAATCAACCTTTTATTTGTTTTTATTCTGGCGTTGAGAGCGACCAGAGACGGCGCCGTATCGCTTGGATTGACGGCAAAGCAGGATTTTACCGCCCCGAAGATGGAGTGGTACCGGTTGTCTCCCATTACGGCGTAACACTGCCGCCCCCCTTTTCGAACGCAGTTGAACCGGTTGTCGGGAAGTCGGAAATACCAGCATCGGGTCAGCTGGCAGATATTGCCCGCGATAGTTCCCATCTCGCGGATATGCGGTGTAGCGGTTCGATGGGCCGCTTCCGCCAGCGCGGTGTAACGGGTTTTTACGGTCTCGTCCTTCGCGATATCTTCCAGCCGGGTCAACGCTCCGATCCGGAGCATGGAGGCATCTTCTTTTATATATTCCAGATCCGGTATGCTTTTGAGGTTTACAACGACTTCAGGATAATCGGGCAATACCTCAAAACGCATCGTGCCCAGAAGATCCGTTCCGCCCGAGAGAACCGAGGCATTTCCCGCCCGTAGAATCGAAGCTGCTTCGTCGACTGTTTTTGCATCGATATGCGTGAACTTTTTAATTGTTTTCATCGGAGGCTCTCATTTCTATAAAAGCTGACACTATTGGGTTGACCTGTATTGTTTAGGTTTTCTTGAGTTCGCGGGCGGCCTGTAAAACGGCAGGAGGATGCTGTTGATAGGTGGCGCACCGGCAGAGATTGCCGCCGAGTGCGTCGCGCGCATCCGCCTCCGTGGGATTGTTGTTACGATCCAGCAGCGCCTTGGAAGTGCAGACGAATCCCGGCGTGCAATAGCCGCATTGAAAGGCGTTGTTGTCGATATAAGCCTGGATTATAGGATGACCGGCTTTTGCTATGCCTTCCGCGGTTTCAATATTGGCGCCGTCGCATTCGCATGCCAGGGTAAGGCAGGACAGGACGGGACGTCCATTCATTATGACGGTGCAGGATCCGCATGCGCCGAGGCCGCCACACCAGTCCTTGGGAGATGTGAGCCCTATCTCGTCGCGAATCAACTGACGCAGGCTCCAGTTCGGTTCGACCGTAAACCGGTATTTATCCCCATTTACCGTCAATTCAATAGTTGTGGCTGCTTCTGTATGAATTCTGCTGACGGTAGAGCCGTCTTCGGATTGAGTCTCTGCGGCCCTATCCTGTGCCGATGCCTGGCCGGAGGATGCCGCAATGGTTCCAATCGCCGGCGCTCCTACTACGAACCCCGCATCCTTAAGGAAAGTTCGACGGGATACATTCCCGGTCCCTTTTTTATTAATATTTTCCGATTTTTTTTCTTCTGACATTTCTTTGACTCCGTTCCGTTCCGGAATTTTACTGCGATGGAATCCCGTTTCCCAAGAAATAACAGCACAATGGGTAATTACGACGCCAACGGGCGGTATGTTGCGCTGCTTTTTGAGTAACTATGTGATTTTATCATAAACGGACAGACCGGATTATTTGAGGCTGTCCGGTTATTGTCAAGGATAAACAGTAGGCAGTAGGCAGTGGGCAGTAGGACAGACCGATTGGATTTATTGTTCCGATATTGTTGTCCGTAAGGGCGAACCTGGGTTTGATCCTGTTCATGACCCTCATTGACCCCTGCAGGCCGGGGCCGTACAATGAAAAGTTTGGTCTGGCTATGTTGAATAAAATAGTAGTGCGCGGTGCGCGCATGCATAATCTGAAGGATCTTGACTTCGAGATTCCCCGACACAGGATCACTGTTATTACCGGCCTGTCGGGATCCGGCAAGTCCAGTCTGGCGTTTGACACGATTTACGCGGAGGGACAACGTCGCTATATCGAGTCGCTGTCGTCCTATGCCCGCCAGTTTCTGGAGAGGATGGAAAAGCCGGAGGTGGACAGTGTGGAGGGACTGTCCCCGGCCATCAGCATCGAGCAGAAAACCACAAGCAGAAGCCCCCGCTCCACCGTAGGTACGATTACCGAGATTTACGATTATATGCGCCTGCTTTTTGCCTCCGTGGGGAAACCTCATTGCCATATTTGCGGCAAACCGATCTCTCAACAGAGCCTTGAGCAGATTGTGGATTTGATCCTGGCCTACCCGGACGGTACCCGGGTGGTCATTCTGGCGCCCGTTGTCCGCGACAGGAAGGGAGAATTCAAAAAGCTTTTCGAAAACTATATCAAAAAGGGGTATTTGAAAGCGCGTGTGGACGGACGCATGTACGACCTGGAAGAGGAGATCCGTTTAAACAAAAACCGCAACCATACCCTCGAAATAGTTGTCGACAGGATCCTGATTAAAGGGGGGATTCGGCGACGCCTGGAGTCTTCTGTAAAAACGGCAATGAAGCTGGCCGAGGGCCTTGTGACGGTTGCGGCTATGGAGATCGAAGAACGGCTGTTTTCCGAACGCCAGGCGTGCATTGACTGCGGCGTCAGCATTCCGACGCTCGAACCCCGTTCGTTTTCTTTCAATTCCGCCCACGGGGCCTGCCCTAAATGCAACGGGATGGGAATCCGGCGGATGGCGAATCCGGAAAACATTATTCAGGATCCGGAACGTCCCGTTTCTACGCTCGAATTTGCATTTAAAAACAACCGGATCGCCCGCTTTTTGCGTGAATCTCTGACTTATGTGGTCCAACAGACCGGTATCGATCCGGAAACACCGTTCCATAAGCTTCCGGCCGGACTCCGAAAAGCCTTCTTTTATGGAAACGACGGAACTGTTTCAGGAAGGGAGGGTTCACGCAATCGTATCGGTCAATTTCAGGGTGTTTGCCGGTGGCTTGAAGAACTCTGCGATGATGAAGCCGACACGCGATTCCGGGAAGAGTACGAGAAGTTTTTTTCATTTCAAGACTGCCCCGATTGTTCCGGTTCCCGTCTTCGTGCGGAGAGCCGGGCAGTGAAGATAAACGGTCTGGCGATTTCCGATTATGCCCGCCTGCCGCTGGAGGATGCTTATAAGGAATTCAGTCGAATCAGGCTGACTGAAAGGGAAAGTCAAATCGCAGGACAGGTAATGAAGGAAATCTGCGATCGCCTCGAATTTCTACTGAATGTAGGCGTCGGGTACCTTTCGCTCGATCGTCCCGCTGCGTCCCTTTCCGGAGGGGAGGGGCAGCGCATACGGCTGGCAACGCAGATCGGGTCCAGGCTGCGGGGGGTGCTTTATGTGCTGGATGAGCCGTCCATCGGCCTGCATCCCAGGGATAACAGCCGGTTGCTGGATACATTGGCGGATTTAAGGGATCTGGGCAATACGATCCTTGTAGTCGAACATGACGAAGAGACAATGCGCCGATCGGACCATATCGTGGATCTCGGACCCCTGGGAGGGCGGGAAGGGGGCGGTATCGTGGCCGCCGGTACGATCGCGGAAGTGATGCAGTCCCGGGATTCCTACACAGGGAAATACCTGAAAGGGGATCTTTCCATCAAATGTCCCCTTAAGAGGCGTAAGGAAAACGGCAAGTGCATAACCGTAATCGGCGCCCGGCAGAATAACCTTCGAAACCTCAGGGTGGAGTTCCCGCTCGGCCTGTTTATCTGCGTTACAGGGGTTTCAGGCGCGGGGAAGTCTTCGCTGGTGGACGATATCCTTTATAAAGTGCTTTCCCGCAAACTGCACCGGGCAATGGCCGATCCGGGGCTCCACGATGAAATACGCGGAATCGAATATCTGGACAAGGTGATCGAAATAGACCAGTCGCCGATCGGCAGAACGCCCAGATCAAATCCCGCAACCTATACCGGGCTTTTCACCCCGATCCGGGAACTGTTTGCCATGCTCCCGGAATCCCGCATCCGCGGGTACAGGGCGGGAAGATTCAGTTTCAATGTCAAAGGCGGCCGGTGTGAAGAGTGCCAGGGCGACGGCATGCGCCGTATAGAGATGAGTTTTCTTCCGGACGTGCATGTTCTTTGTGAAACCTGCATGGGGAAAAGATACAATCGCGAAACACTTACTGTGAAGTACAAGGGGTATTCCATAGCGGATCTGCTTGAGATGAATATAAGCGACGCGTTCGAGTTATTGAAAAATCTTCCGCCCATCGCGCAAAAACTGCGGACTTTGAATGAGGTCGGCCTTGGATACGTTCATCTTGGCCAGCCGGCAACGACTCTCTCGGGCGGGGAGGCGCAAAGAGTCAAGCTTGCGAAGGAGCTGAGCCGTCGGGCGACGGGACGAACCCTGTATATCCTGGATGAACCTACGACGGGACTCCATTTTCATGACGTACAGAAGCTGCTGGACATCCTGAACAGTCTGGTGGACCGGGGAAATACCGTCGTTGTGATCGAGCATAACCTTGATGTGATTAAAATGGCGGACCGGATTATTGATCTTGGTCCTGAGGGTGGGCATCGAGGCGGCAGAATCGTCGCTCAGGGAACGCCCGAACAGGTTGCCCGCGTCAAAAAATCGGCAACCGGGCAGGCGCTTCGCAAAGTCCTGGGCAAAGGACAGTAAAGGATGCTAAGCCCTGAAGGAGCGACAATGGTCTTGAACGTTCTAACGTTAGACGTTGAACGCTGAAACGTTGGAACGTTAATCCCATCGGAATTGTGAGCTATGGAAGTGCCATGAAAATCAATGAGATTTTCTACAGCATTCAGGGAGAATCTTCATACGCGGGCAGCCCCTGCGCTTTTATCCGCCTGGCCGGATGCGATCTCCGGTGCAGTTACTGCGATACGGAATATGCATTTTCCGGGGGAACGGAAATGTCCGTTGCAGAAATTCTGCAGGAGATTGAAGCCTTTCCGACTCAACTGGCGCTGATAACGGGCGGGGAGCCGATGCTGCAGCCGTCGGTTCATGACCTGTCCCGCGGCCTTCTGGAGAAAAACTACGAGGTGCTCCTTGAAACAGGAGGGCATATATCCCTGAAGGATGTCGACCCGCGCGTGCATAAGATTATGGATTTAAAATGCCCTTCAAGTGGAATGCAAAAGCATAACGATTACGCCAATATCCGTTATTTGACTTCCGGGGATGAGCTGAAATTTGTGGTCGGCGATCGTGAAGATTTTGACTGGGCCTGTGGCGTGATCCGGCGATACAAGGAAACGCTTCGGGTCGGCAGTATCCATTTTTCTCCCGTTCACGGTAAAGTGCCGCTCGAGGATCTGGCCGGCTGGATTTTATCCAGCGGTATGCCCGTTCGCCTCCAGCTACAGCTGCATAAAATAATCTGGCCCGACATCAATCGTGGAAAATGACAGATAAAAATATGGGTGGCTCATGAAGACATGGGATTTGTTCAATCAGGTCCGCAGGCGGGTAAAAGATGAAGTGGGAGTCTTCCAAAAGACTGCAACGCTCAAGGTCGCGCTCTGTCATCCCAGCCCCTATAAGGTCGGGATGAGTTCTCTCGGGTTTCAGACAATATACCGGGAAATCAACCATCATCCCGGCGCATCCGCCGAGAGGGCATTTCTTCCGGACAGTCCTGAAGATTACAGGAAACGCCGCGTGCCGGTTTTTACCTATGAATCCGAGACGCCGTTGGGCGATTTTCCCGTGGCGGCGTTTTCCATAGCCTACGAGCTGGAATTGCCCGGGCTGCTGGAAACGCTGGATTTATGCGGCATCCCCCTGCTCCGCCAGGACAGGACGGAAAAGCATCCCCTCATAATTGCCGGCGGTCCTTTGACGCATTCGAATCCCGTTATCCTGGCTCCCTTCGTAGACCTTGTGATCCTGGGCGAAGGCGAGGATCTGGTGCATGCCCTGCTGGATGCCGTTGCCGGGACGAGCCGGCACACGCTTCTTTCCCGTTTTTCACGGGTGCCCGGATTCTATGTCCCCGGATTGTCCCCGGGCTTGTCTGAAATCGCCAGAGTGGAGCAGGATCGTCTCCCGGCGTATTCCCGGATTCTTACCAAACAGGCTGTTTGGGCATCCATGTTTCTTATAGAGCCTGAACGGGGATGTTCTCACGGGTGCGCTTATTGTGTCATGCGGCGTTCGACGAACGGGGGCATGCGTCTGGTATCTCCGGACAAGGTCTTATCCCTGATACCGGACCATGCCCGGAGAGTCGGATTGGTAGGCGCCGCAGTGACGGATCACCCCGAAATAGAAGAACTGACCGATAAAATAGTGGCGAGCGGCCGCCGGATAGGCATATCGAGCCTGCGCGCCGATCGTCTCAATGAAAACCTGTTGCGGATTTTGTGCCGGGGTGGGTATCGGACTCTCACAACCGCTTCCGACGGCATTTCCCAAAGGTTGCGCACACGGATCGGCCGGAGAACGACAGAGCATCATTTAATGCGTGCTGCGGAAATGGTTCGCAACGCGGGAATGCAACGTCTGAAACTCTACCAGATGATAGGGCTTCCGGGTGAGACGAAGGAAGACATTGATGAAGGTATCCGTTTTTCACTGGAGCTGGCGCGTGTCGTTCCGCTTTCCCTGAGCATTTCGCCCTTTGTGGCCAAGCGGAATACCCCGCTGGACGGAGCTCCGTTTGAGGCGATTGCTTCGTTGGAAAGGAAGTTGTCCGCAATACGTTCCGGTCTAAAGGGTAAGGTGGATGTCCGGCCCAGTTCCGCGCGATGGGCCTGGGTGGAATATATGCTGTCGCAGGGCGACGAGAATGCCGGCCTCGCGGCGATGGAAGCATGGAAAAACGGCGGCAGCTTTGCCGCCTGGAAAAAGGCTTTTATAGAAAAAATGTAGGGGCGAACCTAAAGATATTAAAGCGTCGTTGCACGTTGAATGTTAAAAGAAAAAAGCGTCGTTGCACGTTTCGAGCTGACCGGCAGATCCATATGGCATGTTTTGATGTATTTAACGATATGAATAAGGGATTAGCTTCTTTTATAAATTTTATGTTTGAACATTCAACGATCTTTTTGTTTTTAACGTGCAACGTGTAAACGTTCAACATGCAACGGTTTGTTTATAGGGCGAACACCAACTTGTCAGGCGCAGCTCGAAGAGCGAAGCCTGAAGGTTCGCCCCTACTGTTATGTCTCCTGACTCCTCAATAACTTGCAATCTTTGATCCGTAATCATAAATTTATAGTTAATAATTATTGGTAGTGTTGTATTAATGCAACAGACAGATATCGATGCCGTAAAAAAAGTGCGTAGGCATTCTTAATAATATTTGGAGGTGATTGTAAATGAACGAGAAGCCGGATAAACGCGGACAACGAGGCAAAAAGCTCTTCGGCTTTTTCATGGTTCTGTTTGTTTTAGGCTTGGGCATAGGGATCGGGACTCTCGTCTCGGACCGCGTGGATGCCGTAGCTCCTCCGGATGACAGCCGGCTGCAGATGCAAACCGATGGAAAACCCGTTGCGAGTGAGGGTGTTCTTGCACTGTCCGAGGCATTTGAAGAAGTGGCGAACCGCCTGAAACCGGTCGTGGTCAATATCAATACGGAAGAATTGATTACGAGAAGGCCATCCGGGCCGGAGCAGGATCCCACGAATCCCTTCTTTGAGTTTTTTGGCCCCAATCCTTTCTTCGGGCCGGAGCAGCAGATGCGCCGCAGCCTGGGATCGGGCGTCATTGTAGATCCCAAGGGTTATATCATTACCAACAACCATGTTGTTGAAGGGGCGACAAAAATTAAGGTCAGCCTGCAGGGGGGAAAGGAATATTCGGCCAGGGTAATTGGAGCGGACCCTATTTCCGATATCGCCGTGATTAAAATCGACGGAGATAAGGAGTTTCCTTTTGCCAGCATCGGCAATTCCAGGGCTACGAAGGTTGGCGATTGGGTGATTGCCGTGGGAAGCCCCTTTAGCCTGGATCAGACGGTAACGGCCGGTATTATTTCAGCAATCGGCCGGACTTTCAGCCAGGATGCCGGTCCGTCCCGGGGTTCCTTTTTAAACGACTATCTGCAGACGGATGCCGCCATCAATCCCGGCAACAGCGGCGGTCCCCTGGTCAATATGAACGCCGAAGTGGTGGGGATCAACAGCTTTATCTCCACTTCATCCGGGGCCAGCGCGGGGGTTGGTTTCGCGGTTCCCGCCCATCATTTTGTCCGGGTCTACAATCAGATACTGGAGAAGGGGAAGGTTTCCCGTGGATTTCTGGGTATCAACTACAATGATTTGCCGTTTACCCCGGCCATGGCCCAATATTTCGGGGTGAAGCAGGGTTCCGGCGTGCTGGTAACGAGAGTCGTCGGCGGTGAAGGATCGGATGAAGAGCCGGGTCCCGCGGCAAAGGCCGGTATTTTACCCGAGGACGTGATTGTTGAATTCAACGGGGGAAAAGTGGACGGCGTCGAGGATTTCCTGGTTTCGGTAGCGGAAATCCTTCCGGGGACTACAGTTAAGGTCAAAGTGGTCCGGAAAGGCCAGGAAAAGGAATTTTCTGTTGCCCTGGCTGAGAGGCCTTCCGACACCGTTGAAGATAGTAGAAGTCCCTTCAATTTTGAGGACGAAGAAGAGGCGCCCAAAACCGAGATAGGCCTGGAATTCGATAATGTTCCCGGCCAAATTGCCCGGAGCCTGAATATCGAAGGCGGCGCCTATGTCACGTCCGTTTCGCCCGGAAGCCTTGCGGACGATGCCCAACTGATCGGGCACGATCAGAGAGGTTACGGCGATATCATTATTGAGGCGAACGGAGAACCGATTACAACCGCCCAGGACCTGCTGAATTCCGTCCGGAAATTGAAGAGCGGGGAAGCCGTCATATTGAAATTTCTTCGGGTTATCGAGCAGGATCAAAGGGGCGGTCTTGCGGCCGGAACCTATTATACCAGCTTGGTTAAGCCGTAACGGACGGCAGTTTGAGCCTGTCTTGCACATCGTGGCGGATTTCTTAACGTACGTTAGAGGAATCCGCCACAATTAAATTCCCCATTTCCGAAATCCACCCGTCTGTTTGACTTTACTTCAACCGATACTATAATCTTTACTGGCAATTATTTACACGTAGTCCGTATTTCTTACAGTTTTCAGCCGTTTTGCTTCGGAAGTTGCTTCTCTTGCAACGAGGCGATGAAAGATTGTGAGAAATGCGAAATTGGTAGCTGTTGTGCTTGAAACCTGGTAAGGAAGGCCGTTCGCAAAGCTATGGCGGATACAAACGAATACCTTTCAAACGAGCGATCCAGGGAAATACTCCACTGGGTTGTCTCTACGTACATTTTAACCGGCAAACCGGTAGGATCCCGCCGTGTAGCCCAGCACAGCAGTGAACAGTTGAGCGCCGCAACAGTCCGGAACATTATGGCGGATCTCGAGGAGATGGGGTATCTGCAGCAACCGCACGCTTCCGCCGGACGTGTCCCGACAGACAAGGCCTATCGTTTTTATGTGGATTACCTGATGGAGCGGCGCGAGATATCCACGCATGACCGAAAATTAATTGACCGTGATCTTAAACTTGACGACAGTGCCGAGCATTTTATGGAGAGAACCAGCCAGGTGCTGTCGCGGGTTTCGAAAAACGTAGGCATCGTGCTGTCGCCTCCAATTAGCGGCGTTGCGCTGGAGCATATTAATTTTATTAGACTTACCGATAGACGAATCCTTGTAATCCTCGTCTCTAAATCGGGAATTGTTCAGAATCGGGTTATTCATTACCGGGAAGAAATAACCCAGACAGAGCTGGACCAGGCGGCACGTTATATCGTGGAGAATTTTAAAAACCGAACCCTGTTCGAAATCAGGCTTCAGATTCTCAAGATGATTCGGAAAGAACAGGCTCTTTACGATAAATTCATGCAGCGGGTTATCACGCTCAGCACACGATCCTTCACGGAATCGACGAGCGAATCGGAAGCTCAAATATACCTGGACGGTGCTTCCAACCTAATAAAAGCTCCTGAATTCACCGATATTAATAAAATGAAACTTCTGTTCGAAACCATAGAGGAAAAGAACAGGCTTGCAGCTCTAATATCCCGATGTATTGAGGAGGATACCCAGGAAGTCCGAATTACAATCGGTGCCGAGAATGCGCTGGCGGGGATTGAGGATTGCACCCTTATTACTTCCCGATATGTTGTAGATGATAACACCAGAGGATCGCTTGGTATTTTAGGGCCTACGCGTATGGAATATGCCCGTGCAATCGCTCTTGTCGACTATGTGGCAAGGCTGTTTGGGCGCGTACTCGAAACCGGAAACTGAATCATTTCTTGGAGAGTGAATATGAAGCAATCGGAATCGGAAAATGCCGAACCCGATATGAATAATGAAGGGGAAGAAAAAACGGAATCCGTTGCCGCTCCGGCGGATCCATCGGTACAGGCGGAAGCAGATCTGAAAGCGGCCAAGGCCGAAGCGGCGGAGTGGCAGGACAGGTTTTTGCGAAAGGCGGCAGAGCTTGAAAACTTTCGGAAGAGGACGGATAAAGAGAAGGTCGACTCCCTGATGCTGGCGAGGGGTAGCCTGTTGATAGAATTTTTGCCGGTTGCCGATGCCTGTGAGAGGGCTTTGCATAGTATGGAAAACGGTGAAAACGATACGAGCGAACTCGAGCAATACAGGGAAGGGGTCGAACTGCTATACAAGCAATTGCTGGATACATTAAATAGAACCGGAGTGGTTCCGATTGAGTCGGTGGGAAAACCGTTTGATCCTCACCTGCACGAAGCATTGTCCAGAAAAGAAGATCCGAATTATGAAGCGGACACGGTTATTCAGGAATTGCGCCGCGGATACCGTTTCAAGGACAGGCTTCTTCGACCGGCTCAGGTAATAGTCGCCGTTAAACCAGAGGAACAGAGCGAAGAATCCTAATGGGCAAAATCATAGGTATCGACCTGGGAACAACGAATTCATGCGTTGCCGTTCTGGAAGGCCAGTCGGTTCAGATTATTCCCAACAGTATCGGCGGAAGGACAACCCCTTCCATTGTTGCTTTCGGCGACGGGGAAAGCAGGCTCCTGGGGCAGATCGCAAAACGGCAGGCAATTACTAATGCTGAAAATACCGTTTATGCGGTTAAGCGGATGATGGGCCGGCGATTCGACGATCCCGAGATTCAGAAAATCCGGACTTATTTGCCGTATAAGGTAACTTCCGCGCCCAACGGGGATGCCAGGGTCTCCATTCGCGACACGGATTACAGCCCGCCTGAAATATCCGCAATGCTGCTGCAGTACCTTAAAATTGCGGCGGAAGAGTATCTGGAAGAAGAAGTGACGGATGCCATTATTACGGTCCCGGCCTATTTTGATGATTCGCAACGTCAGGCAACGAAGGATGCGGGGCGCATTGCCGGCCTGCAGGTCCGCAGAATCATCAATGAACCCACTGCAGCCGCGCTTGCGTACGGATTGGACAAGAAAGAGAAAGAGCGGGTGGCTATCTTTGATATGGGGGGAGGCACGTTTGATATCTCTATCCTCGAACTCAACAACGGGATTTTTGAAGTCTTGTCGACCTGCGGCGACAGTTTCCTGGGAGGCGAGGATTTTGACAGGGCCCTGATGGATTGGATGCTCGCCGCTTTCAAAGAGGATTCGGGCATCGATCTGGGCAACGATGTTCTGGCCATGCAGCGTTTAAAGGAAACCGCGGAAAAGTCAAAGTGCGAACTGTCCATGGCGGAAGAGAGCCATATCAACATCCCTTTTATCGCCTCAGAAAACAATTCTCCGGTTCACTTCGACAGAACCATGACGCGGGATCAGTTTGAGAGTCTGGTCAGCGGGCTGATCGAAAGAACGACTGCTTTCTGTGAGAAAGCTTTGAAGGACAGCAACCTGACTGCTGCAGACATCGGCAAGGTGATTCTTGTCGGCGGACAGACGCGGATGCCTGCTATTCAGCGCCACGTGGAGAGAGTCTTTGGAATGAAACCTTCCCTGGAAGCCAATCCGGATGAAGTCGTCGCCATAGGGGCGGCCCTTCAGGGAGGCGTTCTGCAGGGGGAATTAAAGGATATCGTCCTGCTGGATGTACTGCCGCTTTCATTAGGGCTGGAAACACAAGGGGGGCTGTTTACCCGGATCATCGAACATAACGCAACAATACCGTTGAAGAAAACGATGGTTTTCACCACCGTTGCCGACAACCAGACCATCGTGGATATCCATGTATTGCAGGGGGAACGGGAATTGGCCGAACACAACCGTTCGCTGGCGAAATTCGAATTAGTGGGAATTGCGCCGGCGCCGGGCGGAGCCCCGCAGATAGAAGTATCTTTTGATATGGATGCTAACGGGATATTGAATGTTTCCGCCAAAGATAAGCTTTCGGGAAAGGAACAGGCGATCAAAATCACCCCCTCCACCGGTTTGAGCAAAGAAGAGATCGACCGGATGGTCGAAGATTCAAAACGACACTATGAAAATGATCGAATGAGCCGGGAATTGAAGGAACTGAAAAACCGGATCAAGGGACGGATGGCGTCCACGGTCAGAAGCTACTCGGAGTTCGGCCGGTTTCTTGACAGTAACGGACAGGAAATGGTAAAAAATGCGATCCAAAAGGCCAGAGATATCGACCCGGAGGAAGACAGCATTTCCCTCTTGAATGATGTGCTGGATCAACTGGAAACCGGAGCCGAGAAACTGACTACCGCAATGTTTATTTCCCCTGAAGGCGCAAGTCGGTCGGGAGAAGGTGAACTTAAAGAAGCCGACTTACAACAGCTTCTGAAATCCGCACTGGATGATGTAAAGTCCTGAAACAGTAATGGGGTTTATACTTGAATAACAAGAGAGATTATTACGAAGTACTTGGCATATCCCGGGATGCCTCGGACCAGGAGATTAAGAGCGCCTATCGCAAGTTGGCCATTAAATACCATCCCGATAAGAATTCCGGCGATAAGAACGCCGAAGAAAAATTTAAGGAAGCGGCAGAGGCATACAGCGTTCTGAGCGATCCCGACAAGCGCGCACGTTACGACCGTTTCGGTCACAGTGGAATGCAGGGAGGATTCAGCGGTTTCGACCCGAATATATTCGGCGATTTCGGCGATATCCTGGGAGAATTCTTTGGATTCGGGGACATTTTCGGCGGGCGCCGCCGTAACGGACCTGCTCGGGGCGCGGATCTTCGATATGATCTGAAGATTTCCTTCAGGGAAGCGGCATTCGGCCTCAAAACAAAAATCAAGATACCCCGCCAGGATACCTGTCCTTCCTGTAACGGGAGCGGAGCTCCCAAGGGAAAGCCGCCGGTCACCTGCCCTACCTGCAAAGGTGCGGGCCAGGTGCGTTATCAGCAGGGATTCTTCTCCATCAGCAGAAGCTGCGGGCAATGCAACGGGACCGGCCGGGTTATTACCGAACCGTGTGAAACATGCCGGGGCAAGGGTCGGGTTCATAAAGAAAAGGTTCTTGAGGTACGGATTCCGGCCGGCGTCGACAACGGCGCAAGGCTGCGTATCCAGGGGGAAGGCGAGGCCGGATCCCACAACGGCCCTTCGGGTGACCTCTATGTCATTATTTACGTGGAAGAACACCCCTTCTTCCAGAGACAGGAAAATAATATCTATTGCCAGATACCCATAAGCATCGTGCAGGCGGTATTGGGATCTGAAATCGTTGTTCCCACACTCGAAGGCGAGGAAAAGCTTAAAATCCCCGAAGGAACCCAGACGGGATCCGTTTTCCGCCTGCGCAACAAAGGGATCGTCAGTTTAGGTGGGAGAGGCCACGGGGACCAGTTCGTAACGGTCAATGTCGTTGTGCCTACAAAACTCACCAGAGAGCAGCGTCAGGCTTTTGAAAATCTGGCTAAAGTCAGCGAAGACGACGAACTTATACAGGAACGGAATATTTTCGACAAAGTTAAAGACATTTTCGGATAACCTGCCGATGACCCGAAGGCGGTTCTACGTTCCCCGGGATTCCATTAAAAACGGAACGGCGCATCTTTCCCCGGATCAGTCCCACCATTTGCACGATGTGCTGCGCATCGGGGCAGGTGAGACTGTGGAGATTTTCGACGGAGAAGGGACGGGATACGTCGGAGAAGTCTCGTTCCGCGATTCCGTTGTCGTCATCCATCACCTGAAACAGCTTCTTTCCGAACCACCCGGTGTTCCGCTTATTCTGGCGGCCGCTTTGATCAAACCTGCGAAATTCGAATGGATTCTGCAGAAGGCCACGGAACTGGGAGTCCATGAAATCATCCCGGTGAAAACCCGTCGGAGCGAAATAAAGATCCCGCGCGATAAGGTCGCCTCCAGGCATGAACGATGGAATCGCATAGTGCGGGAAGCGTCCAAACAGTGCCGGAGATTTTCCGCACCTCGTGTACGCCCGCCTTTGGATTATTCCGACATGCTTCAATATGAAGAATTCTCCGTTTATTCCAAACTTCTATTTTATGAAAATGCGGACGGACTCTGGCGCCCTGAAACGGTTGGGGCTTCGGGTGGCGTTGTCCTGTGTATAGGGCCTGAAGGAGGATGGGAGGACATCGAGATAGAGGAAGCCCGCAGGGCCGGATACCGCATATTCAGCCTCGGTCCCTGGATATTGAGGGCGGAGACGGCGGCTGTCGCAGCAGTATCCATTGTTCAGTATCATATCAACCTCCAAAGATCTGCTGACAGTTCCGGGAAAAATCCTCTAATATAGACTGGCTGGGAAATTCACCGCAGAGACGCAGCCCGATCGGCAGCCGAAGGTATAATGAACACTGCAACATTGAAGCCTGCCGATCGGGCTAACGCAGAGGTTCGCAGAGAAAAAATTAATATCTCTGCGATTCTCGGCGGCCTCTGCGTCTCTGCGGTGAGTATTTGTGGTTCAGTAGCATTGGAGAGTAGCTATGCGGAATTGGCGATGGATAGTGTGGATGACAGGCATGATGTTTGCCTGCTATGCGTTCGGACAGCAGCGACCGCTCCTGACGGATGATGCGGAAATTCTGCCGACCGGCCGGGTTCGTTTGGAATCCGGAATCGAATTTATTCAGGGACAGAAATATTCCCTTTCGGGCCTCGAAGGCGATCTGACCCGGTTGGGTGTGATGGGAATTCATGTGGGTGTCGGCGAATACGCCGAGTTCCAGATTTCCGGGGTGGTTCAGGATGTTTTCTCGGTTAAGAGTCGTTCGGAGCCGGTTGTGGCTCCGACATTTACCGGCGACACGACGCATGATTTCGGAAATCTTGTGCTGGCGACGAAATTGAAGATCCTGGGTGAAAAGCAGCGCCGTCCGGCGATGGCATTCAAGTTTGCCGTGGAACTTCCCAACGCCAACCAGGAGAATGGCCTTGGAACGGACCAGACGCAGTTTTATACGAGCCTGCTTTTTAAGAAACATTTCAGCCGGGTTCAGATTCTGGCCGACCTGGGAATGGCCATCCTGGGATCGCCGGTTGAAGCGGGAAAGCAGACGGACCCTTTTACCTACGGAATCGGCACAGTCGTCTCGGTGCATCGCAGGCTCAATCTGGTTGCTGAGATCAACGGGCGACAGGGTTCCGAGAGAGTGGGAAACGAAAACAGGTCCCAGGTGCGCGCCGGAATGCAATTCCGGACCGGAAGCATTCGTTGGGATGTCGCCGGCATGGCCGGTTTGAAAGAATTAGATCCGGACTCCGGAGTGATTGTAGGCGCGACCTATGAGTTTCAGGCATTCAAACGAAATAAGGAACCGGTTAAAATCATTAAATAAAGGACAATGCTGATTCCTGTAGGGGCGAACCTTGTGTTCGCCCTGGGAAAAATACAGTCGGTAGTCGGTAGTAAGTGGTTGGGAGACGTGGGTCTAAAGTTAGAGGTAAAATCGATTTATAATTTAGTTTTCGAGTGCCAGACTTTCCACAATATTATTAACGTGGATGATTGAAATTCCATGTGCCTTCGTCCGCATTTTTCATAGGGATTCGCCGCAGCTGTAAATTGACGGGTAATACCGGTTTATACTACCTTGCTGCTAAGCCGGATCGCGGAGCAAGGAGCGCTCCGGCCGAAGAATCGCCTCTACAGGTGAACTGATGCAGAACGTTGTCGACGAACCCGATCACCGGCAGCAGACCATGGAGGCGCAGGTACGCGAAAAGAGGGGCGTCGCCGGGACCTCGGTTGCGGCGGCCGTATTTCTTACCTGCACCAAGCTGATTGTCGGCGTGATGACGGGAAGCCTGGGCATCCTTGCGGAAACCGCCCATTCTGCGCTGGATTTGATTGCGGCTGTTATCACATTCTTCGCCGTTCGCATAAGCGGTCGTCCTGCCGACGACTCCCATCCGTACGGGCACGGGAAGGTAGAAAATCTCAGCGCGCTGGCGGAGACCTTTCTCCTGATGCTGACCTGTGTTTGGATTGTCTACGAAGCCGTCCGGAGGCTCTTCTTTGAGAAAATAGAGGTCGATCCGAGTATCTGGGCATTCCTGATAATGGGATTGTCGATCGCAATCGATTTTTCCCGCTCCAGGGCACTGGGACGTGTCGCTAAAAAATACGGCAGCCAGGCGCTGGAAGCGGATGCGCTGCATTTCAGTACGGACATCTGGAGTTCGGCCGTTGTCATCATTGGCTTGGGGCTGGTGAAATTCGGCCAGTATCGTGGGGACGAGGCGGCTTTCTACCAAAGAGCCGATGCGGTCGCGGCACTGGTTGTCGCCGTTATCGTAACCATTGTCAGTATAAGATTGGGCCGCAGAGCCGTCGATATACTCCTCGACCGGGCGCCGCAGGGGCTTGCCGACCGTATCTCCCGGTCGGTGGAAGCACTTGCAGGGATTCAGGCCGTATCGCGCGCCCGTGTGCGGAATGTAGGCAACAAAGTATTTGTCGATTTGATAGTCGATGTGCCGCGCCATCTCTCCTTTGAAGAAACCCACCAGCAGACTCGGGAAATCCAGGAAACTGTTAATCGGATTTCTCCGGAAGCGGATGTGGTTGTTCACACGGTACCAACGAAGGCCAATGAAGGCATTTTAGAAGAAATCCAGTCGGTCGCGGCACGGGAGCATGTATCCATCCACAACATTACCACGCATCGAACGGAACGGGGAATTTGGATCGACCTCGACCTTGAAGTGGATCCGAAACTCAGTTTCGAGCGCGCCCATGAACTGGCGACGGACCTGGAAGGCAAGCTTCAGGAAGCGTTGATCCACGAGCGGATATCGGCCACCATTGCCGATATCAACGTTCATATCGAACCCCGCGCCGAAGAGTCGGTTGTCGGGACGCCGGTCACAAAGGAAGAGGCCCTTCCCTATACGGAGCGGATTCGGGCGATTGGAAACAGCCTCGAGGGGAGTTGCGGCTGCCATGATGTTACGCTGCATAAAGTGGACGGCAAAATATACCTTTCATTGCACCTGTCGATTCGTTCGGGAATACCGATTAAGAAAGTGCACAGCATCGCGGAAGAAATGGAAAGCCTGCTGCGGCTTGAATTCCCGGAGCTTGGACGCGTTGTTATCCATACCGAACCCGAATAGAGCATGAACCGAAATTTTCAGCTCATATCCCATTTCCCTCCTCATATTTTTTTCGAAACAAGTTTCGCCGAAGGGGAGTAATTAGGGAAGAGCGGCAGAGGGCGGGATATTATCGACGTCCCGTATTTATGTCGCTGAATTTCGTGATGTTTGTAGATGTAAGATTCTGCATCTTTTATCTGCATTACACATTTCGAAGAATTCCATCAACCGGGAGCGGAGTATGGCAGACCTGAACCGACCGTGGACCTTGAAAGTGCCCGAGTCCAGCGAAACGATTAAAGAAAACACGAAGCGCCAGGACGCCTTTGACAGGGTGTCGGGACAGGCGGTTTACACTCGGGACGTGCGGCTTTCCGGGATGCTCTATGCAAAGATACTTACCTCTCCGTATGCGCATGCCAGAATCGAAAATATGGATACAAGCGAAGCAGAAAAGATCGTCGGAGTGCGGGACATTCTGAAATTTGACGATCCCGACATTTCCGGTGATCGGGGAGTCGGGGCTGATAACGGCGCCATGTACAGCATCCTCACGCTTGCAGGGACAAGCAATTTCTACCAGCATCCAATGGGGGTAGCCGTAGTCGCCGACAGCGAAGAGCTGTGCGATAGGGCTTTAAGAGCGATAAAAATAGAATGGGAGGAGCGTCCTTTCATCCTGGACATGGAGGAGTCCGCAAAGCCGGACGCACCGAGGGTTATGCCGGAAGTCATGCCCATGCGTTTCGGTTTCGGGATGTCGAACAGTGGATCGGGCGGCGATTCCAATATAGTGATGACCGAAGAGCGGGAGATCGGAGACGTCGAGAAGGGTTTTGCCGAAGCGGACAAGGTTATCGAGTATAGGATCGACCGTGGCATGAATTCTCCTGCCGGTGTCGAGGCCATGGTTTGCGTGGCCCGGTGGAAAAACGACTTCCTCGATCTCTGGGTGCATCACCAGTCCAATCCGCAGAGAAACCTCAGTGCGGCGGGCATGAGCATGGGAGGACCGGCTGCGGGGATGCCCTTCATGGGAGGCATGTTCGGTTCCGGTCAGGGAAACGCATCGCAAGCCAGCACGCACTGGTCCAAAATCACGGTTAAATTCCCCTACCAGGGATCATGGTTCGGCGGGCTGGCCTGGCTGGCTTATTCCGATCTGTTCATAAAACTCGCTGTAATACTGGCCAAGCGGGCAGACGGCAGGCCTGTGAAACTTTTATACGACGAGAGCAGTTTCTACTGCGGCGGCGATGAAGGAGGGACCTATAACTGCAAAGTCGGCGCCAAAAAAGACGGGACCATTACTTCCTTCCACTGGCATATGACGGGAGTGCGCAATCCCGCAGTCGATAAAACCTATGAATGCACAAAAATTCCCAATATCCTCGGCACGCAGACATGGGCTTTAATCAATAAAGGCCATCAGGCATGTTTCCGTCACGGAGCCGCATCCTGCGTGCCCCATAATGTGATGTTCGACCTTGTCGCGGGTGAATTCGGCCTGGATCCGGTCGAAGTTGCGATGATCAATGACGGGTGCCGGGGTCACGACTGGAACTGGGTCACGCAATATCAGAAGGAAAACGGGTTTCCCCAGAGACACAGCCTCAAGGAAGTTGTTGCAATGGGGAAGAAGGCTATCGACTGGGACCGCAAGTGGCATGCTCCCGGTGTGAAAAAGCTCGAAAACGGGCGGATGCACGGGTTGGGGTTCACGTCCGTAAATGAGTGGCACTGGGGCCGCGGCGCCATGTCTTTTGTCAGCAATTCCTATGCCTGCCTTATGCTTCGGGACGGGAAGGTGACCATTATCGGGCTCCGCTGCGACATGGGTGTCGATACCGAGTCCTCCTATCGCCATTGCGTGGCTGCCGAGTTGGGCATGAAGTATGAAGATGTGCTTATTCAGGAGCAGCATGCCGACAACAGCGCCTATTGCCTGGCTCAGCCTGCCGGCTCCAGCGGTACCGTTAATGCAACCGTTCAGCTGGTTGCGGCAGCCAGGGAGCTTAAGCAGAAAATCCTGGAGGCGGCGGCGGCGCCGATGGGAATGCCGGGATTCATGTTCAATATGGGCGGAGGATCAAGACAATCACAGAGTACAAATCCCGAGGATTACGATATTAAGGACAGCTATGTTTTCGAGAAGGCCGATCCCGACAGCGGAAGACCCGTCAGCCAGGTGGTGGGCGGTTTCATGAACACGAGTCCCATAATCGCGCACCCCGAGGTCAACTCTCCCATAAACATGATGTCGAACGGGATGATGGGGGGTGACACCTATGTCATGGGAAGGCAGGCGCATTTCATCGAGGCCGAGGTGGATACGGAAACCGGCATGGTCCTGGTAACGAATGTGGTATGCGCCAATGATATCGGGCACCTGTTCAACCGGCGGGGCGCCGAAGCGCAGCAGTACGGCGGGGCCGTTATGGGAATCGGCAAGAGCGCCACGGAGGGAAAAGTCTACTGCCCGTCCACCGGAGTGGGACTGAACTTCGACCATATCAACTATCATTTCGGGACGATGAACGACTACCCCACGGTCGACTGCCATCTCGCCGAGACACACCTGGGATACGGCACCTACGGCGCTTTCGGAATCGGGGAAAACATCGGCGCCGCCATGGCGGCCATCACCTCGTCGGCCATATACAACGCGATAGGAAAATGGATATTAGACTATCCGATTACTCCTGATAAGGTGCTGAGGGCGCTCGGGAAGGCCTGACGGCAAATAGAGCACTCACGATAATAGTCTTTTTGTTGGAATATGGATGTCTGGTTTCGAGCGCCGTGCTAATGTTCTAACGTGCTAACGTAAAAAGCCTTCGTCCCGGTTGGAGCGCTGTTGACAGATTAATTGTTGGCATGAAGGTCAGAAGCGACCTGAATAATTTTAAAATAGTTATTAGGATGTTGAGAGTGTAAAATCTTTCACTACAGGCTCAGTAAGCCTTTGTGGATTGGTACAAGCAATTAATATCTTCTGACAATTTTAAAGATTAATTCAATGATTGCTTCTGAACAGGCTACAGGATTCTTAATTGCTGTAATTGGCTGCTTGGCGATAATTTTTCGATCCCAATTTGCAGAAATATGTGCAAATTTCCAGAAAAAACATAACGGGGTTTCATTTAATAAAAAACAGAATGTATATCCGATATTTGTAATTGGGTGTTGTTTCCTTATATTGGGCATATTATTGTGTTTCGGAATTATACATTTAAGAAACTAGAAATAATTTTCTACTTTTTACGTTTAAATAATCAATCTGCTCTCGAATAAGCAACGTTCAAATCTTCTGCGACTCCCTGGAGACGTTTGTCCGATGTATAGAGGGAGCATTTGCTGATGAAGCATGAAGCAAGAAGATGGGCGTCGATCAGGCCGATGCCGCTGCCGCCCAGGCGATACTGTTCAATGAAATAAAGGATTTCGTCGTCGGAAGCCTTGTGAACGGCAGGTAGCGCGCGCAGCAGAGAGATTATTTCCTTTCTGTTCTTGATATTGCCGCAGGCAAGTTCGCCAAGGACAAAAGGGTGAGTATAGACGGTTTCTGCATCAAGAAGGATGGAGAGATGCCTGCTGGATCTGCGGAAATGATCAACCCAGACGGATGTATCCACAAGTATCAACGGGCCGACCTCCGCCGGGGAATGTTTCGTATATCGGGTTCCGTACCTCCGAGAGCCGCCAGGCGTTGTGCGCTGCAGCGCGCGATCAGCGCTTCAAGACCCATCCGGACCAGGGCGGTCTTTTCCTTTACTCCCGTGAGACGCGAGGCTTTCTTTAACATTACATCATCTATGTTTAGTGTGGTTCTCATGCATATATAATAGGCATATATATATGTTTAGGTCAAGCATACGTTCGTCATGCCCTCGCAGGGCGACAGCTTGATTTAAAAGCGCCGTGTGAATATTCTAACGTACTAACGTGCTAACGTAAAAAGCCTTCGCCCCGGTTGGAGTGCCTTTGACGGATAAAGGGCGTGATTGAATGCCGTGACAGGCCAATCCCTCCATATAAAAACTTATTTTCAATTATTATGTTAAAAAGCAGGAATGACAATTAATAGGATTGCTGGTCTGCTATTCATCATATAATTGTTCCTATTTGGGGGAGACCCAATAAAATCCGTCTCCTATAAACAACAGGAGTCATTCACCGTCTGTCCGGGGGGAACCAGAAGTCCATGGCGCCGGCGCGAACGGGTCCGGACCATCCTTCCAGACGCTCCCGCAGCTGCGGGTAATTCAAGACGGGATAATCCATCCGATTGTAGCCTGAAGGAGAAGTGTCGACGAGGGCTGCCGGAGGATTGGCGTCCCATTCCCTTAAAAACTGTTCCCATTCCCTGCTGCAGATAAATTCGGGATTGCTTGGCCTGGACTGGCTTTCTGCAGATTGGAAGTCCGCCGTAAAACGTTCCCAGGCACCTGCTTCCTTCAGTAGAACTCCGGGCGATCCAAAACCGGCTCCAACCAGGAAGCTGTTGGAATAGAACGCGGGCCAACCGTGGCGGGCGGCGTCCAGATAGACTTGCGGGGCGTAACCCCAGACGAAGACATTCGAACCGGGCGGCGTTCGATCCGTCAGGAAGCGCGATTCCTCCGGGAAGCGCGTCAACCGACCGGAACCCGACGCGGCGGCGGCCGTCCATCCAATGACGGAACCGAGTGTGAAGAGAGCTGCAAATGCCATGACGCGGCGGCCGAGTCCCCGCAACCCTGCTAAACGGGATGCTTCAATACCGGCCGCAAGCGCCAGAGGAGGGTAGGCGAGCAGGTAGTAATGCCCGTACAGCCGGCCTCCGGCGGGTACCAGAAGCATCGCGAACACGAACCAGAAAAGTGCAAGCTGCATTTCAGATCGGCGGTCGATGCGCCTCAAAACCCGGACGAGTCCTGATAAACCAATTGCCCAGAGAGGCAATCCGCACAGTACGATCTTTCCCGTCTGCCAGAAGAATTTCAGGGCAAGGTAGCCTGCCGGGAGGCTTCCAACCTGGGCAAAGGCGAATTGATGTTCAAAGACAAGATGAAACGCATGATCGGCTGCACCGGCGCCGGCCACCTGCGCGTACCAGCCGGCAGCGACGACCAATGTGCCCCCCAGCATCCATCCGATATCCGGCAGAGCCTGTCTCCTTCCTTTAAACAATCTCCACGCCAGGAAGGCAAGCAGGCATGCGCTCGCCTGCGTTTTGGCGGACACCGCCAATGCAAGGAGAATGCCCGTCAGGAGGAATTTTACAGCACGCCGGGTATTCGTCCCGGGCCCTGTCGCGTGCACAGCAAGCAGGGCGGACAGTGAAATCAGGCCATTTGCGATCGTTTCGCTGTTAAAGGCAAGGAAGTCATCCGGATCGAACGCCATCGAAAACGCACCGTATAACGTTGCGGCCAGAATTCCTGCTGTAGTGCCCGCTGTCCGAAATGCCAGTGTGCCGATGGCCCAGCATATGACGGCAATCCAGAATGCGCCGAAGAGAGCGACTGCATAGCCGTTGCCGTCGCCGAAAATCCGTTGCAGCCATGCGTAGACGTATAGGGTCAACGGGGGGATCTGGTCGACAACATCCCGATACAGGACGTGCCCGTCATTGATCGCCTGTCCCAGCATCATCCATGAAGGTTCATCAATGTTCCAGAATCCCCTGAAGATTCCGGGGAGGCGAAGCAGCCCTGCAGCAGCGGAAATCAGCAGTACGTACCGGTTGCTCCAAACCTTGTGTTCTGCTGTTGGATCGTGGAAGCCTTCCATAGGTGTATGGGAAGAATGGACGCCTGTTTTTAGAATCTCGCTCCCTATCGAAAACCGCTCTTTTGTTTATGATAAGAAGCCTTATTTTCTTTTAATTGAATTTCAGGTTTTGATTTTACTATGCTTTGCACCAGGTTCAGCTAAAAAACTCGATAATCGCAGATAGATATTCGGGTCAACTTTGAGTCGTTTTGAATCGTGTAAGGGGAGACGAACTTCATGACGTATGTGGCGTTGACGATAGCGGGATCCGATCCGTCGGGCGGGGCGGGGATCCAGGCGGACCTGAAGACGTTTCACCAGAGAGGTGTTTACGGAACCAGTGTCGTCACGCTTGTGACGGTTCAGAACACGCGGAAAGTCAGCGAAATTGAGATCCTTTCCCCGGATCTTGTCGAAAAGCAGATGGACGCCGTGCTGGAGGATATTCCTCCGGCGGCGGCAAAAACAGGCGCTTTAGGCAACAGTGAAATTGTTCGGCTTGTTGCAGAAAAAGCGAAGGATTTCACATTCCCTCTTGTCGTGGATCCTGTCATGATCAGCAAGCACGGTCTCCCTCTTATTGACGAGGACGCGCGATCGGTTCTTGCGGAAGAATTGCTGCCGCGCGCGTTCCTGATAACGCCCAACCTTCATGAAGCCGCCGAACTGGCGGAAATGCCGATCCAGGATCTCGAGTCGATGGGGAAAGCGGCCGCGATCATCGCGGGAAAAGGCGCAAATGCCGTTCTTGTCAAGGGAGGCCATCTCGAGGGGGAGGCGGTCGATCTGCTCTATTACAAAGGGGAAATACGGTGTTACACCGCGCCCAGGTTCGACACGCGCCATACACATGGGACAGGCTGCACTTATTCAGCCTGTATCACGGCGGAGCTTGCCAAGGGGCGCAGTATGGAAGATGCCGTGGATATTGCGAAACGTTTTATTTCGCGCGCAATTGAAACGAATCCCGGCCTCGGGGCCGGGTCCGGTCCGGTCAATCATCATGCGGATATCGATGAATAGCTGGACGCAACACAATCGGCGTTGTTATTTTACACGCAGGCCTTTATTCTTAGATGTTTGAAGCAAGTGTTCAGGCTCAGCCGGAGGCTGAGGGCCCAGCCTCCGGCTGAGCTGGATTAAACAACCTGTGACTCCGAAAGTACAGGCTGGTTATTAAGGAAGAAGGAGTCAGGAGTAAAGGAGCAAGGAGAAAAACATCCGGGCAACCGGAGTGAAGAATTAATAATCAGCCTATACTCCTGTCTCCTTGCTCCTTTTATGTAGATAACCAGGCTGCCAATGTACCGTCAGAAATCTAAAAAAACCGGATTCCCTATGGGAGTCACAGGCCAGGAGAAGGAAGAATGGAAAAGAATCCCGGTAAACCGCAGAAAGCCTATCGGAACCTTAAATTTCTTCGCGGAAAGGACGGTCGCCTTGTAAGGATACTCAGCGAGTATCTGGAGCCCGCGAGCCGTCTTCACTGGCAGAAAGTCAAGGATACAATCGTGTTTTTCGGATCCGCCCGGGTCAAGCCGCTGGAAGAAAACCGAAAGCTGCTTGAGGATTTGAAACAAAAGCGTCAGTCCGGTGGCGGCAATGCCGTCGCGATCGACGCCGAGATTGCAAAGGCGGAATGTGCGGTCCGGATGTCCCGTTATTACGAGGATGCGGCAACACTGTCTAAGTTAATCGTCAACTGGGCGAAAACTCTGGACGGAAGGATGAAACGCCTGCTCGTTTGCTCCGGAGGCGGGCCCGGAATCATGGAAGCGGCGAACCGCGGGGCGATGGAAGCCGGGGAAAAATCCATAGGGCTGTCCATCAGCCTGCCTATGGAGCAGTCCATCAACCCTTATGTATCGGAGGAGCTGGCTTTCGAGTTTCATTACTTTTTCATGCGCAAGTTCTGGTTCGTGTACCCGGCGAAAGCCCTGGTCATTTTTCCGGGAGGTTTTGGAACCCTGGATGAGCTTTTTGAGGTATTGACCCTGGTCCAGACCGGGAAAACCCGCAAGATGGCTCCGGTTCTGGTTTACGGCACTGAATTCTGGAAGGAAGTGATTAATTTCGATGCCCTCGTGCGCCGTGGAACCATCTCTGCAAAAGATATGGATCTGATTCATTTCAGCGACGATCCGCAGGAGGCTTTTGAGTACCTGAAGGGCGAACTCACAAGGATTCATAAATTATAAAGAAGGCAGAAGCCAGCCCGGCCTCCGGCGAATCTAAAAGCGAAGCCGGATTAAACAATCTGTGACTCCTGGTAAGTTTTCGGGGGTCGGGGTCGGAATCGGTTTTTAAAAGCTCGATCCCGATACCGATTCCGACCCCGACGCCGATGTATTTCCGGCCCGGCTTTTTACTTCGGAAAGAGTCACAGGCCAGAAGCCAGAAGCTGAAAGTTGGCGAATTTGCTCCTGAATGCATTAAATATAAAAACAGCCCCGGGACAGTGACATAATGTTCAAAACAGGCCGATAGGAAAGAATAGAATATTTTATGGACGAATTTTTGCTGCAACGTCGTTATCCCGAAAGCCCGGCTTCTTCGAAGGATCATCGACACCCTACGGAGAGGGATCGGGACCGGGTGCTCCATAGCTCTGCTTTTCGCAGGCTTCAGGGGAAGACGCAGGTATTCGGCATCGGGCAGGCGGATTTTTATCGGACGCGCCTGACGCACAGCGTCGAAGTGGCGCAGATCGCCCGGGCGATCGCCCATAATCTGCTCATCGAACAACCTCAAATGGGTTGTTGCCTGGCACCTGAGCTGGCTGAGGCCGCGGCTCTGGCGCACGATCTGGGCCACCCTCCTTTCGGACACGCCGGAGAACAGACCCTGGATGCCTGTATGAGAGAAGTCAGCTCCCGTTCGAGACGGACGGGCCGCAGCGCCCTGCGATTCGAAGGGAACGCGCAAACCTTCCATATTCTGGTAGCGGCCGAACCGAAATCTCCTGATTATCCCGGGCTTAATTTGACCCGTGCGACCCTGTCCGGCGTTATGAAATATCCCTACGAACAGGGTGTCCGGAATGACAAGTTCATTTTTGCCTCCGATCTCGCAATGGCGAAATGGGCCCTCCGACGGGGCGGAGAGATAATGAAAACAGAGGGGAAGTCCGGAAACCGCCGTCTCAAAACGTCGATAGCCTGCCAGGTTCTGGACTGGGCCGATGACTGCGCCTATTCGGTTCATGATGTAGAGGATGCGCTGCAGGCTCAGTTCCTGCATCCCGGGGACCTTGAGGATGCTTCTTTTGCAAGAAAGGTTTTCAATCATTACGAGGAAACCCGCAGGGAGGAAACCGCGCCCAAACTTTCTCTTTCGGAGGTGCGCGAGCGTTTGCTGGACCTGGAGAAGAGGATCCGGCCCAGGGGGCATGGGGATAAACGGGCGCATCGGAAAGCCGCCATGCGCAATATCCTGAATGACCTGATAACCTCCGTTAACGTCGAAGCGTCGCGGAGCAGCAGGCGGCCGGACTTTGCCTGGCGCCTTGTAGTCCCGCCCGAAGCCAGAATCCTGTCGGTTTTATGCAAGTCCGTGATATGGGAAGCGGTGATCACCGATCCCAGGGTCGCCGCCATGAGTACGAAAGGCCGCGAGATTCTCCGGGACCTTTTTCATCTGCTTATGGGTGAGGTTCTTGACAAGAAGAGCGTGGCGCTGTTTCCCCGGTATTACCGGCCCATTATTGAGGATTCCCTTGAAGGAGGACAAATGGAAGCCGCCCGTGCCGTCTGTAATTTCCTGGCTTTACTGACCGACATGGATGCTCTGCGATTCCATGCTCTTTTGCGGGGTTCCAAAGCATCTTCCATCTTCGATTTTATCTGATGGAACGCCCCGGGGCGGTGAGTTCGCCCGAAAAACTTTTCTCCAGGCTGTAGCGGCCCACCAACCTGCCGCCTCGCACCAGGACAGGGGCGATGCCTCAATACGAACCAGCCCGTGCCTGATGGCGTCTATTACCGAGAGCACATTCGGTTCGGCGTATATCCAGGTAAAGGTTCTCCCCAATTGCCAGAGATAGTGGATGTCTCCGAATCCAACAAGCGGTTTGTAGTTTCTTTTTGAAAGCTTCACACTCCTGCGGTTAAAGTCCAGTCCCCGCACCAGAAATCCGGAATATTCAATAGCGTCGAAAAGATCCAGGTTCTTTTCAAGAAGGCCCCCCAGGCCGCTTGGTCCCGGGTAAAACGGGTGAGGCGCTACGATGAGTGTTTTTTCACTGGAATTGGCGCGGATTTTTTCAAGGGTATTGAGGTTTTCCGGATCTTCTCCGGAATTATAAACAAGAACATGACGTTTTTTCTCGACGGTAACTTCCATGCCCGGGATCAGGGTAATTCCCCAGCTTCGTGCATAATCGAACAACTCGGGTGTCCAGATGTCCAGGTCATGGCACGTGATCGAGAGAACTTCGAAGCCCAGCCCGGTGGCTTTCTGGATCAGTTCTTCCGGGGCGAACCGGCAGACGCCGTAATCATGGGGATCCAGGTTACAGTGCGCGTGCATCTCCGCTTTCAGCCAGCGTTTTTCGGTATTGAAGTCACCGTTCAAAACCGTATTCCTCCGATATATACAACATTACTTACACAGGTTTTCGGGCAACAGCCTGACCGCGCCAGATCCTGCAGGAAAACCGGACTGACATTGCTATGTATTCTGTCTTATCGGCAGTCCATCATATTTAATGATACGAAAAAGTTAGTAGACTGCATCCGGGGCGGAATGGGATGAATTTTCTGTAAATAGCTTGCTACAAAGTCCTGTTGGCACTACGGGCCAGGATCTGGCGCAGCGCTTCATAGACAGCAATCCCCACGGAGGTTGCAAGATTCAGGCTTCTGACATTGCCCGAGATCATGGGAATCTTTAGAGCATTTGAGACATTTTCGGACAGCAGCCGCTCCGGGAGCCCTTTCGATTCCGGTCCGAAAACCAGGCAGTCTCCCGCGAGAAACTCGAAATCGGTGTAGAGGCGGTCCGCCCTGGCGCTGAAATAGACCATGCGGGATCCGTCGAGCCGGGTCTTTAGTTCCTCGAGATCCGCCTCTTTACGGAGATCGACGAAGGGCCAGTAGTCCAGTCCCGCTCTCTTGACGGAACGCTCGTCGGTTCGAAACCCCGGGTTGCCGACAAGGTGCAGGGGTATGTTGTTTGCGGCGCAGAGACGGGCGATGTTTCCCGTATTCGGGTGAATCTCGGGATTCACCAAAGCCACATGAATAGTGTTAAGGGGAATCATTACCGCCTGAAAATAATCCTTTCGTCAATTCCGATTAATCGTACCCGGAGGCGTTCAGAGCGGCGGCATGCCTTTTCTGCCGCGCCTGCCGTCGTCGAGCCGTCTGTTCGTTCTCTTGAAAAATTCCACCCCTTGGCCGCCACTTGTCGACGGAAACCGTCTGGGTGTACCACATGTCTGTGGTAAACCAGAGCGCCTGGGTTTCTCCGCCAACCACAACCATGTTGATTTTCTCCGGATCGGTATAGGGCGCGATCATGGCATCTTCAGGCAGTTTAAGCCATGATGCGAACGGTTCGATTCCATTGCGCGCATTCGGTTCGACCAGCGAGTAGACTACATCGGATCCCCAGAACTGCCCGGCCGTCATTTTAAAGTTATCCGACAGGTATCCGGCGAGATCTTCCGTGTTATTGAACCCCTGCTCTTTCAGATGTTTGGCCACAAGGGGATCCATGACCAGGGTTACGGCCTGTTGGATACAGGGAAAAGCCTGCATCATAATGAGCGTTTCTTCCTGTGCCGGACGGCGGCAGCCGGCCGCGCCCATGCTGTTGATGGCGCTCCAGCCCTGGAAAAAACTGACGGTGCTTTCTTCCTTTTTAAAACCTTTGCGGACGTGGAACGGTTCCCACACGCTGCGCTCCTCATTTTCCGGGATCAGCATATTGTTGTAGTTCACGTTGTTGCCCGTAGAGCCCATGAAGGTCTCTCCCAGGCGCGAATCCGCCAGGTTGATCGTCATCAGGGTCCATGCACGTCCGATGACGGTGTTGGCATGATTGAACGGACTCAGGGCGCCAAGGCCGGTATTCATGCCGATCTCTTCGCGGATGGGACCGTTTACGACCGCCATTCTTCCGAATGATGTGGTAGAACTCGGCATGGAGGGTTCCTGGCTGGCCGCCAGAGCGAGGATGACCGGGAGATGTTCCGGTCCGGCCCCGGCCATAACGGCATTGACGGCTACTTTTTCCACCGTATATTCCAGTTTTTCCTGGTGGATCGTGATGGTCATCCGCCCGACGACTTCATTGGGATCGGCGGCGGTTCCGGTCAGCATGTTCGCCACGCGTTCTTCCGTCGGCAGAACGATCGGGGCCCCATCGGTCCAGCCGTTTTCCAGGAACAGCTTGTGAAGATTCTCCTCGGTGTCGGGTTGAAGAAGACGCGGTCTGGGAGCGCCGCGGGCGGCTTCGGGATTCTTTTCTTTTTCAGTCAGAGGCTGGGTAAGGGCGTCGATGACCTGTGGCATTAAGGGTTTGCCGGAGATCGGATCGTTGCCTTCCGCATACTGCCGCAGCACTTCGCGCGGTCTTCCAACAAGCGGATAGGGCGGGAAACTGAAGCGCAGGTTCATGCCGTGGTTCCGTGCGTCCATTGCGGCGTATTCGGCAAAACGCGCGCTTGCCAGGGGCGCGGTGGGAATACCGCATTTTATTTCAATTTCTCTGCAGTGTGCGGCGACACTCGCCGTACAGCCGTCTCAACCGCCCACGCCGAAAATGACGGCGTCTCCGTTTTCCTTGATCTCATCCCACATTTCGGGCTCGTCGACGAACATGATGCCCTTTTTGTGCTGCAGCACCGTCTTGACATCAGGGTAATTGCGTGCGAACCAGGCGTTGGCCTCCTCCAGGAATTCCCATCCGCCGCCGAATCCTACGTCAATAATGTAGAGGGTTTTTCCCTGGATCGTATCGAGACGGGGTGCCAGGGGGTGAGGCTGGATCTCGGCCGTCGGCTGACCTCGGGGATCCAGAACGGTGCACAGGGAACGGGTTTGGCGAGGTGAACTTTTTACCATTGGAAACCTCCAACGAAAATGCGGGTTAAACGTCAAACAAGAATAGCACCTTTTGCCATTCTTTTACGACAGGGTTGAATAAAATAAGAAGCCATAAGCCGGAAGAATGTTGGAACGTTCAACGTCTCACGTTCAACGTTTAACGTCCAACGTTGGAACGTTTTGATATATGGATATATCGAGAAGGGAAAATTTCTCAAATCTTTTAACGTGATATTTCAAATTTTGAAAAGATCCTCTATCATCTGCTGATCGCCTATATTCTATTAATTGTTAAAAGGGCGAACACAAGGTTCGCCCCTGTGGCTGCGCAATATTTTCGTTCCCCCAAAATGATGAATATCATAAGCTCAAGTTCGGTCAATAAATTCACAATATTGAGATCAAATACGATGAAAATTAAAAATGTCGTTCATGGGATGTCCTTCTTTTTCCTGATTGCGGCCGCATGTCAGGTGGGTATGGCGGTGGAACCTTCGGATCCCGATGCTACGCCTGAGGCGAAGGCGCTGCTTGAATTGTTTTATAAAATATCGGGCAAATACACCTTGACCGGGCAGCACAATTTTCAATGAAGATGGTAAAAACATCAAGATCAGTTCGTCGGCGAAATTCAATTTCGGCGGCCGTGAAATGGAAATGAACAGCAGCGAGGAATGGACGCTCAAAGAGGGAGGGAGGGTTCTGGAAGTCGTCCAGATATCCCCCGGCTTCCGGGGAGACGAGAATACATCGGTCCTTGTGTTTGAAAAATTTAAATAGTCGGCTCGTTTTTTTTACTTTTCGTAACTACTCACCCGGTTCATCATAGATTTGACCGGAAAGCGCCATCTGAATAGCGATGAGAGGATTGTGCCCCATATTGGCCATAGTCTGAAGGTAACTGGAGATGCGACAATAGGCTTGGGCCAATGCCTCGGTTCTAAAGCAGCCGGAGACTTTCTGTTTGACCTTGCTCATTCTCAAATCGCGTTCTGCACGGTTGTTGGTAAAAGAAACATGAGGCAACTTGGCAAACAGCAATACTGCGGTTTCGTACTCTTTGAGACGTTCCCACAGATTGTGGGCATCCGTCTTGGCGATGCGGCCTCGTTTGCCATTCTGTCTGGCGGGAACGGGAGGAAGTTCCTTTTCTCCCCGGGTAAGAATATTGCGGTAGCGTTTTTGCAGATTCGCGTATTCTTCCGGAGTCAGATTCTTGTTTTCACGCTTTGCGACCTCGACGCAGGTCTCCCGCAGAAGTCGCTTCATATTGTTCGCCCATGCATAGCCGTTGGCATCCACAATGAATGTCAGTTCCCGGAGCAGGTGCGAGCCGCACAGTCCGTGACCGCAATGATCGTAGTCGAGATAAGATGCCCAACAGTCATGAATGATAGTCCCGCCATAGCGGGGAATGACGCCGATGGCATCAATCGCTTCGCGCCCCCGTTTGGAATGCAGGAATTTCATGGTGATCTCGCCTGCGGAACAAACATGGATCCAGTAATTCTTCTTATCCACTCGCAACGATGTCTCATCGACATGCATCGCGGGCATAGCCAGGATCTGATCGATTGCCGAATGTTCCCACCGCTCCAGGCTGTAATGCAGCTGCAATACGTATTTCAGAAAGGTTGCTTCAGAGATTGTTTGTCCGATGAGGGTCTTGATCGATTGCTGAACCCGTTTCAGGGAAACCATCTGGGAGGCGAGCAGATTGATGACATAAGATTTGATGCCCGTCCCGTATTGCAGCGGACCGGTCATGTCTGCCGGGAACGGTCCTTTGGTCCGCGCCCGGCATGCGGGGCACTGCTTGATTTCAGCATCCACGTGACTGACCACTTTTTCGAAGATGATGTCGATCTTCGTGCGTCGTTCACGCCCGACGCACCGGGTTTTACTGAGATCCTCGCCACAGGTTTCACAGGCACGAACCTCGGAGACCTGAACGGTCTCCACCGTGCGGCTGTTGCCCGATCGTGCATTTTTCTGGCCTTTGCCCTTGCCTTTGCTGCCAAGCTGAACCGCCGCGGTTTCATCCTTGGATGTCTGAGAAGACGGCTTGCTGGAGTTCCTGCTGTCCTTGGTCGTACGTCTTTCCATGAATACGGCCATCAGCAATTCGAAGAGCATCAACATGGTCTGAAACAGGGCGCGGCTGTCCGAGCCCATCTTGCCTTCGGTGCAAAGCTGTTCGAACTGCGCCTTCATCGTGTCGAACTCTTCCCGAAGGGATTGTTTGTTGACGCTGGACATGGTCTATTCTTCCGCCTCGACGGCCATCATGGCTGCAAGCACCGCCAATCGTTCCGCTCGGGGCAGCGCCTTATAGCGTCTGCCCCAGTTGGCAGCCTTTCGTTTGACGCTTTGCCGGTGGGTAAAGTTCTTGCCCGCATAGCTGGCCCAATGCAGGCGGTCCACGGTGAAGTTGAACCAGATCTTCTCGGTGCGGACCCCGTCCTGATTCATGACCTGCAATTGCAGGCTTTGCCACCCGTCGAGCCGTTCGTCATACAAGGCCGAGGGGTACCCGGAGATCATGACTTGACAGGGCAGCCGTTTGAGCAGTCCCAGCAGCTCGACATGATTTTCTTCATCATAGTCGAAACGGTACCTGCGTCCCGAGGTTCGGGTGCTCAGAAGATACGGCGGGTCGCTGTAGATCAGCTCTCTACCCTGATATTCGTAATCGGACAGAAACCGGTGCGCGCACCCGTTTATCAGTTGCACCGGGTAGCTGCATTCGAATTTGACAAGAGCTTTCGGATTTATGTCGATGCCGATATTGTGCAGTGCCGGCGGTTTGCGCTTCATTATCGCGCCTCCGCCCAAATGCGTTTCAATGTAGGTATCATGTGGCGGCATCATGGCAATGATTGCCTGGCACAAACCCGATGTTGCCTTCGATCCAAAGTAGCCCATTGCGTCCCGATCCAATATCGTTGTTGGATCATCAGCATAGTTTGGCTACCCTATGTTGCCAAGATATTTTTTCTACCTTTTTTTGCCAGGAAGGTATTCGGCTTTTCGGTTGAAAACTGGTCAAATGGGGTGAGTAGTTAC
>JAFGTD010000037.1 GCA_016934295.1 Acidobacteriota bacterium
GCGGAATCCGTTATGAGCAGCAAGGTCAAGCTTGGCGCGGACGCCTCCGCCGCTGCCGGTCCAAAGGGTCGGAACGTAGCGGCAGCAACCGATGTCGTCATGAAAGCGGAAATTTTATCTTACTCCAGAGCAAAAGGTCTCTTTGCGGGCGTGTCACTGGAGGGATCCACAATGAGGTCCGACGGAGGCGCCAATAAAAAAATCTACGACCGGGAAATTGACGCCCGGGAAATTGTGAGAGACGGCGTCGTAGGCGTTCCGGACGCCGGGAAGAAACTGGTTGATTTCCTGAACAGCAAGTCCCCCCATAACCTGAGCGACTAGAAGGAATCAGGCACGGAGACAAGCCCGTAATTCCAAAAATACAATTCACGAAAGCCTGGAGGATGATTCAACACCTCCAGGCTTTAATTTTAAATCTGACCGATTTTGCCGGTTTCCTTGTTCTTCCAATAGCCACGCGCCTGTAACGGCCAGTTGAAATTTATGGCCCCGGGGCACGGGCAATCGACCGCACAGCTACCGCAATACCAGCACTCTTCAGGATGGAGGATGATCGGGGGTTTCCCCTCCTCGGGATGCGGTATATACACGTCTATCGGGCACACTTCTACACAGATATTGCACCCGGTGCAATAATCCGGATCGAAAATAACCGGCTGGTTCGGCGTTTGTACATTGGGTAAAGCAAATGATTCTTTCTTGGCCACATTCCCCTCCAGATCAATTCTTCAGACATATCCTGGGCGAGATCGGTTACTTCCCCCGATACACGCCTTCGTAGTCCTTGTTGTGCGCCTCGTACTGCTGCTTCATGTCGCCCCAGAATTCCGGGGGCAGATCGCCGATTTTCACCTTGTCGTTCTCCAGCTTAATGGTAAGAAATTTGTTCCATTCCGGCGGGTCGACATCGGGGTAATCTATACGCTGGAATTGAAGCGGCATGCTGCTGGCCTTCCGGGCCTGCGAAGCCTGGATGATTATTTTGGCGTATTCGAGCATACTCAGATCTTCCAGAGTGCGCATCAGCTTATGGGGATCGAGCGCGTAGAGCATGGGCACCGATTCCCTTTCGATTTTTTGCAGGGCATCCATTCCCATCTTGAAAAGGGATTCGGTTCTGAACTCGCTGACATAATACTGCATGACTCTGGCAAGGCCGGCGTGCAGCTCTTTCCACTCAATGCCGCTCGTGCGCCTGACAGGGGCGTATACCCTGTTCTTAATGGTTTCGATCTGATCCCGCGACACTTTGGATCCACCGATCTCCCGGGCATAGGCGACCGCCTTCCGTCCGGCATACCGTCCGGTTGCGGCGGCATAACTGTGATCCTCCGGGGCGAACATCTGGGTTCCTGCGGCATACAGCCCGTCGAGAGTGGTCTTCAGGTTCCAGTCCACCAGCAGGCCTCCGCCGTAGCCCGCCTCCCGCCACTGCGGCAGGCTCTGCCCCTCGATGAACTTATAACTCTGCAGCATGTCCTTTCTAGTATCGAAACCCGCCTCATTAAAGGTCTTGATGATGATCTTCGTGGTGGCCTCTTCTCCCAGCATCAGTTTCCAGGTCGCATCCTGTTCGACATTCGGCATGGAAGCAAAGTCCGCGTAGAAAGGCAAAGCGTATTCGCCTTTCAGGATGCCTTCGCGGATTTTCTCCTCGACTCCGGGCGCGGGCACCATGGCGCCGGCATCCACCCAGCCCTGGATGGGATAGGGCAGACGCTTTCCGTTGGCGTCGACCAGGGGTACATTTTCATAACTGGCATCGCCGCCCCCGGTATACCACTTATGCTTGAATCCCGTGGCAATCCGCACAACTCCGCCGGCTTCCATCTTGGTCAGCTCGGCTCCCGCTCTGAAAGCCATGACCGTACCATCCCCCGAAATCGCCCGGGAATGCATGTTGGAAAATCCTCCCAACTCCATGCTCATGAACCAGATGGATCCGGCTCCCGCCGTAGACAGGATGGTGGCCTTGGATTTGAAAATGACAAACTCGCCCGTTCGTGTATTCAGGCCGGTAGCCCCGATCACCCGGGCTCCCTGTAATCCGTTTTCCGTAAGCAGGCCGGTTCCCATCACCCGGTCGAAAATTTTGACACCCAGGCGCTGGCATTCCTTTTTCAGGGCCGGCTTGAAGGTGCTGCCCCAGACACGGATAACGACATTACTTCTTTTTTCCGGCGGGTTGAAATTCGGCTCCCCCATATGGGGATCGGGGAAATAGCTGTGAATCGTGCCGTAGCGCGGAGAAATCATGAATTTTGTCTTGTCGTCCCTGCCTTCGGCACCGACGTATTCATCCTCAGTATCCCGGATTTTGCCCCCCATCTGCTCCATTTCGAGCAGGGTATCGAAATCCTCCCGGCACTGGATCTGAATGCCGATGCCATTGCTGTAGGGGCGATCGGCCATATGCTGCGCCCAGCCGTCCGGGTCTACCCTGGAAAGAGGATTAGCCGGGGCATTGCACCAGTGGTCGCATCCCGGTCCTCCGGAACCGCTGCGAACAGTATCGCTCTTTTCTACAAGCGCCACGCTCATTCCCTGCCTGGCAGCGCTGATGGCGGCCCAGCAGCCGGCGATACCCCCTCCAATCACAAGGATATCGGTTTCAATCTCCTGCTCCTCTTCGAATCGTATAGGGTACGGCCAACTCGGTGGCTGCCCTTCTTCTTTTAGGTAATCATGCCACGTAGTCATATTCGCAACCTCCTTAATGAACAGAGGGATTTTCGCTTTTTATCGATGGAACGGATCATATGGAACTGACATTTTTGAGTCAAGGAATAAACCAGTCGGCAGTCTGTAGTCAGCAGTCGGCAGTAATTGCGGATTCGGATGATAGAGAGGAATGGTGGTGGAAGGGGTGAACCTTCCGGCTTCGCCCTAGCCGAATCGAAGATTCGGCCGCCGGACAAGTGTGTTCGCCCTGTGAAGTCAGATAGTTGATGATTTTTCAAAATCTGAAAATTAAAGATGGACATTTTATGAAATTTTTTCTTCGCGATATATCTGTATATAAAAACGTTCGAACGTTAGACGTTGAACGTTCGAACGTTCTCCTCCCGCCTTACTCCTTGAACTGTCGGAGACAATACTTCGTCTGCAGCATCGCTTATTACAGCATTGGGTCCGTCCCCAGCCCTCCGAATAACAATCCTGTCACCCTAAGATCGCTAAGCCATAAAACCTGTGAATAACAGGAAAAGGCGACGGTAGATTGATATTTTCCGTTATTATGTTCCGAGGAACATGGCCCAACTCTGCATGACTATCGAATGGGGGTAATGGTGGCAAGGCAATTGTTAATAATCTTTTTTATTTTTGCCGCGACCTGCCGGGGAGCGGATTGGGATCGTTTTCGCGGTCCTAACGGCAGCGGGATTTCCGACGCGACAGGAATGCCGGTGGAGTTCGGCCCTGCAAAGAATATGGATTGGCGGACGGAGGTGCCTTTCGGGCGCTCGTCGCCGATTCTGATCGGCGATCGCATCGTAGTCACCGGGAGTGATGGGCAGAAGCTGATTACACTGTGTTTGGACCGCGGGACGGGTCAAGCGGTATGGCAACGGGAAATTCTGAGAGATCGCACACAGGAAATTTATAAAGACAACGATACGGCGACTCCGACTCCCGCTTCGGATGGAACAAACATCTATGCGTTCTTTCCCGATTTCGGCTTGGTCTCTTACGGTCCGGACGGCACAGAGCGGTGGCGGTTCAAGCTCGGACCGTTCCGAAACTTTTACGGAATTTCAGCTTCGCCGATCGTCTACGGCAATACGCTCGTGCAGGTGTGCGATCAAAAGAGCGGCTCATTCGTAGTAACCCTGAACAAAAACAATGGGCAAATTCAATGGCGCAAAGAAAGACCGCAGGCAAAAACTGAAGCATACTCCACTCCAATCATATGGACGCCTGAAGATGGAAAAGCGCAGGTCGTGATCGTAGGGGCATACCGGATTGACGGCTACTCGCTGGATTCGGGAGAGAATTTATGGTGGGTGGGAAAGCAAGGAACGACTCCGATTTCCACACCCGTGCTGGAGAACGGAATAATATTCGCAACCTCTCATGGCGCGGACAAGCCGCAGTTGGATCCTTGGGCTAAAGTATCCCAGGCTGATAAAGACAAAGACGACAAGATTTCGGCAGCCGAAATCCGTGAAAATCCCATGTTAGGCGACCATTTTGGATGGGTCGACAGGAATGAAGATGGATTTTTAACACAGGGGGAATGGGAGGAAGTCCTTAAGGAAAGCGTATCGGAACATGGTCTGGTGGCTGTGCGGGCCGGAGGGTCCGGGGATCAGACCGAAAGAAACCTGCTCTGGCGCAACAAGAAGAGCTATTCAGACCTGACTTCTCCACTCGTCTATCAGGGAGTTCTGTACATGGTGATAGACAACGGTATTGTGGTAAGCCTGAATCCGGAGACGGGAGAGGCATGGAAGCTCGGGAGAACGAAAGACGCTATTGATTCTTACTATGCGTCGCCTGTGGCGGCAGAAGGGAAAATTTATCTTGTGAGCAACAGCGGGAAAGTCAGCGTGCTGAAAGCCGGCCCCCAGTGGGAGGTGCTGGCAGTCAACGATCTGGAAGAAGAGTGCCAGGCAACACCTGCAATCGGGAACGGGAGCATTTATATCCGCACTTATAAGGCGCTGTATAGTTTCAGTGAAAAACCCTGAAATCCTAAGTTCTAATCCGGCGTATTGCCCACCCTAAAGAAGATTGATCCAAATTCGTTTATATATAAAGGCGGATTCGCTTAGATTTAAAAAAGGGCCTCCCAATATTCCTCTAAGGGCCAAAAATGCGAGCTAAAACTGGGTTAAGTCTTTTGATAACAAGAATAACTCTGGTCCGACCCCAACCCTCCAACCCTGAATAATTTGGAAATTTGCACAAGTCCATTCTTCAGGACTGCCGGCTGTGAATGAATTCTACAAATTTTGGCAGGTTTCCTCTACTGCGGTTCTTCAGCCGTCACATGGTCCATGAAGTAACCGGATCTTACTAGTAAATAGAGAAAGTAATTTCGATGTCGACTTGAAAATCGACCGGTTTACCTTTGTAGGTGGCTGGCTTAAAGCGCCATTTATTTTCAATGGTGTCGATGGCTGACTCATCCAAACCGTATCCTAATTCCCTTGTAATCTTGCAGTTATTCGCAGTTCCATCTTTTCGGATAAAACATTGCATGCCAATAGTACCAGTGATGCGTGAATTGCGTGCCTGCTCTGTGTAGGGAGGCACGGGGCCACGCAATGTAATGGGCTCGGTTACATCTCTTCCGGCACTGTAGGCTCCATTGTTCATTCTTTTAAAGTATGTAAGTTCCCATTCCTTTGTCTTTGCCAGTTGTTCGGCTTCAGTTATTTGCCGGGGCGTCATTTTCTTAACGATTGAATCACGCAAATCCGTTGCTTTTTCAAGGAATTGGTTTTGCTTGTCCGTCGACCCATCAATGGAAAAGGTCAACCACATGTAGGCTTGAATATAGTCCTTCGTAACACCCAAACCTTCGACATATATATTTCCCAACATATACTGCGCTGCAGTATCCCCATGTTCTGCAGCCTTGCGTAACCATTTCTCTGCTTTCTTATAGTCTTGAGAAACTCCATTGCCCTGAAGACACAGTATCCCCAGGTTGGCCTGCGCCGTAGAGTTCCCTTTTTTTGCAGCCTTGCGAAACCACTTTTCTGCTTCCTTATAGTCCTGAGGTACTCCATTGCCCTCAAGATACAGTATCCCCAGGTTGGCCTGCGCCGTAGATACCCCTTGTTTTGCAGCCTTGTGAAACCACTTCTCGGCTTCCTTATAGTCCTTCGTAACACCCAAGCCTTCGAAATATATCGCTCCCAAAATATACTGCGCTGTAGATATCTCTTTTTTTGCAGCTTTGCGTAACCATTTCTCTGCTTCCTTATAGTCCCGAGGAACTCCAGTACCATTTAGATACATTATCCCCAGGTTGACCTGCGCCGTAGAGATTCCTTTTTTTGCAGCCTCGCGAAACCATTTCTCTGCTTCCTTATAGTCCTGAAGAACTCCATTGCCCTCAAGATACATTATCCCCAAGCTGACCTGCTCATAATCATTTGCCTTTGCTCCAGCGTCGAGCAACAGCTCGACAATTTCTGTATGCCCAAGCTGTAACGCCCAATGAAGCGCTGTCTCGCCACTTTTTGTTTTAGAATTCAAATTTGCCCCGGCATCGATCAGCA
>JAFGTD010000038.1 GCA_016934295.1 Acidobacteriota bacterium
CCGGCTGGTACCTGGGTAAACTGAATATACAGAACACGTTTCTTGGGAAAAGGAGCAATGAGTGAAGGAGCCAGGAGAAAATGCTTTCAGTAAGCCAGAACAGAGTATCCAAAGTCTGATTCTACTTCTGGCTTCTGGCCTGTGACTCTTTTCGAAGCGAAAAGCTGGGCCGGGAATCCATCGGTGTCGGGGTCGGAATCGCTATCGGGGTCGAACTTTTAAAAACCGATTCCGATGCCGACGCCGATACCGACCCCGAAAAATCACCCGGAGTCACAGGATATTCAATCCGACTTCCCTTCAGGAGTAACAGCCGATTGGAGAGTATTTGGAAATGAATCAAAAGCAGGCGGATATCGAAAAACTGATTAAGCTTGTAGGACGGCTCCGGGGAGAGAACGGGTGTCCGTGGGACAGGGAACAGACCAGGGAAACCCTGAAACCGATGTTAATCGAAGAGGCTTACGAAGTATTGGACGCTCTCGACATGGACGATCCCGACGAACTCATGGATGAACTGGGGGATCTGCTCTTTCAGGTAGTGTTTCACGCACAGATTGCCCGCGAAAATGGTGAATTCGATCTCGCCGATGTCATTGACAGATCCCATCAAAAAATGACGGGGCGCCATCCCCACATTTTCGGCGATGCGGATTTGAAAACGTCCGGTGAAGTGCTCAAAAACTGGGAAGACATCAAGGCGGCCGAAAAGGGCGTTAAATCCGCCTCCCTTCCGGAATCGAAACGATCGCTGCTGGACGGCATCCCTTCGAAGCTTCCGGCCCTGCATCGCGCCTATCAGATGACGGCCAAAGCGTCCCGCGTCGGATTTGACTGGCCCTGCCTGGGAGACATACTCAAAAAATTGCAGGAAGAAGCCTCTGAACTGCTGGAAGCTCAGGAGGAAGAAAGTTCAGACAGGATCACGGACGAGGTCGGCGATCTTCTGTTCGTAGCCGTAAATGCCGCCCGGTTTCTGGGGGTGGACCCGGAAACCGCCCTCCGGCGCAGCAACGAGAAATTCGATCGCCGTTTTCGCTTTATCGAAACCTCGATCAAAGAACAGGGACGCACACTCAAAGATGCCTCGCTCGAAGAGATGGACGCTCTCTGGGAAGAGGCCAAATCCCTCCTGGAATCCTGAAAAATACAGGGGCATAATACCTGTTTGGCAGTGCAATAAAGTATTATGCCCCCGTATTTTTGTAACGGATATTGCCGTCATCCTCCCGGAAATATGCATTCCATTGTGAACCTTTTTACAATCAGTTCACCAGGTTGAAGTGTTCGATATGAAGAGTCGGATCGGCTTTAATGATCACGTCTATATCTTTCAGCAGGTGTCGGATCTCCTCGACGACATCCGACTCGGATTCCCGCAGCGCTCGTGCGACATCCGGGTGCACCCGGATCATCAGGTCGGAACGCTCGTCCACATGATCGGCCATCTTCTCGATTTCGTGGTAAATGCTGTAGCACGTCGTCGCGACCGATTTCACCATTCCCGATCCCGAACAATAGGGGCATTGCTGGCACAGGGAGCGTTCCAGGGATTGCTTCACTCTTTTCCGCGTGATCGCAACTAACCCGAACTCGTTAAATTCCAGGACTTTGCTGGGCGACTTGTCTTTGGCAATTTCCTCGGACAGGGCCTCCATCACCCGTTTCCGGTTTTTCCGCTCATCCATGTCGATAAAGTCGACTACGATGATGCCGCCGAGGTCCCGCAATCTCAACTGCCGGGCGATTTCATTGACCGCTTCGAGGTTCGTTCGCGTGATCGTTTCCTCAAGACTGTTGCTGCGGCCGACGAATTTTCCTGTGTTGACGTCGATGCTGACCAGAGCCTCGGTCTGGTTGATAACGATATACCCGCCTGATTTCAACCAGATCTTCGGGTGAAGCAGCTTGTCTATCTCGGGCGTAATGCCGTACTCGTCGAAAATGTAGTTGTCTTTGGTATAGAGTTTTACCCTGTGAACCAGGTTGGGATAAATCTTGTCCACGAATTCCACAATCCGCCGGTATTCATCTTCGTCATCTACCCTGACAGCGGCGAATGCGTAGGAAAAATGATCCCGGAGAATTCTCTGGACCAGGTTCATTTCGGCATGAACCAGGGCGGGAGCAGACACTCGATCCGCACGGGTCCGGATATCCTCCCAGAGCCTGACGAGGAAATTCAGGTCATTGACCAGATCTTCTTCGCTATGCTCTTCCGCAGCGGTTCGAACAATGATCCCGCCCGGGAAACGATCCCGATGTTTGAGGATTATGTCCTTCAACCGCAGCCGCTCCGCGTCCGAACCGATCTTGCGGGAAACGCCGATATGCGCCACTGTCGGCATGTAAACAAGATAGCGCCCTGGAAGGGCGATATGACTGGTTACGCGGGCCCCTTTCTTGGCGATGGGTTCCTTTGCGACCTGTACCAGAATTTCCTGGCCTTCCTGCAACATGGTGTCGATGGACTGGTGCTCGGTACGATTCTCATTCCGCGTGGAGGTATATCGCTTTCGGCGTGTCGCCGCTCCGCGGCGCCTTGTAAATCCCGACTTGGATTTTGCCTGTTCCGCGGCAAAAGGCAACTGTTCTCCGTCATCTCTGATAGATGCGGAATTAAGGGAGACAGCTTCCGAATCCGCAGGAGTATCCCCGGATAGTATTTCCGCCTCCCTCCTGGGAATAGGGGATTCTGTCTGTTCCGGCTGTTGTACCGGCGGCGGGGCCTGTCCCGCAGGTCCATTTGTCGTCAACTCCTGCGCTGCCGGAATATCTGACGGTTCATACAGAGAACCCGGTTCGAGATGTGATTCCACTTCCCTTTCCGTTTCGGCGCTGATATTCCATTGTTCCAGCGGAACGGCCGGAATCAACTCTCTTGAGGACGTTCGCGAGGAGCCGGTTCTGGATCTCTCGGACCGTTCCCGGCGTTCCCGAGGCCTACCCCGTTCGGATCTTCTGTCTCTGTGCTGCGGACGCTCCTGTTCTTCAACTTCAGCCGAAGGCGAGTCTATCCGCTCCTCGACGGCCGTATATACCTGGTCATATTCATCCGTTTCTTCTATTAAATCAGAAACGTAGAGAAAGGCATCTTTTTCCAGACCAATGTTTACAAAGGCAGATTGCATGCCGGGGAGAACTTTTGTAACCTTCCCTTTATACGTATTCGCGTAAATGCTTCGATTGCGATTCCGCTCTATGTAAAGTTCGGCTAATTGGTCATCTTCCAAAATTGCTACTTTCGTCTCCAGAGCCGTGCTGGCGACGATCATCTCTTTAATCATTTAAGTACTCCAGTTTGTGGCGGTGCAAATACGGTGGGTGTCGCAGGAGAAATTAGATGCAGAGGGGAAGCGATATTGCTGAAGATTCAGCGCAATATACCTGCAGTTTCTTCACTTCGGGATTTACTTCGTTCCCGAGGGATAAATATGGAACCGGCGCATGAATCCTGCACGTGTCGCTAAATGCGGCACAAAAACTTACAAAAACCCGTGTCCTTCCGAGCAGATTAATCGAATGCCATGCATCACGGCTATCGCAATATTCCCGATTTAAGATCCTTTTCTCTCGTGGCGAACCACACTCTCACCGTTGATTCGCGACCGGTAATCTCAATAACTTTTCCTATAATAAAAGCAGTGTTGCTATTAATCCTTCGTTGTAAACCGGTCTGAAAAACTATGGTAGTTGCGTTGAAGACCGAATGCAAGAACATCTAATTGGCTTAATTTACGTAACGTCTCAACCAAACTCCCATACAGAGACTCATCGCTGCGTAATAAGTGATCAGGGCCGACCCTCCGGCACTGACAAACGGGAGTGGGATGCCCAAAATAGGGAGCAACCCTTCCACCATTCCAATATTGATCGTCATGTGAAACAGCAACAGGGTCATCACTCCGGTCACAATCATCATGCCGACTTTATCTTTCGCCTCCCTGGCCGTTCGAAACAGTCTGTAGGAGAGGAACAGAAACAGGCCCAGAACTGTAATGCTGCCGACGAATCCCCGTTCCTCAGCCAGGACCGCAAAAACGAAATCCGTGTGCCGGGCAGGCAAAAACCCGAGATTGCCCTGGGAACCCTGTTTGAATCCTTTTCCCAGAAACTTCCCCGAGCCGATGGCAATCTCCGACTGCCGGGATTGATACCCCAGTCCGTAGGGATCGCTGGAGGGGTTCAGAACATTTACAATCCGCCCTTTTTGATATCCCTGCAGGCTGAACCAGCCCAGCGGAGCGGCAATGGCCACAACGATGACAAGAAAGACTATATGTTTCTTTTGGATACCCGCCAGGCAGGAAAGAACTCCGTAAATAGGCAGGAAAGTGACGGCTGTGCCCAGATCTTTCTGCAGCACAACCATAAACATGGGGATAAATACAATGAGACCTCCCCAAAAAAGCTCCTTCAATCCAAGGTATTCGCCCTCGAGCCTGGAATAATATTTTGCCAGGGCAATAATCACGATTATCTTCATTACTTCCGAAGGCTGAAATGAGAAGAATCCCAGATCGATCCAGCTCTTGTTTCCGTGAATGGAAACGCCGATTATCAGCACCAGAACCAGTAAAACCATTCCGGCAGCATAAATAAAGACGATAAAATCGGAAAAAACGTGATAATCGAAATACAGGAGAACCAAAAAGACCGCCAGGGCGCAGCATAGGTAAATGACCTGTTTGCCGAAATAGGAATCCAGGCTAGTGCCGTCCGTTGTGCTCCAGATCGCAACGATGCCGGCTCCTGACAAAGCCAGCAGCGTTAAAAGCCAGAGCCAGTCGAAACCGAGCAGCAACCGCCGATCCATACCGTTTAATTCCCCCTTTTATAGTAAGAGGCGAATATTTCTCTCGCCAGAGGAGCCGCAACCGTCCCGCCCTTGCCTCCATGCTCGACAAAAACAACAACGGCGATCTCGGGATTCTCCTTGCTGCTGAAACCGACGAACCAGGCATGATCGTCCCCCGCCCCCGGAAACCGTTTTTTAGTCTCACTACTGACAACCTGCGCCGTTCCGGTTTTACCGCATATGTCAATGCCGGCAATTGCGGCGTTATATCCGGTGCCGGCGACATTGACGCCTTTCCACATCCCTTCATGGATTCTGCGCACGGTATCTTCATTGATCGGGACGTGTCTCACCGGCCATTCCGGCTCTTTCGGACCGTATTCCGCGTCCAGTAATAGGTGAGGCGTGACAACGTCCCCTCCGTTGGCCAGTACGGATACGGTACGCAGAATCTGCAGCGGAGTTGCGTTAACGGCGCCCTGCCCGATGGAAACCGAAATTGTTTCTCCCGGGTACCACGGTTCCCCCAGGGTTTTCTTTTTCCATTCCGGGCTGGGAACAATCCCGCTGCGCTCGCCCGGCAAATCCACACCGGTATTTTCACCCAGTCCCAGGATTGCCGCATGCTCGGCGATTTTAGAAATTCCGAGTTTTCTGCCCAGTTCGTAGAAAAATATATTGCACGATTTCGCGATAGCCTCTTCCAGCCGTATGCGCCCGTGTCCATTTCTGTCGCCGCAGTTTTTAGTCTCACCGTAATATTCCGCTGATCCTGTACAGGTAACGTATGTATTTTTACCCAGGATCCCCTCCTGCAGCCCGGCTTCGGCCAGTATTAATTTGAATATGGAACCCGGTGCGTAGCTGTTCTGAATGCACCGGTTCTGCATGGGATGATCGGGATCCTCCAGCAGCGCGTTCCAGTCCTTGTGAGAAAGCCTGGTCGAAAACGCATTGGGATCAAAGGAGGGGGCGCTGGCCATAGCCAGGATTTCGCCGTTTCGGGGATCCATGGCGACGATTGCGCCGACCTTGCCTTCCAGGGCTTTTTCGGCGACGGACTGAAGCTTCAGGTCCAATGTCAACCGGATGCTCCCTCCAACCACGGGATGTTTCTCATCCAAGAGGCCCACTTCCCGCCCCAGGCTGTCCACCTGAACCAGCCGTTGTCCTTTCTGCCCGGCAAGCAACTCGTTGTAGATCCGTTCGATACCGCTCTTTCCCACCAGAGAACCGGCTTCGGCGCCTGGAAACTCTTTTCCGTCAAGCTCCTCTTCCGTTACTTCTCCCACATACCCTAGAAGATGCGCGGCCAGCCTGCCGTAGGGATACAACCGTCGCGGCTCCGGCACCAGCTGGATTTCCGGATGGTCCCTCCGGTGCGCTTCAATAATCGAAATATCTTCCATGCCGGCTACTTCTTTTACAACGATCGGACGGTACAGGCCGGTTTCCCGGCTGCTGCGTAATTTGGATTCCAGGTCTTCAGGATTGACTGCGAGCTTTTCGGCGAGAAAAAGGATTGTAGCGTCAGGATCTTTAATCGATTCCCGATACAGAAGGACCGTGAAAGAAGACCGATGTTCGGCAAGCGAGACCTGATTCCTGTCTAAAATCGCGCCCCTCGGCGCCGTCAGTTCTATTGTGCGAACACGGTTGTTCTCCGCTTTCAGAGAATATTCCGAACCCTGGATTATCTGGAGTTGCCAGAGACGGGCAACCAGAATCAAAAAAATCAACAGGACCGGATAACGAAAATAATTCAGCCGTTGTTGAACGAATTGTTTATTGGTCTCTTGTTGCAGTTCCACATTCTTATTGCTTCAGTGTGCCTTATCCGCCTGGTTATGCCTGTAGGTTTCCATCAGGGTGAAAATTACTATTGTGATGAAGGCCGTTACAAGCGCCTGCACGAGCGACGCCCCGAGGAAAATCCTGCTTGTGGTTCTTTGCATTATCCAGAACAGGCCGAACATGCTGACGGAACTCGCCAAAGAAGAAACGGCGATTATCGCAAATTGCACCCAGGATTCTCTCGTGTTAAACCTCTTCCAGGACTGTCCGATGATGAAAGCCGCCAATGTCTTGCCGAATCCGTTATATCCCAGGGGCCATCCCATGGCGGCATCCAGCAAAAGCCCGGTCAAGGATCCTACAAAGAGAGCCTGAGTCCGGCTGCGATATATGGCCCAATAGGCGATCAGGATCAACGAAAGATCGAGGAAGTTGAAAATGAAAAAATTATTCCCTGCTATCATCTGGGCGGTGATGGCTAGAAATGACGACAATGCAAGGAACAGGTATTTCATGGCATTTCGGAACACCGGCTTTTTTAAAGTTAAGAAACCATGGTGCGTTCCGGAGCATCAGGGTTCCATTAGTATAACCGATACTTCTTCAACATGATACAGATCCACCGCAGGTTCAACTTTGATTTGGTAAAAGACTCCCTCGCCTTTTCGGCAATCGACGACTGTGCCGATTCTGAATCCCTTGGGGAATATGGTGTCAAATCCGGAACTCAACACCACATCCCCCGGGTTGATCTGTTCCGTGTTGCTGATATAGTTCAGATCCAACAGGGAATCTCCCGATCCGCTCAAAACACCCAGCGTCCTCGTGTTTTCCATCATAACTCCGATGGAAGCGTCCGGATTCGTAATCAACTGGACCTGAGACTGATTTCCCGTAACCAGGATCGTTCTTCCGATAATCCCGTCCCCGGAAATCACGGGGAAATCGGTCCGCAATCCATCTTTTAATCCACGGTTTATATAAAGCACGTTCGATAAAAATCCGGGGGTACGGGCAATCACGCGGGCTCCGACAGTCCGGTTCGGGAAACGGTCCTTCATGGATAGCAGCCGATTGAGCCGGGTATTTTCCTGTTTGATCTGCTCGTAAGAACTGTTCAACCTCGAAAGCCGTCGTACGGTTTCCCGGAGCTGTTCATTTTCAGCTCTGGCGCCGACCAGCCAGACGTAGTTACTCCATAGATTCCCGATACCGTCGGTAATAATGGAGGAAATATGGACGACAGGTGCCTGTATCGCCAGCACCACCATCTTGATGGGTGTTATTCCGTCAGGATTCTGTATTTGAAATGAAAGAAGCGCCAGTTGGAAAACAAGCAGCGGGATAATGACCACAACGGCTCGTTCTCTGTTTTTTTTTGAAGACACGTTACTGGGCACAGACTCTCCGGAACAGATTCAAATCCGTTAACATTTTGCTCGTTCCCAGGACGACCGAAGACAGAGGATCTTCACCGACGAATACGGGCAATCCTGTTTCCGAACTGAGTCTTTTATCCAATCTCTTCAGAAGCGCGCCCCCACCCGTTAATACGATTCCTCGATCCATGATATCCGCAGACAACTCAGGCGGGGTGCGTTCCAGTGCCACCTTAATGGCGTTGACGATAATTCCGACACTATCGGACAGAGCTTCGCGGATTTCGTCATCGGTAACCGTGATGGTTTTGGGCACTCCTTCAATAAGATTGCGCCCCTTGATCTCCATGCTCACCGGCCGATCGAGAGGATCCGCGGACCCGACCTGGATTTTAATGGTTTCCGCCGTGCGTTCGCCAATAAGAAGATTGTGCTTGCGTTTTATATACTGGATGATCGCTTCATCCATTTCATTGCCGGCTACCCTCACTGAGCGACAATAAACAATCCCCGAAAGCGAGATTACGGCGATATCCGTTGTTCCACCCCCGATATCCACAATCATGTTGCCGCATGCTTCCGTTATCGGCATACCCGCGCCGATGGCGGCGGCCATGGCCTGCTCAATCAGGTAGACCTCACTGGCTTTCGCGCGCAATGCGGATTCCTGCACCGCCCTTTTTTCCACCTGGGTGATTTCGGACGGGATCCCGATCACGATCCGGGGGCTGAGCAGATGGTTGCGGCTGTGCGCTCGCTTGATAAAGTACTTCAACATGACTTCCGTTACGTCGAAGTCCGCGATGACTCCATCCTTCATCGGCTTGACGGCCACGATATCGGACGGGGTGCGCCCGAGCATCTCTTTTGCCTGATGCCCCACTGCAACCACTTTCTTACTCATCGAATGAAGTGCGACGATCGAGGGTTCATTCACTACGATGCCCCGGCCTTTTGCATAGACAAGTGTATTGGCGGTTCCAAGATCTATGGCCAAATCGTTGGAAAAGAAACTGAATAACGATCTAAAATTCATATTATTTAGACAGCGACTTTGATGCTGTTCTTGGAAAGCTCTTTGGCACGATACATGGCTGCATCCGCTTTTTTAATCAATCCTTCAGCCGTGAGGGTGTGCTTGGGGCAGTTGGCTACCCCGAGGCTTACAGTCAGGCGTATGCTAAGATTCTGTGCGACAAACTCGCACTCTTCAACCTTCTTTCGGATTCGCTCGGCTATGACCATCGCCCCGTTCAAAGGGGTTTCCGGCAGAACAATCACAAATTCGTCTCCTCCATATCTTCCTACGACATCGGTTTCTCGAACCATCCCGCGAAAAACCTGTCCCATTTCGGACAGGGCCTGGCTTCCCACCAGGTGCCCGAAAGTATCGTTTATCCTTTTAAAGCCATCAACATCGATAAACAGCAAGGATACTTTTTTCTTGTAGCGCAGGCAACGTTTTACATCCGCTTCAAGATACTGCATCAGATAACGATAGTTGAAAAGCTTCGTGAGATCATCCGTTATCGTACGCCTCTCAGCCTCTTCGAAACGATCCAGCGTCTGAATCGCGATCGCAAGCGGATGAGCCAGCAACTCGAGCAATGACTGGTCCTGCCGGGTGAAAGCTCCGTTTTCCTTGTTGATAAGTTCGATGACGCCGATTTTTTCCCCGCGAAACTGCAAGGGATAACATAGAATCGATCGTATAAAAACACTATCTTTACTGAAAGGAACCTTCAGTTCAAATGAATAATGATTATTCAGGTAAGGTTTCCCGCTTTGCATTGCCTTTTCTATTATGGAACTGTTCGCATGGTGTTCGAACAGATCCAGGTCCTTGATGTTTCCCGTGCTGTAGGATCGCTGCAGGGTTCCGGTCCCGTCTCCAAAGAGGTAGAGGATGCAATCTTCAGCCCGAATATTCGACAGTAGCTTATTGGCCAGCAGGCTCATTCCGAGGCTGCGATCCTGTGTATCCGAAGAAGATTCCACAGTCGTAACGAAGGCTTCGAAAAAGTCCTGCACCACATCCGAATGCCGCCGAACGAGAGAAATTTCCCTTTGCTGATTCCTGGTTAGAGAAAAACCTTCCAGTAAATGGCGAGCGAGGTAGAAGGGCATCGGCAACTGCACGGCGAGAAGACCGGTTTCGGTCCTGGACAATGTTCCGGATACATCCACGGTGGAATCCCGATATCCGACAAGCTCGGCGCCGGGGAATAAGTTTGACAGATGACATTGCATATCGGGGCAATCGCTCTCAAGCGGGAAAAAGACTGCCAGGTAATCCTTCAAAAACATCATAGGCCCGGAAAAAATATCCTTTTCACGAAAGTGCTCGAATCTCCACAGCATTCCCCGGACATTTTTATCCGCTACAATCTGAGGCGGTTGACTTCTGTATACAATCCCGATCTTCGGTGGTTCAAACATTCTTGATTCTACTCAATGTGAGAAATGCGGATAAATGAGTACGCACAAAATTAACCTCACGCCGACACACGGATAAACGAGGTCTCACTATCCTCATCGGAAGGGTACAGTAGTATTATTATATAATCCTGAGGGAATTCATGAAATTGGAACCGGACCGAAGCCTTTTGAAACCAGGGCTTAACAGAAACACGGCCTTTTGCCGTAAAAGGGTGGATGCATAGCGGGCATGTATCCTTAATTTTCTTCCAAAATCATGTGTTATACTTTGTGTTTTTACCTGAATTCGAACGGAGGGTACTCTTTCCATGCTTGATATTATGCGCAAGAAAAAGCGGATGAAAGCCATTGTTCTATGGGTCGTCATTATAGCCGTCGGCGGTTCTATGGTCGTCTGGGGTGTGGCTCTGAATTTGGGAGGCTCCGGTCGTTCCGCCCTGGGCTCCTATGCGGCCATCGTCGACGAAGAGACTATTTCCATGAAAGAGTTCCTTGAAAACTACCAGCGTAGCCTGCAAAGGCTGAACGAGAATGCCCAGACCGAACTGGATGCGGAATTGCTGAAGTCCCTGGGAATATCCCAACAGATTCTCAATAGTTTAATCACCAGTAAAATCGTGGAAATTCTGGCCGACCGGGTGGGCGTCACCGTAACCGACAACGAAGTCGGGCAGGCAATTATTAAACACCCGGAGCTGCAGGTTGACGGAAAATTTATCGGGCTGGAACGGTACCAACAAATTCTTGCCGCCAACAGGATTCCCCTCGAAAGGTTTGAAAGAGATATACGGTATACCGAACTGGCGAATAAATTATCAAGAACCATTACGGATTCGCTGGATGTAAGCGATCGCGAACTGCGGGAAGAATTTTCCAGATTAAATCAAACAACCACAGTCGATTACGTCCTCCTGAATAAAGACACCTTTAAAAAGCGCGTAAAACCGACGGATGAAGAGTTGCAGGCATACTTTGAAGAGAACAAGGAAACTTACAGGATCAAGGAAAAACGGCGGGCCCGGTATCTGCTGGTGCCGACATCTGAGATACTTCCAGCCATCAAGGTAACCGAGGAAGAAATTAAGGACGAATGGGACAGGAATCCTGTTCCGGAGACCGTCGAAGTTGCCCACATCCTTTTTCTGGTGAAGGATCCCGCCGAGGAGGAAGAGGTTCGGACCAGGGCTGAAGCCGTACTGAAAAAGGCTCAGGGAGGCGAGGATTTTGCTGCCCTGGCAAATCAATACTCCGAAGATACAAGCAGCGCCGATCAGGGTGGATACCTGGGACCGTTGCAGCGTGGTCAAATGCCGATGAAGGAATTCGAAGAAGCCGCTTTCAGTCTGAATCCGGGTGAAATTTCCGGTCTTGTCCGCACCCGGGATTACGGCTTTCACATCATCAAAGTATTCCGGCATGACAGACCGACTCTCGAATCGAACCGTCTCAATCTGATGACGACCATCCAATTCAGAAAGGCCAAGGAAAAGGCGAAAAATGAAGCCGAGAAAGCGGCCGAGCTTTCGGCTGACCTGGAAGATCTCGAGGCGATCGGGAAAGAGCTGGATGTAGAAACGGAAGTCAAGGAAACAGACCTCTTCAAGAACGACGACAACCCCTATTCCCTGGGTATTTCGCAAGCCCTACTGAATGACATATTCCAGATCAAGGAGATCGGCTCGATCGGTAATGTCGTTGAGCATACTCTGGGATATGCATTTGCCAAACTTGAAGAGGTGCAGATGGCCAGACCCGGCCAATTCGAGGAATCCCGGGAACAGGTAAGAAAGGATTTTATCGAAGCCGAAGCCAAAGAACGGATGCAAGAGGCGGCAAAGACACTTTCGGATGAATCCGCCCAAATGGAAAGCCTTGCCAAAGCGGCCGGCAAACAGGGTTACGAGTTGAAAACCAGCCCGAATTTCAAGATAAGCGAATCACCCGGACCGGATATCGCAAACATGAACGCGTTTAATGCCGCCGCTTTTGAATTGGAACCCGGTAATATCAGCAAACCGATTGAGATGACGGATACGACGGCCGTTCTCCAGGTAAAAGCCAGATCTCCGTTTGACGAAGCCGCCTTCGAAAAGGAAAGAGACGAATTATACAACCAGATGTTAAGCTCCATGCAGGCGGCTTACCTGGAAGATTACCTCCGCTCGTTCAGGGAAAAGTTGGAGGAAGACGGGAAAATCCTTATCAACCCGGAAATTTTTGAAATGGCGGAGCGTATTTCCTTCTAAAAAAGGTCCGGGTTAAGCACTGTTTCGAACAGTGTTTTCTTCCGATTCAGGATCGGAGACTCCTTCACAAAGCGAGAAAGCATACCCGTGTAATTTTTCGACGACCTGGGCCATTTTCTCAAGCTCGGAATAGAGTTTCTCTATATCCGACCTTATCTTCCCCGTGCAATGAACGTTCAGAGCCAGCAATTGAGTAGAACCCATTACAACGGCGAGTGGATTATTCAGATCGTGAACAAGCGCCCGCACACGGGAACCGACATCCGCACAAAAGGACCCGTCTTCATCACTCGAATCCTGAAATTCGATCCGTCTTGATAATAAAAGAAATCCCGAATGCCGGCTTTCTTTGTCCGAGAGCAGTATTACCGAACCGCGAGTTTTGATCTTCTTGCCGTGATGGTCACGATAAATGATTTCCCCTTCCCATTTTCCCTCATCTTCTACGGTATTGAGGATTTGCGGCATTTCATAAACCGTTTTATCGGCAAGAAACCGGGTGATCGGGCGTCCGATCATTTCCCTGCCCGCATATCCCGCAAAGCCTTCAGTGCCGGAAGATAGCGCCGTAACAAGGGTTTCGGAGGATAAAGTCACCGCAAGCCAACCGGACGAATTTGTCAGCAATTCCATAGCAGGCACACACCATCAGTCTATAATTTGAGTACACTGCTTCTATCGTCAGATCAGCCGATCTCTATTAGGAAATTTGTGTTCATCCCTTGTCGGGAACAGGATTCCGTCATTACGCCGGGATGTTTGCCTGCCTTATCGAAGCACGCCCAGCCCGCATTTCTTACAAGATTCCCACTGTGACGGCATCTGCCATTTTATAATAATCTTCCCGCCCGTCGCCAGTGCCGTGGATGGATGCCTCCAATCCTCCCCAGACCGGTTGGAATATGCCGGGATCCATGACTTTCAGTTTCCCGGATATACGGGGTTTAAACTCCATCATGTTCAGGATATCCCGCTGCAAATCGATTCCGGGCGCAATTTCAATCAGTAACAGTTGCCCGTTCTCCAGTTTGAAAACACACCTTTCGGTAATGAACAGTACAGGTGTACCCTTTTTCATTGCGTATTCCCCACTGAAGGTGACCTGGTCTATTTCCCGGACGAATTTTCGGCCTTGGCCTTCCTTCGTAATACACAGTGCCCCGTTACTCACTACTCCTTCGGAACCGGTCGTGAACATACCGCAAAAGACCACTTTTTTGGAATTTTGGGTGATGTTAATAAATCCGCCGGGACCGGCCACTCGGTTGCCGAATTTACTGACGTTGACATTCCCGCACCGATCCGCCTGGGCTAGACCGACAAAGGTCGCGTCCAGGCCGCCTCCCTCGTAATAGTCAAACATGGAGGAATGGTCGATCATAGCCTCGGCGTTGTAGGCGCCTCCAAAATCCAGTCCATCAGCCGGAATCCCGCCGAAAACACCAAGTTCCGTGGTGATCGTTACGGAATCGAACAATCTCTCCTCGGCAATCGTTCCGGCGATCTGGGCGGGTATTCCCACGCCCAGGTTGATGACATCCCCTGCTTTAAGTTCCATGGACGCACGGCGGGCAATTATCTTTTTTACGTGAAAGGGCGGGGTCGGGATCTTATCCAGGGGCACTTTAATATGCCCGGCCAATGCGGGGTCCATAAGAGTTTGCTGGGTCTGCATATGGTTTTCAGGCCTGGCGATGACAACATGATCCACCAGCGTTCCCGGCACTCTTACCCTTTTGGGGTGGAGGCTGTGGTTCATCGACAGACTCTGAGCCTGGGCTATCACGATACCGCCGCTGTTCTTCGCGGCCATCGCCAGGGGAAGCGCCTCCAGGATAACAGACTCGTTATCCATAGTCAGATTCCCGTTTTCGTCGGCTACAGTGCCGCGGATAAGTGCCACATCCACCGGAAACGGTTTGTAGTAAAGCTGTTCCTGGCCGTTGATATCGATCAAGGAGACCAGGTCCTCCTTCGTAATGGAGGTGATTTTGCCTCCTTCCAGTCTCGGATCCACATAGGTGCCGAGTCCTACCGACGTTATCACACCCACCTTCTTACCGGCGATGGCACGCCACAGCTGGCAGATCACACCCTGCGGGATAAGATAGCACTCTATTTTATTCTGCTCGATCAGATTGACCATATTGGGTGATGATAGTGTATGTCCGCAGATCAGCCTCTTAACCAGGCCTTCATGACCGAGATGCGTGGTTCCTCTCTTCTTGTAATCCCCGCATGTGCAGGCGTGTACAAGGGTTACATCCTTTGGGTGCCCCGATTCCAGGAACCGGTCTTCAACGGCAATGGCAACCTCCTCAGCCCATCCGGACAATCCCTGGGTGCTGGCTCCAATGGTAGCCCCGTCCCGTATTAACATGGCCGCTTCCCGAGCGGTTATTACCTTTGACATTTTCGTACTCCTCGCAGACACACGACTCTTCCACTACCTGAGAACAGAGTTATTCCCGGTCGATGTATTGGCGTGTCGTTGTGTCCTTTACGATTCAATACATCCGAAAAGTGGTGCAGATCCAGCTATAAACAAACGCAGTGCATTAAAATTGCAGTATGAATTATAAAGCTACTCCTTTGACCCGATCTTTAAAAATGCCCACTCATAAAACATGATGTATATTTTATCGTCCGATTGCGCTTTTTGCAATAAAAATATTTAGCATATTTTATGATATAAGTTTAAAATATTAGCTGTTCTTATACATCGGGCCTTCATCTGTGAAACAGGATTTCATTACAGTATGAAACCGATTCACTGGATCGGGAAGGATAGCGGACAGGGAAAGAATCAAGAATTCCTTTAATCGTAACATTATCAAACAATATCCGTGACGCCTATTCTGCTTACTATACTTGCGGGTAAAACAGCTATCGGCTATACTATGCACGATTTAAAACATTTAGAGTGATTTAAAAGCAGGTTCCGGGAAATTCTTTTGGAAATGTTTGCAACTGATTTTTACCTGATTTGAAATCCGCCAATATCAGCCAAGAGATAAGACAAGACATTAAAAACAAAGAACATAAGGGCAGGAAACCGAATTATGATTCATTGAAACAACCTTGCCCGGCAAAATTTTGAGGGTAACTATGTCAGACAAAGTGCTCAATCGTTTTTTTCTACCAAAATCCGTAGTGGTTTTCGGTGCGTCCGAAAGCATTTACTCCTATGGAACCCGCTTTATCCAGGCTTTGCACGATTTTGGATACAAGGGGAAAATATATGCCGTCAACTATAAAGGCGAAAAAACCCTGGGACATAAAATTTACCGAAGTCTCGATGAAATAAAGGACAAAATCGATCTGGCATTCATCACCGTCTCCGCTAAGTATATTTTAGGCACCCTTAATGAATGCATCGCCAAGGATATAAAAGCCGCCGTAGCCTTCACGGCGGGATTCAGCGAAACCGGTGCGCAGGGCCGTGAACTCGAAAAAGAAATTGTAAAAACGATTGGCGGGAAACTGCGACTGATCGGCCCCAACTGCTTCGGCCCTTACTGCCCCAGCGGCGGCATAACCGTGGTTACAGGCGGAGAATTCGCAAAGGAATCGGGTCCGGTCGCCCTGATCGCCCAGAGCGGTCAGCTCTCGGAATGCATCATCGCCCGCGCTCAGGGCGAGGGTATCCGGTATTCGAAATTCGCCAGCTACGGCAATGCCATCGATGTCAACGAGGCGGACCTTATCGATTTTTTAATGGACGACAAGAACACCAGGATAATCACACAGTATCTTGAAGGTGTCCGGGACGGCCGCCGCTTCTTTGATATTGCGCGCCGAAACGCCGGAGAAAAGCCCCATATCATCTGGAAAGTAGGCCTGACACAGATGGGCGCTTCCGCTTCATCGTCCCACACCGGTTCTCTCGCCGGCACCGGAGCAGCCTGGGACGCTTTCTTCCGCCAGACGGGCGCCGTTCAGGTATCCACTCTTGATGAAATGACCGATGCGACCGTCGCGTTCAACCATCTGCCGAAGGGATGCGGCATGAGAGTCGGGTACATCAGTGGAGGCGGAGCCGGCACCGTACTGGGCGCCGACGCATGCGATACCGCAGGCATGGAGATGCCCGCGTTCACGAAACAGACCGAAAACAAACTGGCCGAACTTCTCCCCGGGGTCGGATTATCGTTTAGAAATCCGGTCGACGTCGGCAATCCGCATCCTCCGAAGGAACTCCTGTACGGTCTGCTCTCGACCATGGCCGCGGACAAGAACGTGGATGTTGTCGTCGTAAGAAGGATTCTGTTCTCGGTCAAGATGAGCAAGATATTCAGCGGCTCCACAGCTCCTTCGGAAAAAGATCAAAAGGAACTGCTCGAAGTCCCGGTCAAGGTCCTGAAAAAGTACGGCAAGCCCGTCATTATCATCCTTCCGGATGACATGACAGGCACCGAGTCCATCTACCTCGAAGAGGAAAGAAGAAAGATTCGCGACTACTTTTTCGCCAACGGCATTGCAGTATTCATGTCGGAACAGAGAACCTTCGCGGCTTTGTCCCACCTGTCCAAATTCCAGCAGAGAAACAGAACCGGTCGTGCCGCCGACAAGAAAATCCCGGCGCCCGTGAAAGGATCCAAAACCAGGAAACTCTTCCTGAACATCCTGGAAAAGACAGAGACGCCTATCATGGATGAAATCCAGTGCAAAAAGGTTCTGAAGAGTGCGGGCATTAAGGTGACTCTGCCGGTTCTGGCCGCATCCAAGAAAGAGGCCGTTGCCGCCGCCGACAGGATGGGATATCCCGTAGCCATGAAAATCGTTTCGCCCCAGATCACGCACAAGAGCGATATCGGGGGCGTAAAGCTGAAGCTCCAGAATAAGGCTGATATCGGAAAAGCTTATGATGAAATCATGGCGGCGGTCAGGAAAAAGGCGGCCAAGGCCCGGATTGACGGCGTCTCCATACAGAAAATGGCGCAGCCCGGGCTGGAACTGGTAATCGGCATGACCCGGGATCCGCAGTTCGGACCGATGCTGATGTTCGGGCTCGGCGGCACATCGGTTGAAATCCTTAAAGATGTCGCGTTCAGAATTACGCCTCTGACGCGACAGGATGCCGGGGAGATGGTCCGGCAGATCAAGGGCTATCGCCTGCTTGAAGGATACAGGGGACAGCCGCCTGTGGACATCGAATACCTCGAAGATACGCTGATGAAATTATCATCCTTCATCGAGGAAAATCCCGAAATCAAGGAAATGGATATCAACCCGCTGTTCGCGTATAAGAAAGGAGCCGTTGCGGTTGACGCCAGGATCATCCTCGACGAGAAATAACGAATAATCGTTTAGGGGTGGACCTTCCGCCTTCGCCTCTAGCCGAATCGAAGATTCCGCAAACACCCGTTTCTCCCGGTGATTCTACCGCGACAGTTCCGCGGTGGGCACAATTTCTGTACCGAGAACCGATACCGGAGCCTCAACGATCTTTTCGGCGTCGCGCTGGCGAAGCTCTTCGTATCGGATGGCCCAGATATGCTCTTTGAAAGCCAGGTTCCGCATTTCCACGAGCAGCTTGTATTTGACGGGATTGTCGCGAAGTACGCCGAAGTTGCGGCCGCAAATACGCGAGCCGGCGCCCATTGCCGGCAGCAGTTTCCGGCCAAAATCGCGCGAAACACGATCGATAGTCCGGTGGTTCTGGTGGTGGAAAAGCGTAATGGTATTTCCGGTGGATGTGTCATGGTCGGCATGAAAGCTCAGGAAAACCTGCCGATCTCCCCGATGTTCCCGTCCATCCAGGCTCCACGGTCGTGCAGCCAGTCGCGGAGCCGTTCGATCTCCTCCTCCCAGGTTTCTCCGATCGGCGACACGTTCGGCCACACGTAGACGCCGAGCACCCGCCAACGCCTGAAGTTGCGCTCCGCCGCCTCCTCAAGAAGCACGGAGGTCTCCTCGATTGCCGCGTCCACCGATCCCTGAGAGAGCAGGTCGATCCTGAGACCTTCCCACCGCGCGACGAGAAGGTCTCTGAATCCGTCGTCGACGAGAAGGTCGCGCCACCAGGCGGCGGCATCCTGCCAGATGTCGAGCATCCATCCCTCCGGTTGATCGAGTCCCATGTACCCGCCGTTTCCCGAAGAGGCGTTGAAGTCCCAGACAGGGCCGGCGCACAGCAGTCCTGTCTTGTCCTTATGGAAGTAAGTGCTCGCCCGGTAGGTGTCGACGTCCTTGAAGAACTCCCGCAGGAGGAGGAAATCTATGAAGCTCTCCGCGTCGATGTATCCGGCGAACGCCCCCCCGGGTGCGCGCGGGGGCAGGCTCGCGTGCAGATCGTCGACGAACGAAACGATCCAAGCCTGCTGGGCGGGCGTGATATCCTCGGCCTTCGGGTATTCGACGATCACGTCGACGCCGTTCGGTCCGGTGAAGAACCATTCATCCGGATCGGGCCAGTCGACCTTCAGGATGTATCCCCCTGAGAGGTCGTCGCGTATCTTTTCGATGTCGACCCGGTCCCCGTCGCGCTTGATCTTCTCCATGCCGACGTAGACCCCGTTGTAAGCGAACTCGGTTTCGCTCTCCCGGAAAAGAACCTCGACAAATCGGGTTCTCGACGCGTAGCGCCCCATGCGGCGCCAGAGCGTGTAGGCGAGATGGTTCCGCATGAGACTCTTGTCGGCATAAGGCGCGTGCAGCACCCAGTCGCTCTCCTCGGGAAATCCCAGGAACGGGACGTCGAGATCGTCCCCCGCTTCGTCCCGTGTCTCGAAACCGTACTGCTTCTTCGGGTAGCGCTGTGACGTGGAGCCACGGATCTCGATCCCGATCTGTACGTCGAGGGCCGGCAGGTCGGTAACGCGGTTGCGCTCGCCGGGCGGATTGTCGATGACAATCATCCTCGCGTCGATCTTCAGCTCGTCCGGTATCACGAGACCGCCGGTGTCGATGATGACGATCGGCAGGTCGGATTCAAACGTCTCGTCAACCGACTTCAGGAGGTCCGACGTCAGGCCGCCCGTCTCTTCGGGCACCGATTTCGTCCCGCCGCCGGCGCAGGAGGAGACGAGGAGTCCCGCCGCCAGGAAGGCGATCAGGGCGGCGAATCGTCGGGTTTTCGCGGCTCGCGGACAGGAAAAATAAGCCCCGTTTTCAAAAATCTTTCTCATACAAGACCCTTCGCAGCTTTATATAATTCTGTATTATTCTGAATAATCGCTGTAAATACGCTGGCCGGTCTAGATCTTACTATAGGTGCGTATAAAAAATGTGGAATTTTACATACATTCACCGTCTCAGCCATTAATAAGGCGCTTTGAATGGACAGGGACTACTTTTTATATCGGTTTCGTGACCGGCATTTCAAAGTTGTCCCAGACGCGACGCTCCTCTTCATAGGGTGCAGTCTCAAGCCGGCACTCTTTATCCAATACCATCACATTCCTTCGTTCGCCATAGGGTTCCCAGGAGCCAAGGCTTTCGCAGCCGGGATTTCCGGTGCGGGCAAATGCAATCCAGGCATCCTGCATTTTATGCGACAGGGCATCCGCAGCCGGACCGGCGCCGCAGAACCTTTCATCGTAATTGCCGAAAACAAAACCGATCTCCAAAGTATGACAGGCGCCGAGTTTCCCTTTCATCACCGGGGATTTCCATGTGAAAAGGTAGTTGTAGGCAGGCTGCCGGTTCCGGCACTGCGCTTCGACAAGCCGGAGCACGGGGATGCGGAACATATAATCCGATTGAATCGCCGTCAGTAGTTCGCCGGCTCCTGTGTCTTCTCCACGCTGACTTCTTCCTCTTCGATAAGCCGTAACTACATCGGGAAGATGCTCCGTCGGGATTATGGCTTCCAGACGCCGGACCATGCCCGCTTCATCCATCTTTCGAAAGCTCCGATCCATGGCGTTGAACAGTCTGAATTCGTCGAGATTCGTGCCGGCCAGTGTCGGGATGCCTGTCGCAGCGCCCTTTTCAATGGCGTGGATGGGAATTTCAGGCATCACCATTCCATCTACAACCGGCTGGAACGGAGTAAGCCTATTGTCCTTTTCATGCAGGACGGCGTTCAGTTTCTGCTGCGCGGACAGGATCTGCTGCACTGTCAGGGAGTAAAGAGGATTCGCATCCGTGCCCTTCAATGTCAGAATGTCCAGGAATCGGGAAGCCGTATCTACGCTGTCCTCCAGCAAACCCACCGTAGCGGCGCCGCCGCTTTCCAGAATGGCTTTCCGGAATTTCCCTTTTGCCGCGGGCATGCCCAGGAGGTCCCCGATGCTCATCGCGCCGGCGGACTCGCCAAATACCGTGATATTGTCCGGATCCCCTCCAAACGCTTCGATATTTTCGCGGATCCAATCCAGCGCCGCGATCTGATCGAGCAGTCCTTCACACCCGGTGGCGGGAACTCTTCCCCGGGTGATTTCATTCAGGTTCATGAATCCCAGCGCCCCTAAGCGGTAATTGATCGTAACCAGAACAATATCGCCGCGGTTGACAAGAGTGTTTCCTCGAAACATTTCCTGGGAACCCGAACCGATAATAAACGCTCCGCCATGAATCCACACCATGACCGGACGGCGAGCCTTATCTGCCGCCGGAGTCCAGATGTTCAGATACAGGCAATCCTCATCCTGTGGCTCCGTGACCGCAAAATCGGCCATCGCCTCCATGCCAAGCATGGGATTCTGGGGGGCAACGGGTCCGAATTCCAGAGCCGGCCGCACGCCATTCCATGGCTCGGGCGGCTGAGGCGCATGCCAGCGCAGCCTGCCGACAGGAGCGGCTGCATAGGGAATTCCTTTAAAGACATATTGTCCGTCCTCGCGGGTCCCTTCAACCCGGCCGTATTCAGTACCTATAATTACTCGATTATGAACAGCCATGAATCTCCTGATGAAAAGTTGCAGGTTGGAAATCACGCTACAGGCCGGCAGGTGGCTATCTCCCCGGGGCCGGATCGACTCGACTTACCCGGCACAACAAGGCCCGGCCCGGCCAGCTTCCAGTGACCTGGTCGCAGGCATCGAACTCGTCCGTCGTCAGTACGTTCACATTCGACTGCCACAAACCATGCAGGGACGGCTCCTCTCCGGGCTGCTCCGGGAACCACCAGCAGTGTTCCGCATGCACCACGCGCGGATCGATCCCGGTGGAGAACTGCGCCTTCATGACAATGGCGCCTCTCGGAGACTCGATCCTGGCCCAGTCGCCTTCGCTGATGCCCAGTCGTTCTGCGGTTTCCGGATGGATCTGCAGGAGCGGATCGGGGTGCTGCTCGCGCAGTCCCATGCCGAACTGGCGATGTTCGGACTGAAACTGCGGCATGAATCGTCCCCCATTGATCAGAATGAGAGGATACTCTGCCGCAATCTCAGGGGTTCTTACCGGGCTCTCCGGAGGCTCTTCGTAGTGCGGCAGGGGATCGTATCCCAGCTCCTCGAGCAGATTCGAATAGAGTTCGAATCTGCCGCTCAGTGTTGCAAATCCGGTGACCTTGCCGGTCCGGGGGTTGATACGATCGTGGGTCCAGGGCTCGGCACTGGCAATCACATATTTTCGGGTGGCCGCCTCCTTAAAGGTGATACCCAGAGGCTCGAGGCGGTAGTCGTAAAGCTCCTCTTCCGTCTTCCACGGGAAGTGATCTCCGAAACCGAGGCGGATGGCGAGCTCCCGGAAGAAATAGTAGTCGGGCTTGCGCTCGCCGATCGGTTGTATGGCGCGCTCGGCAGCGACCAATATCGAGGTAAAGTCCTCCATCGTGGACAGCGTGCCCCGCTCCAGCTTGCTGGCTGCCGGAAGCACATAGTCGGAAAGCATTGCCGTCGGCGTCATGAAGTGTTCCAGCACTACATGCAGATCCAGGTTTGGACTTTTCAGGGCCCTGTAGACCATCCCGGTGTTGGCCGCATTGAGCAGGGGGTTGCTGCCCCAGGTAATGAGCGCCTTCGTAGGATAAGGAACGCCGTCCGCAATGCTGCGCCAGATAACCGGTTCCGGAGCGGCAAAGCTGTGCCCGCTCATGCAAAGGGGCACGCCGTAAATCTGCTCGTAGAGTGCGTTCATGCGCTCGTAGGCAGGCCAGGTCATCAGCTTGAAACGGTCGCTGCCCAGTTGTTTTGCGCGAGTTTCCGGAGAGCAGAGTTCCTCCATCTGCAACATGGAATCGCGCATGGCCATCACCCCGTTCACGACAGGTCCCGGTCCTTCGGGAGCCATGCCGGGCGCCTCGCCCCGCATGTTCCCCGTAATGGCATGCAGGCAAAGCTTGGCTTGCTCCACCCGCGTGGCATTGCGTCCCAGCTGATCGGGTGCCAGCCCGCTGTGGATGCAGCCGGGCTTGTTTCCGGCATAGCAAACAGCGGAAGCGATGATCTGATCGGCCGGTATCCAGGTAATTTCGGCAACCCTTTCCGGGGTGTACTCCGCGGCCCGTTGCTTGAGCTGCTCGAAGCCGTACGTCCATTGCTCGACGAATTCCCGGTCGTATAGGTCGCGCTCCAGGATCACGTGGATCCAGGCCATGAGCAGAGCCGTGTCGGTACCGGGGCGAATCTGCAGCCACATGTCGGCCATCTTCGCCATTTCGGTCTGCCGCGGATCGACGACAATCAACTTGGCTTCGGGTTTCCGCTCACGCCACTTCTGCATCGGGCGCCGTCGAACCGGATTCGCCTCGGTGTAATCCCGTCCCAGCAATACCAGGCAGTTCAACCGCTTTATTGGAGGCGCCAGAATGCAGGGAATGTTCGTGCCGGCGAGCGCGTAGGCAAGCGCGACTTTATTACAGGCACAGGCGGTCCCGGAGGCGCCCACGTTGGCCGGATTGCCGAACAGATTCAGGAAGCGCGCTCGGATTGCATAAAAATCCGAGCGGTAGGTTCCCTCAATAGTGGACAGGCTTTCGGCGCCGTGTTCGGCCTTGATGGTCTGCAGTTTTTCGGCAATCTCGTCCAGCGCCTGCTCCCAGGATATTTTCTCCCAGCGGTTCTCGCCGCGATCCCCCTGTCGTTTGAGCGGATGCATCAGTTGGTCGGGATGTTCCAGCCACTTGCGAAAGTGTGGAATCCGTGCGCAGACCGAGCCGCGATTGTAGGGAAAATCCGGGTTCCCTTTGATGCTCAGGATCCTGTTGTCCTTGACACGCACCAGCAAACCGCAATTGCAGTGACAGCCCGGAGACGGCCAGCAGAGGGTCTTCTTAATTTCTACTCCTGATTCCTCGTCCGCGACATCGCTCATTGGGGTTCCTCCCTCTAAATCAGGGCTCAGTTTATCCAGCTACGCATGGGGCGTCAATAATATACAAGGTAAAGGCGCGCCTAAAAAGCCGTACCCGGCCCATAGGCTCCCATTGTATAATGCGTCTGCAGTCAAAACACAGACGATAAAGCCGACGCATTACCCGTTATCAGTAGCATGAGGGAAGGCACTTGCCGCAGGGGACGCCTTCAAAAGGGGAGCGAATCCTTCCTTTAGTGAAACACCCGGGCGATCCATCCTGGTGTCGGGACGAACAGGACGGGGGCCGAACACGAATCATGAACGTAGCCTAAGGAGGAGAGCATGGCGGAAAGAAGACTCGCATTAGTGACCGGCGCTACAATGCCAAGAGGTATTGGAAGGGCCACTGCCCTTACACTCGCACGGGAGGGGCATGATGTGGCGGTGACCGGCTTCAATAATATGGAGATGGCCCAGTCTGTATCGGACGAGATAAAGGCAATGGGCCGAAGGTCCATAGCTGTGAAGATGAACGGGCGGGATTACGGCGATGTTCAGAAGGTTTTTTCGACCATAAAAAGTGAGCTTGGCCCCGTGGAAATTCTGGTGAATAACGCGGCGCAGATGGGCCGCATGGTGACGATCGCCAAGACGTCCGCAGAAGACTGGGATAACGAGGTAAAGCTATGTCTCAACTCCGCCTTCTATTGCATCAAGGAAGCATGGGAAGACATGCGTGCCAATAAATGGGGCCGGATCGTGAACATGACATCGATAGCGGGTGTAATGGGCGGCTTTGGCCAGTCGAGTTATGGTGCGGCCAAGGCAGGCCTCATAGGCCTCGCCAAGTGTGCGGCCCTGGAAGGGGCCAGGTACAATATTACCGCGAACTGCATACTTGTCGGCATGGCGCAGACAGAGGCCTACGATGTTCCGATTTCGGAAGAGATCCGGAAGAACATTGAAAGGAAGATTGCACATCGCAGAGCCGCAGCCCCCCAGGAAGTGGCCGATGCCATCGCTTACGTCGTTTCCGACAAAGCCGCGTATACGACCGGGAGTATTGTCAACCTCATGGGGGGACTCGACCTCTTTATCATATAGAATATAGAATTTCGGTGACAGCGGCCGCTGTCACCGAAACTACAACCCGACGCTTGATGCGTGCCATGACACTGGAAAAAAATGAATAAAAGAAACCTGTTATTTGGGCAGTTCCTGTTGAAAAAAGGTTTGATTACTTCTGAAGATGTCATAAATGCCCGAATGCTGCAAAAGAAGAATAATCTAAAAATTGGAGAATGCGCAAAAAGAAGAAAATGGCTTACGGATTATGAAATTCAGGTTGTCCTTATTTTGCAGGAGGAGTCTTATGAAAAATTCGGAGAGATTGCAATTAAGAAAGGATACCTGACCAGAGGGCAGGTGGATGCATTATTGAAAGACCAGGAAGATAATTATCTGATGTTTGGAGAAGCTTTGATAAATCTGGGAGTAATTTCCCAAAATGATCTGATCGAAAATCTAAAAGAATTTAATAAATATATGTTAAATCATCCTCGTCCATAACAGCTGCCGACAAGTAAAATTAAAACCTTATTCTTTTCGATCCGGACCTATCCCGCGAGCTGACCCAGGCAATGTTGGAGCATCCCCTGTATTGTCCCCCGGCCGGTCGGACCGCCATATGGGAGAACACCGTTCTTTTCGCCGGTTCCGAAACCGCCGGTCTACACGGAGGATACCTTGAAGGTGCGCTTGCTTCTGCCGAGCGGGCTGTGATGTCTCTTGAACCTCCGAGTAAGGCGGGCTTTTTGGAAAATCCGAATATTCGGGAATAAAATTCAGGTTTTGTCCTCCCGCTTGCGCTATAATTTAACGTTATATCTGACGGAATTCATGATTTCGAGAATGCCGGTCCGGCAATGCCGAGCTAGTTATGAACCGGTTGTTTCCTGCAGCACTCCCGAAATAAAAACCTGCGGTGCCGACAGTCAACCCGTTTTCCATTCTCGTTTTTGAGTGTATCTGTTCCATCTGAATCATCCGAATGGTCCATTCGGGCGATAGCAGAGTGCAATCGCCGGGCTTCCGGATAAAGTGTTTGCATTCATCCGCGATGCGTTCGCGCGGGGATGTGTGTTTTATTTCATAAAAGGAGTTTTCAATGAATCAGGCAGATGTGATTGTCATAGGCAGCAGCGCCGCAGGTCTCGTTGCTGCGATTACAGGAAAAAACGCAAACCCGGATAAGAAAATCACCGTAATCCGTAAGGAAGAAAAAACATTGGTTCCCTGCGGCATTCCCTACATTTTCGAATCCGTGAAATCAACGGAAAATGACCTGATGCCTTCCGAGAAGATGTTCGACACCGCCGGCATCGACCTTGTTGTCGGCGAAGTCGTTTCCGTTAATCGCGATGAGAAAAGCTGCACGCTCCGCAGCGGCGAAAAATTCGGCTACGACAAATTGGTTCTCGCCACAGGTTCAAAACCGACCAAACCGTCCTGGCTTAAGGGCGCTGAACTGCAGAATGTGTTTACCGTCCCCAAAGATAAAGTCTATCTGGACGCCATGCAGGTTTCATTGGCGGACTGCAACAAGGTGGTCGTGATCGGGGCAGGATTCATCGGCGTCGAGCTTTCGGATGAGCTGGTGAAATCGGGCAAGGAGGTCGTCCTGGTGGAGAAGTTGCCGAATATTCTGGCTCTTGCCTTCGACGAAGATATCGCCGTTCGCATCGAAGAACTGCTTTCCAGCCGTGGAGTTTCACTGAAAACAGGGATAGGGGTTCAGGAAATATTCGGAGATACCCGCGTAACCGGAGTGCGCCTGGAAAACGGAGAAACCCTGCCCGCGGATGCTGTGATTCTGTCGATCGGCTATAAGCCGGATTCCAGTCTTGCCATAGATGCCGGTTTGAGCGTGAGCGAAACGGGCTTCATAAAAGTCGATGAATATATGCGCACGGAAGATCCGGATATTTTTGCCGTCGGCGACTGCGCCGAGAAACGCGACTTTTTCACCCGCAAGCAGAATCCCGTCATGCTGGCCTCCACGGCGTGCGCCGAAGCCAGAACAGCCGGAATCAACCTGTTTAAGCTTTCAGTGGTCAAAACGTTTAACGGCACACTCTCCATTTTTGCCACTGCGCTGGGGGATACCGGATTCGGAGTCGCCGGGCTGACGGAGAAAAAAGCGCGAGAGGAAGGCTTCGATATCGTAACGGGCGTTTTCGAAGGCACGGACAAGCATCCCGGAACATTGCCCGGCACGCATAAGCAGATGGTGAAGCTGATTTTCGGCAACGAATCCGGAATTCTTCTCGGGGGGGAAGTGATCGGAGGGCTGTCGGTCGGTGAGCTTACGAACATGATCGGCTTTATCATTCAGAACCGCATGAACGTCAATTCGATCCTGACGTCCCAAATCGGTACGCACCCTCTCCTGACGGCGTCGCCGGCCGGATACCCGCTTTTGAAGGCCACGGGAGTCGTCGCACGAAAAAGAATCGGACTGCTGTAATATTAATTTCGGTGACTGTCACCGAAATTAATTAAGCGGCGGGAAAATGGCTTAAAGCGATCCAGATGGAGACTATTATAAGAATAGATGCAGCCAGGCGAAGCATGTAGACCTTCCTGCTTTGCGTTTCCAGTATTGTGCTTCCGCGATGGGTCAGGACCGCGCTGATAAGCACGATAAAAATGCCCCGGGTCGACTGCAGTATATTCGGAATCACCACACCGCTGCCCATCTCCAGCAGGATCACATAAAGCAGTGTCGCCGCAATAATGGATACACCGGCATAAATGCAGAGCTGTAGATCCACTCCTTTTAAAAGAAGCGGCACCTTCTTTTTCCTGATATAGGGAATGATACCGAGCGAAAGGATCCCAACGACAAAGTTGTAGTAGATCATGAAATTAAATGAGTCCACATACACCAGGGCCCGCTTGATAAAGATGTCCGTGAATCCGAAAATGATACTGCAGGCGGTCATCAACGCAATCGGCTTTAATGGGAATTTGCCGCTTCTGCTTTTCGACGGAGAGTAGCTGAGAATGGCGATTGAAATGGCCACTAAAACAGCGGCGATATAGACCTGCCAGTTGTGTTTTTCACCAAGCATGGGAATCGCCAGCAGCCCGGCGAAAATCACCTTGCTTCCCATAATCGGCATCACGCTGGAAGCATCCCCGCAGTGGAGCGCCATGTATAAAAACAAATAGGCGGCAACGCAGGTTATACATGATGTCACGAGCGGCGCCAGCCCGGCGGCAGGAGGAAATTGCGGCTTGATAAAAAGCCAGAGTACCGGCGTAAAGAGCGCCTGAATAACGTTTATATAAAGAAATAAAAGAAACGGTTCCCGTATCCTGTTTTTAAGAAGTGCTTTTGAGAATGCGGAATAGATGCTGTGCGCGAAACCTGAAGACAGGCCTACAAGTAAAAAAGCGATATTCATAATTGGAACTTCATCAGCAGTAATTTCGGTGACTGTCACCGAAATTATTAGGCACCTAAACGACGGGCTCCTGAGTATGGATACCCAGGAGCCCGCAGTAGAGCTACTCTTGCCTGCCGCGGGAACTTTCCTCCTGCGGCGGACAAGTGTCATAACCGGCTATTTGGAAAATTCAGGTTTTCTCTTTTCCATGAACGCCATAACACCTTCCTTGCAGTCTGCTGCACAGGAGATGTCGCCGGCTCCCACGTAGGCGATCTCCAGAGCTTCAGCCAGCGTTCCGGCTTTTGCAGACTTGTTGATGATCCCGCCGATGATTCCAAGGATTTCCTTGCTAAGCGGAAGATCGCCGGCCTTCGGATCGTCCGGCACAACGAACTCGGGAATGCCGACCGCTCCGTCGGCGATCCTTGGGATGTTCCCCTGGAGGCTGTTCACCTCGGCGATGGCCGCGTCGATCAACTCGGGGAAGGTCTTCGCGGTTTTCTTCACCATTCCGATTTCCACGGCTTCCTTAATCGTCAGCCTTTCGGATTTTCCGATCATCGCGTGGAATTTTTCCGCAGCCTTGGGCCATTTGCGATACGGGATCACAACACCGCCCATGCCCGGGATCATTCCCAGGGTGATTTCCGGAAGCTGCATGAATGCTTTTTCCATGGCCACCAAGCTGTGGCAACGGATGGCAAGTTCCGTACCGCCGCCCATGGCAAGACCGTTAAGCGCCGCAACAACCGGCTTGTTCATCTGGTCGATGTACTCCAGGACTTTCGAATTGCCGCGCGACAGGGCCTGGCCCTTTTCGTGGTCGCCGAAGGTGGCGATAAATCCGCCGATATCGGCTCCGGCGCAGAAGGCCTTGGGGCCGTAACCCGTGATCACGAACCCTTTCACGGACTTATCCGATTCGCCTTTTTTCAACTCGGCGAGTATTTCATTGCAGGTATGGTCGCTCAACGCGTTGGCCGCCTGGGGCCTGCGGATGGTGAGGATTTTTACTCCATCCTTTTCGTCGACCAGGACGTCCCGCGGGAAATCGACGTACTCTTCGATCGGTTTCGTGGGCTCCGGAAAACCGGGACGCTCGGCAAGGAACTTCTTCATTATGTCGGCGACCTTTTTGGCGCCAAAACCCTTCATAAGATCGAATATGCCTTTCTTATAGCCGAGGGCGACCATACTGCCGAAATTGAGATCAGAGCTGGTACCGATGCTCTTGTCAGCGATATAGAAGGCCTGCGAGAAGACGCATCCCAGGAAGCGCATCCGGATCCATTCCGCAAGTTCGGGATCCACGTCCACCTTGGTTCGGGGTTTGTTGTAGGTCCATTTGTCCACGGACAACAGCAGTTTGTTCGGCTTATAAGCGGGATTCTCCGCCGACCTGCGGGTCTGGGACGCATACGTCAGCGGATTGGTCATGATGCCGAAAGGCCCCATGCCCAGAAACTCTTCGCTGATGAAATCAATTTCCTTGCTGGAAGCCTTATCCAGCATAAACGTGGTCTCACTGCCCCAGCTTTCAAACAACCGGTTCAGAAGGAAGGAAAAGACATTCGCTGCAGAGAGTGGCGTTTTCCCATTCTGGGCCATGAGCCAGAGTAGATAGTCGATAACTTCTTTATCGGATTTTTCCCAGGCGATGACCTCGACGCCCATGCTGCGCCATGCCGGTTCGAAAAAGTGGGTATTCGCGGTCCTCTCCGGGTGTTTCAGATGGCTGAAGATCTGATCCGCCAATATGCCGCTGGTATTAGAGGTGATAATCGCATCCTCTCTGACAATCGATTCAACCAGTGAAAGGATTTTCTTTTTAATTTCCAGGTCTTCCGTGGCCGCTTCGATCACAAGGTCGCAGTTTTTAAGCTTATTGTAATCGGTGGTGTATTCGACATTGCCCAGAATGCCTTCCACCTGCTCGGGGCGCAGCTTTTTTCTCTCCACGCCTTTTTGTGCATAGCCTTCAAACCGTTTCTTTGCTCTCTCCAACGGTTCTTCAACCACATCCACCATGTAGAGTTTCTTGTCCGGGAAAGCGAGCCGGAAAGAATAGGCAATATCGGGACCGATATTCCCGGCGCCGAGCACCGCCATTTCCTCAGGTACAGACCGTGTGGGCTGAATGAGGTATGGATTCTGAAAGCTTGGATACAGGTCTTTTGTCGTCATTTAATGTCTCCTTCAAATATCGTCCTGCTGTTAATTCACTTTGAAAACCAGGGCGGCTCCTGTATCGCCTGCCGCGCAACCGGCTACCAGTCCATAACCTCCGCCTTTTATAACCAGCTCTTCGATACATTCAATAGCCAGCCTCATGACCGTGGGTCCTTGCGGGTGTCCGTATATCAGAGAGCTTCCATAATTGTTGAAGATCTTGTCGTCGACCCCCATCTCTTTTCTCATGATGATATCGTTGACGGAAAAAGGATTATGGGTTTTAACCGCCGCAAGATCGGACACCGCTATGCCCGCCTTTTCCAACGCCTGCTTCGATGCCGGGACCGGCGCCTCGGGCATGTGTGCCTTTTTGGAGCGCGCAACCCCGTAAGAAAGAATCTGGATGGTCACGCCTTTATCGGCAGAAAGTTCCTCTGCTTTCTCCTTTGTCGTGACGATCATACCGGCATTCCCGTCGGCAGCGTGGGTCTGGGAGCCGGCGTTTATTATCGAGTCCGGCATCGTCTTCAACCCTGCCAGACCTTCAGCAGTGCAGGGCGTGATCCCCTCGTCCTCTTCCACCATGATGGACTTTTTCCTGGAGAGCTTGACTTCCACGGGCAGCATATAGCGTTTCTGAAATTCGCGGCCATTCGCTGTCGACATCAGGTACTTGTTGTAGCGATCGAGAACCAGGGCATCGGATTCTTCCCGCGTGATGCCGTGCTCTTTAGTAACATTGATAGCCGTGCCCAGGGGGCCGGTGTCGCCGGTCGGTTCAAACATGAAACCGTCCAGCATCCAGCTTTCAAAGTCCGGCTTGCCGCCCAGGCCTGAAGGATTCGGCCAGAGAATGTTCGGACAATTCGATGCCCGGTCACAGGTAGCCACCAGTACATTGGCATCGCTTCCCGCCTCGACGGAGGTTGCGGCAGTTTTGATGGCAACCGTGGCGGTGGCGCACGCCTGCGCGACCCGGGGACCGGCGAGATAAGGATTGCCTATCAGCGAGGCAAACCAGGGGGCATCATAGAACCACATCTTCTGGGGAATGGTCGCGCCGAAGACGAGACTGTCGAAGATATCCGGAGTGATTCCGCGTAATTCAAAGAACTTTTTCGCCGTATCAGCCGCCAGCATCACGGCGTGCTGCGTTTGAAACGATCCCTGCCACTTGCAGAAAGGCGAGCTCCAGTATCCTTTGTAGGGAACATATACATTCTTAAACATTTCCAGCTCCTTTCGAGTACATTATTTCGCGACTCTCAATATCTCTTTATTAAGAACTTACCTTAAGGACTTTTAGGTGATGCAGATAGGAATGCAAAGTTTACAGGGCTTTGAGATCAGCCATATGTTTTCCGTAAAAACGAATAATATTTTATTCCCTCATCTTTGCACCATTGTTTGAAACCACCACGGCCCGGGGACGTCCCAAGCCTTGCCACACTCAAGGCAGTTCCATGACGGGCTGCCCGCCTCTGAAAAAGTCACACCGGCAAACGTGGGGAATGCAATCCCCTGGCGACCACGGGGGTAGGATTCGCCATTTTGGGCTCATCTCTTTACCCGCTTATTATCGGTTTACTTCTTCGAAATCTCAAACTTGCGCTGAAAAATATAGTTGATGCGCAGAATGAAATCAGATTTCGTCAAATAGGATATGAAAGACAGAGAATCTTAGTCAAGTACGAAATGCCATGCTGGATAACTATAATCAGATAAAATCATTGGGGGAAAATATTTGACACCAAAACGAACATGTTGATAACGTAAAACTCGATTTCATGGAATGGAACCAATCGGGTTTTCCCTTCGGAGAAGCGCTCAAGAGAAGGAAATTATGCTTTATTAATACTTTACAGTAATTAGGATTGACTGAAACGGGAGAGACGTATGGGAAAGATTTCAGCGTTAGACGCATTCTTTAAACCGAAAAGTGTGGCCATTGTCGGAGCGTCCTCCGATCCCAAGAAGCCGGGTCATACCGCGCTCAAAAACCTTGTGTCCATGGGCTACAAAGGCAGTGTCTTCCCGGTCAATCCGCGTGAAGAGTCCATCCTCGGATTCCAATGTTACAAAAACACGCTGGACATCCCGGAACCGGTGGATGTTTGCGTTCTGTTGGTATCCGCGGACCTCACAATGAAGGTCGCGGATGAACTCGTTCAAAGGAAGAGCCGGTTTAACGATGTAACCGCAGCCGTTTGTATGTCGGCGGGATTCGGAGAACTGAATACCAGTGAGGGGAAAGAGCGCGAGCGCGAGCTTGTCCAGACTCTGGGATCCGCCTCGATCCGGCTTATCGGGCCAAACTGCGTTGGAGTATTCGATACCTACAGCGGATTCAACACGAATTTCGATATTGGAACCTACCCGAAAGGCGGGGTGAGTATCCTCACACAAAGCGGCGCATTCGCCAATTCCTTTCTCTTCTGGGCGGAGAAACTGCGCCTGGTCGGCGTCAGCAAATTTGCTTCGATCGGCAACATGGCGGATGTAACCATGGGGGAACTGCTGAATTACCTCAAAGACGACGCATCCACTCGCGTGATTGCCCTTTATATGGAGGGATTTCCGAACCCGAGAGAGTTTTTTGAGGTCGCCCGTGAAGTCAGCGCCGTAAAGCCCATCGTGGTCATAAAAACCGGCAAAAGCGATATCGGCTCGAAAGCCGCATTGTCGCACACCGGTTCGGTTGCCGGATCCGACGCGATATACGACGGCGCTTTCAAACAGGCGGGCATCATACGTGCCGGGACCATACTGGAATTCTACGATACCATCAGAGCTTTCGCGAAACAGCCGATACCCGGCGGGAATCGCGTATCCATACTCACCCATATGGGCGGACCCGGGACAATCTGCATTGATGAAGTTTCCGCGACCAATAAACTGCAGTTGGCAAAACTTGCGCCCGAAACGGTAAAAGCACTCAAGAGCATTTGCGCCCCGATGGCGAATATCGGGAATCCCGACGGATATGTCGATTTGACGGCCGCTCATTATGAGAAACTCCACAACCAGGTCCTGCAGATTTTATTCCGGGACAAGAACATCGATATGGTTCTGCAGATCCTGGCGCCGAGCGCATTTCTGGATCAGAACCTTCTCGTAAAGGAAATTGCTGCCGCCTGCCGGGAACGGCAGAGCGGGAAAACATTCCTGAATGCGGTGACTTTCGGTGAATTTGCGCACACTGTCCGGCAAGGTCTCGAGGACGGAGGCATGCCTACATACGAATATTCCGACATGCTCGCCAGGGTTGCGGGCAATTTGGCGACCTATGCGGCCTACCGCAAGTCCCGTTCCAGAAAAGCCGGAATCCCCAAATACAAGCCAAATCCGAAAAGCCGGTCTGCAAAGGTAATTTCCAGCGCTTCCAAGCGTGGGCGAGTCAGTCTTCTGGAACCCGAGGCATACAAGGTGTGCGATGAATACGGTATCAAAGTGCCTCCTTACCGGGTTGTGGAATCCGTAGAGACTGCCGTCGCTACAGCCAATAAAATCGGGTATCCCGTCGCGTTAAAGGTGGTCTCAGAAGAAATCCTGCACAAGACCGATGCCGGCGGCGTGATGCTTGGAATCGATTCGAACAGCGCCCTGAAGGGATCTTATAAACAGCTTGCGGCAAATGTAAAGAAAGCGGCACCCGACTTATCCAAGATAAAGGTGCTGGTACAGAAAATGATTCCTTCCAACACCGAACTTGTTCTGGGGGCACTCAGAGATAAATCTTTCGGGCCTGTAGTCATGTTCGGAATGGGCGGGATTTATGTGGAAGCGCTGAAGATGGTCGGTTTCCGCCTCTCGCCGGTCTCGCTTGAAGAAGCGAAAAAGCTGATCGTCGAAACGCTCCCGCCCGCTTTGATCAAGGGAGTGCGCGGAAGGGATCCTATGAATGTGGATGCGATCGCGGGCGTTCTCGTCTCGCTGGGACAACTGCTCGAAGAACAGCCGCAAATCGATGAAGTTGATTTCAACCCCGTTCTTCCCTACCGAAACGGATGCATCGCCGTCGATGCGAGAATTATAATTTCAAAGTAGGGGCGAACCTTCCGCCTTCGCCCCTAGCCGAATCGAAGATTCGGCCGGGCTTCGGCGGACAAGTTGGTGTTCGCCCTCATTCCGGACTCGTCAAAAATGTAGCGGCGAACCTTGTGTTCGCCTTCAATCAGATTACGGATTTAAATTGAAGATTAAAAATGATCTGACAGATTAAGTCTTTTGTTCACAAGCATAGCCGTGGTCCGGCCCCAACCCTGCAACCCTCTCCCAACCCTAAACGAGGCTACCTGCCGATCCTCATTCATTGAACATTTCCACTATCTATATCGTAAATTGAAACAGATAGCTCTCGAATATCAAGACCGAACCAGGCAGCGAATAATTTTTACTTTTTAAGGGAGAACATTATGGAGCAGCACATAAAAACACTGGGCATTCTGAATATTGTCTGGGGTTCCCTGGGAGCCTTTTGCGGAGTCTTTATACTTATTTTATTCGGCGGGGCTTACGGCATTGTGGAAGCAGTTTCGGTGCATGAACCTGACGCAGCATTGGCATTGCCTATTATCGGAATAGTCGGAGGATCTATTGCTGTTTTAATGCTTCTTGTATCCGTTCCATCCATCATCGCCGGTATCGGGCTTCTTCAATTCAAATACTGGGCAAAAATACTGACAATCATAATATCGGTCCTGCATTTATTTAATTTTCCTCTCGGGACTGCCCTGGGAATTTACGGACTTGTTGTAATGTGTTCTTCAAAAAGCCGGGATTATTTCGTTTCCAACTAGCCCGTTTTTCGAAATTCCTTGCCTGTAAGATCCATCCCTGACGCTGATTTATCTGTAAAATGAATCTTGAATTCCCCGATGGCATTTTACTACGGTTGCTTTACAGGTTTGGGCATAATTCAGGATACGGTGCTGAGCGCGCATCCCGTCCGGCACCGGACTGTATACAGTTTTGCCTTGAGCTCTTTCATCCCGCAGACTGCACCATATCGGATACGGGCTGTGATGCCGGGAATTAATCTTTCGTAGGAAAATTCTCAGCATTGAGCCTACACCTTTTATTGTGTAATATTATGTGTGATTTTCTTGGAGGAAACAGGGATGGCCACTAATCTTGATATTGAAGACGACCTGATCAATAAAGCCGTCAAACTGGGCGGGCATAAAACTAAAAAGGCTGCCGTATCCACAGCCCTTATTGAGTACATCCAGCATCTGGAGCAGGAAAAAATCCTCAAGGTATTCGGAACGATCGATTACGAGCCTGGGTATGATTATAAAAAACAGAGAAAACAGTTATGAAGATCATCGTTGACACAAGCGTATGGTCATTAGCGCTAAGACGCAACAACCCGCAATCGATCGTCGTCGTTCAGGAATTCAAACAGATAATTCATAATCATCAGGTGCAAATGATCGGACCGATACGCCAGGAAATTCTATCCGGCATCCGGAATGAATCCCAGTTCGGGAAACTACAAAAATACCTTGCAAGCTTCCCCGATCTGCCGATCGCGACAGAAGATTATATAACCGCAGCGAAATATTATAATAAATGCCGCTCGAAAGGCCTGCAGGGATCGAATACCGATTTCTTGATATGCGCTATTTCCAATCGATACGAATTCCCGATATTTACTACAGACGGGGATTTCAGGTTATTCTCAAAACATATTCCTATTGTCATTCACAAAGCAATTGACCGGGCCTAACAGCCTTGCATTGAATGAGTGCGGTTTAGATCAGGCAATGATGACAGGGGTGTTCACGTCGACACGGTCGAAGAGATCCACGATATCGGCATTCTTCATGCGGATGCATCCGTGTGAAACCGCCCTGCCGATACGCCCTTCCTCGTTGGTGCCGTGGATATAGATGTAGCGGTCGTGCGTATCCACCCACGGCACCTTCCACACTCCCGCCCTGGTTTCCGATCAGATGTATTATGTAAACTCCTATCAGTCCGATTGTGTCTTTGGGTCCTGGCGGCTTCGCGGCTTTGCGTTGAGTCTTTCTTTGCGTCCGGGTGCGACTATCGCAACCGGTCGGACAACTTAGCCGCCAGTTCGACGCATTTATTGCCGAAATCCCTGATTTTTTCATCCGTCATTCGGAATTCCGGTCCTACGATGGACAAAGTCGCTATTGCTTTTCCCCCCGGAGTAAATACGGGTGCGGCAACAGCGCTGACGCCTTCATAAAATTCTTCACGATCCACGGCGTAGCCCCGGCGGCATGTTTCCTCCAGATCTGCATTGTAGGCTTCAATATCGGCAATGGATTTCTTCGTTGATTTGGGAAGCCCTTCTATCTTGAGGATATACTGAACCATTTCCTCGGGAAGCCAGGCCAGCAGCGCCTTCCCGTTCGAAGAGGCCGTTGCCGGGAAACGCATCCCGATAAAAGGAGAAACACGTATGTTCAGAAAGGGCTCCCTTTTGTCGATCATAATCATCTTGGTGCCCTTCAGAATGGCCAAAACCGCGGTTTCATTGCTGTAATCCACCAATTCCTTTAGAAAGGGTTTCGCCGTCACACGAATATCAAGATTATTAAGGGCTATCCTTCCATATTCCGCCAGGGTAATGCCGATGTAATACCGCTTGGTCAGGGGATCCCGCTCCAAAATACCATGATGATTCATAGTGACGAGCAGTTTATGAACACTGCTCTTATGCCAGCCGGTGGCCTTGGCAATTTCCATGAGCGTCATTTCACGCCGTTCGACCTTCAGCAACTCCAGGATACGAAAGGCGCGGTCCACCGCCGGAACGAGATATGCCGGCTTTGTAGATACGACATTCGCCGATCCCGATTCCAATACCGTGTATTTCCCATTTCCTGTCTGCATTGCTGAAAAACTCCCTGAAATCTGCTATTTTTTAAATCCGGGTGTCAAACCGGAACGTCAGATTATCCTGATCTAAAAGCGGGATAGATAATCTCTCATAGAAACTACGGTTTCTTATAAGGGACCATATTAGCATATTGCACAAATTATTTCGGATGATTTTTTATTTTTATGCGATTATGGAGCCTCACTCTGGTGCGGGATCCCAAAATCTTCGCACAAACTATCGGAACGAGCGGACCGTTGAAAGCAATATCACGTAAATCCATATTTTCCAATTCTTTGATTACTTCACCTCTTTCAGGAGAATGCAGTGGCAGCAACAAATAGGATTCGACTGATCGTAAACAACCGGACGTATGAATTATACAGGGGAACCGGTCCCGGACAGGTATCTCCTTCGGACACACTGGCCTTTACGCTTAGGGAAACTCTCGGCCTGACGGGCACAAAAATTTCCTGCGCCCAGGGAGCCTGCGGGGCCTGCACCGTCATCATCGATCGCAAGGCCGTTCTTTCCTGTGGAATTCTGACGGTGGAGTGCGACGGCAAGGAAATTACCACTATCGAAGGATTGCGCGATCCCAAAACAGGAGGGCTGGATCCACTCCAGCAGGCGTTTATCGACCACAACGCCTTCCAATGCGGGTACTGCACCCCCGGCATGATTATGACCTCAAGGGCGCTTCTCGACGAAAATCCTCACCCCAGCGAGGAGGAGATCAAAGAAGCGCTTTCGGGCAACTTCTGCCGTTGCGTCAGCCATTATCACGTTCTTAAAGCCGTAAAGTCGGTTGCGGAGGAAAGGGGATAAATATTGGGCAAAGATTACCGCTACATAGGCAAACCGATGAAGCGGCGGGACGGGGAAGAAATCGTCACCGGATCCGCACAATTCCTGGACGATCTGAAATTCCGGAATCTTCTTTCCGGAAAAGTATTGAGAAGCCCTCATGCCCATGCCCGAATTAAATCAATAGATAAAAGCAAAGCCGAAGCGCTGCCCGGGGTCAAGGCTGTTGTTACGTGGCAGGACATTCCCGACTGGAGGGGGGGCACACCCAGAAACGTACGCGTACTGGATAAAAAAGTCCGGTACGTGGGCGACGCGGTGGCGCTTGTTGCGGCCGAATCCGACAGGATCGCCGAGGAAGCCATGCGAATGATTGAAGTGGAGTACGAAGTTCTGCCCGCGGTCTTTGATATGGATGCCGCACTGAAATCCGATGCTCCGCTGCTTTATGAAAACCTGACAAGCAACATACTTCCCGGGGGCACTCCCATTTACGGTCCCAAATGCCTGAAAGGAATTGTTCATGGAGACATAGAAAAGGCATTTGACGAAGCCGACGTCGTCTGTGAAGGAACCGCCGGATTCGAGAACATTCCCAATGCCCTGCCTCCTGAACCTCCGGGAGCAATCGCCATCTGGGAACCGCCGGACAAAGCAACACTTTACGGAACCAGCCAGGCTCCCTACATGGACAAGGTGTCGCTGTATCACGTGTTTAACAGAGAGCTGGACATTCGCTGCATCGGCCATCATGTAGGCGGCAGTTTCGGAACAAAGATCATGTGCTGGCAGGTGCAGGCCTACGCCATTATTCTTGCCAGGGCGACGGGATGCCCGGTCAAGGTCATGTTTTCCAAGGAAGAGCACATGACGTCGTTCACGCTGCGTGTCGGATCACGCATACAGGCAAAAATCGGTTTGAAAAAGGACGGGACCATTACGGGAATCCAGGGCACGTGGTTCGTCGACAGCGGATACTATTCCTTTACGACCCAGTGCCAGGTCGCGGTCGGCCTGGCTGAGTTCATGCTCTTTGCCCAATGCCCTCATTGGGATTTGAAAACCAACGTCGTAGCCACCAACAGAAACGCCTCTGGCGCAACCCGCGGTTTCGGCGGGCAGGAATTAAATTCCTCCTTCATGCCCATACTGAGCCTCGGCATGGAAAAAGCAGGCCTGGATCCGCTGGAAGTCATCAAAAAGAACTTCGTCAAACCGGGAGGCGGCTATTTCTGGAGAAACGGAGAGTGGTATGACTACAGAGGCATAGATTTTTCGAAAACCATGGATCGCGGAGCGGAACGGTTCGGATGGAAGAATAAATGGAAAGGCTGGCTGCAGCCCGCCTCCGTGAACGGGCGCCTGCGCCGGGGCGTCGGCGTCGGCATCCACGGCAACGCCGATATAGGCGAGGATACCGCGGAAGCCTATGTGCAGCTCGGCTTCCAGGGCAGGGCTACCATCTTCCTCTGCGCGGTGGAACACGGCACCGGACAGAAAACTAATTACACCCGGTTGGCCGCCGAAGTGCTCGGGATACCCCCGGAGCGGGTTACGATGACTCCGGCCGATACGCTTGTCACCCCTTTTGAATTCGGTCCGGTCGGTTCCCGGGGAACCTATGCCATCGGAAGCGCCGTCATCCGTGCCGCCGAAGATGCCCGCAGGCAACTGCTCGAAATGGCCGCCACCAGACTCGGCGTCCCTCCCGAAGACCTCGACACTGAAAACGGAGTGGTTTTTGTTAGAAACCACCCGGAGAAAAAGGTCCGCTGGAGCGCCATGGGCATCGACCGAACCATCCTGGGTTACGGCCGGTTTGAGGAGGATTTCACCATGTGCAACTGCTTCATGAGCTTCGTAGAAATTGAAGCGGATACCGAGACAGGGAAAACGCGTCTGGTACGGGTCGTGAATGCAACCGATATCGGCCAGATCATCGATCCGCCGGGTCTTGAAAACCAGATGAACGCATGCTGGGGTTCCGCCGGTATCGACGGCGCCTTGATGGAAGAAACGATTCTGGACCGAACAACCGGAAATATCCTTAACGCCAACCTGGTGGATTACTGCTGGCGCCCCTTCTCGGAAATTCCCGAGGTCGAGAACGTAGTTCTTGAAACTCCTTTCCCGAGCACCCGTTTTCATGCAGTCGGCATCGCAGAAATCACGAACGCTCCGGGGCCTGCCGCTGTCCTGATGGCGGCATCCAACGCAATCGGCCGATGGCTGTTTCAATATCCGGTAACCCCGGACCGGTTATTGAAGGCGCTTGAGAATAAGGGAAAGCGGGAATGATCGAAGATAGGGCGAACACAAGGTTCGCCCCTACTGAAAATGTATTGGAATAGGTTGCGTAAGGAATAATGAAATATGTCCGAAATTACCTGGCAGGATTATAAGAAAAACAAAGAAAAGAAATCATCCCCCCTGGAAGGCATCCGGGTGCTGGAAGTATGCACGATGCTGCTCGGCCCCATCGGGCCGGCCCTGCTGGCGCAGCTGGGCGCGGAGGTCATCCGGTGTGAATTCCCGCCGATGGGCGATGTCACCCGATCCCTGAATCCGTTCGGGTGGTTCTATAAAGACCAGAGCCCGCTGCTTCTGCACATCAACCAGGGCAAGTACTGGGTCGGGCTCGATCTGCACACACCCGAGGGGCAGCGGACTTTCTGCGAACTCGCCGCCCGGTGCGACATTGTCGAAAACAACTTCAGGCCCGGTGTCATGGAGCACTGGAATATCGGCTACAGGAAAATCCGCGAAATCAATCCCGGGATCATTTTTCTCTCCAAAAACGGCTACGGCCAGTGGGGGCGGTACGCGAGGGAGAACCGGCCGTCCAACGACGGCGCCTCCCAGGCCCTGTCGGGATACTCGTATATGTCCCGCTTCCCCGGACAGACACCTTTGAAAATGCGCGCCTATATCGGAGACAATTATGGAGGGATGGTTGCCGAAGTCGCCGTGCTGGCGGCGCTTCATTACCGGGACAGAACCGGCAAAGGCCAGTTCATAGAATTTTCCCAAACCGAGAACGTCATGCGCCCGATGTCCTGGATCTGGCCCTATCAACAGATCACCGGCAAAACCCCCGAACCTGCCGGCAACAGAGACGTGTCGGTATGCCCGGCGGACACGTTCCGCAGCAGCGACGGAATTTTCGTCGCCCTGGCCGCCTCTACTCCGGAAGAATTCAAAGGGCTCTGTACGGCGATGGGGAAACCGGAACTGGCCGAAGATCCCCGTTTCAAGGACCATTTAACTCGTTTGAGGGAAGAGAATGCCGTTGCGATTCTCAAAATAATTTCCGACTGGATCCGGACCAGAAGGGCGGACGAAATTGAAGCATTGGCCGAACAGTACGGATTTGCAGCCACCCACCTGTACACGGCAAAAGACCTGGTAGAGAACGAGCATTACCGGGCGCGGGATTTCCGGACCGAAATCGACGATCCCATGTACGGCCGATACCGCAATTACGAGTTTCCGGTTAAGATGTCGGAAACACCCCCGAACACAAAATGGTCGGTCCGCCCCGTCGGCTTCGACAATGAATACGTCATGAGAAGGTTCCTGGGTAAGAGCGACGCCGAGATTCAAAAATTGTACGATGCCGGTGCGCTGGCGAAATGGAGGGATGCACAGGGACGCCGGCCGCCGCCGGGCTGGGACGGGAAGGCCGGCCTGCGAACGGAATAGGGCAGACCGAGAGCGCACAGGAAACAGTCAATGTCTGAATAGAAATGGAGATAAGCGTATGGCCGGTAACAAACGGGCCGACTGGTCCGAATGGTCGAGCTGGATACGGGAAAGAGACGATCCGAAAATCGCGCATACGCGGCCGGAAGCTCTGGATGACCTGCTGGTGCTGGATCTGAGTTCCAGGAGCTTCGCGGGATGCCACTGCTCTTCCTTTCTGGCCGAACATGGGGCGGAAGTCCTGAGAATCGAACCGCCCGGAGGGGATTTCATCCGAACCTGTACGCCTTACGGGATCGTGTATGAAGGCGAGGGGCTGAATTATTTAACCGAAGGCAGAAACAAGCACCATATTACCCTGGATCTGTCCAGGCCGGAAGCGCGTGAGATCTTCAAGAAGCTTGCCCGTAAGGCGGATATCATTATCGAAACCTATGCACCCGGAACAATGGACGACTGGGGCCTCGGCTACGAAGATCTGAAACCGGACAATCCCGGACTGATCTTTGGATCGATCACGGCCTTCGGCGCGTTTGGCCCGAGGAGCCGAAGCCGGATGGCCGATTACGACAATATTGCCCAGGCCATGTCAGGATTTCAGTACGACACGGGCCAGATGCTGCCTGCAGGCAAGAGTTACGAAGAATGCCCCTGGGCCGTGCCGACAAAATCGGGTCCGTGGATCGCCTGGTTCATGGCTGGAACATTCATGGCCATGGGCATCCTGTCCGCCCTGCACTGGCGTATGAAGACGGGAAAAGGCCAGGCGCTGGATGTGGCAACATCAGAGGCTTACGCCCGGATCGACGACTTTGTCGCACTCTGGTACGAGCATACCGGAAGGATCAGTGAACGGTTCGGCAACCTGGATATCGCCCTATGGCTGTACTGCTTTGCACCGACAAAGGACGGGGCCGTCTTTCTGGGAGGCCTGCGCCTGGAGATGTGGCAGGCGTTTGCGGATATGGTCGGCAAATGGGATGAATGGGGCGCCGAAAGCTGGACCAACGTGGCCCCTTTTACCAAAGAGGAGGAGCAGCTCAAGTGGTCCGAAAGGGTATTTGCGGAAACGCGCAAATACACGAGCAGTGAGCTGGTGGACATGTCCCTGGAATACTCCAGGCATGGCCGGCTGGCCCCGATCACGTGCGTCGTCGCTCCTATTTTATCTCCCGAAGACTGCATGAAAGATGCCAACTGGATCGATCGCGGCATCTTCGTACCCGTTTCGGACATCATTTACGGAGACGTTATGACAGCCCGGGGGCAATACAAAATGACCGAAACACCGCCGCGCACCCATTGGGTCTGTCAACCCGCGGGACATGCCAACGAAAGCGTTTATGCCCGGCATCTGGAGCTGGATGCATCCGAACTGGACAGGCTGAAAAATCAGGGGATTATCTGATTTTCTACCTGAAGGCTAATCCAAGCTGCGGGAGGCCGCGCATCATCCCCGCCCAATAGCTGATGTGGCGTCTCAGGATTGGCTTCACGCCTTAGGGGCGACGCAGAAATAAATTTACATTTTGGCGCAGTGCAGGGCGGGCAGATGCTAAGGCGGCGCAACTCTTTGAGTTGCGTTCCCGCGACGCAGGCAATGCGGGACATTGTCGAGAAGCGGC
>JAFGTD010000039.1 GCA_016934295.1 Acidobacteriota bacterium
TCATCCAACAATCCCTCTCTATTTATGCCGACTCTATCCGGATGATCAGGCCGGATCATCCAACAATCCCTTCCTATTTACGTCGATACTAACCGGATGATCCAACCTGATCATCCACATTAATCGTTCCCTATTTACGTCGATACTAACCGGATGATCAGGCAGGATCAAAGGGTTACTCCTCCCGCAGCACTTCCGCAGGATCCTGTCCGGATGCGATCATGGCCGGGATCCAGCCGGCGATTACGGCCAGCAGCGAGGCCCCGACCACGGCCAACGCAGCCATCTTCAGCCAGAATGTAAGAGGGCTGAAGAAATCGATGGAGATATTTGCTTCCCGGCCCGGGATAAGGAGGCCGACGGCACTGCCTGCAATAAAACCCAGGATTCCGCCCAACACGCCGATGGAAATATGTTTCCAGATAAAGAGCAAAAATATGCGTTTCGACGAAACTCCCATGGCTCTCAGGATGCCGATCTCTTCCCGGCGTGAACGGACATTGCCGAATCCCATCAGAGCGATCCACAGGGCACAGGCCAGGAAAACCACCGGCACCAGAACCGAGGCCATGCGTTCCCGCTCGCCGCGGAGGATTTCCCTGCCCTGCTGTTCTTTTTTCAGGGTTGTTTGGGCTTCCTCGGCTACCTGGGTCCTGGCTTCCGCCCGCGCTACGGCGCGGGATTCTCTCTCGATCACCTGTGTTCCGGGCAGAATGGCCGCGACTTCTTTTCGGATGGCCGGCAGGGCATTTTCGGTGCACAGGCATTCAAGGGCAAGAATTGCATTGATTTGCCCCGGTCTTCCAAGCAGTTCCTGGGCTTCCTTCAAATCGATCCACGCGGTGATGTCGTCCTTGTTGCCTCTTTCCGAGTAGCCGGTTTTTACGGTAAAAGGCTTTCCCATGATCTTAATCCGGTCTCCGACCTGGATGTTCATGCTTCGATGCAGTTCGTGTCCCAGGATAACGGTTCCTGCCGGTACGGGTTGCACCATGGGCTTCTTGGGCGAAAGGTGCAGGTTGGGCACTTCTCCGCGCGTGCCGACCAGGATGATTGTCCGATTCCGTTCCGGCCACCGTATCTTCTGCTGCAGGCTGGGCAGTATGTGCCGCACGTAAACGATATCGGATTCGGCCAGGCGGTCTGCGTAGGATTCCGGCATATACTTTGCCGAATAATCATTTGCGTACCAGTCCGCAAGATTCTGATCTTCAGGCAGGATTACGAGGTTAAATCCCAGCTTCAGCATCGATTTCCTTGTATCGTCCTGAAGTTTGTCCATGCGCTCCTCCAGTTCGGCCTCCTTCACCTGGAGGATTGAAGCGGTGCGAAGGTCGTGCGTGCGCAGCAGGACGACGGAACCGATGATGGATGCCGTTGCAATCAATGTCGCGACGACACCGAGGATGAAGCTGAATTTCCTATGAAGGATCTCTTTTACGACCAGCGACAGAATATTCATGAATTCTTCTTACGACGTTGATTCAAAAGGATGCCTGCAAAGACCACTACAACCAGGATCGCGCTTAAGGTGATTCCATAGATCCTGAGGATTCCTGTATTTCCGTTACTGTCCGTTTCCGGAGCCGCATCGTCCGTAAAGGATGTTGCCGCAACCGGCTCTTCATCAACGGGGGAGGCGGGGGCAGGCTCCTCGACTACGGTGCTGACCGGCATTACCCCGGTCAGCTCGGGTAATGGTGTGTCATCGACGAAGGACTCCATGACGACCATGTCCCAGGGAGCCGCGACGAGAAGGTCGACGCCCGGATTCAGTTCCTTTACCTCGCAGCTGCACGAGCCCGCGAGAAAAGCGGACGCATCCCGGATGTTCTTTTCCGTAATATATTCTCCAAACAGGCAGCCCAGTGCGCGTCCGCGGCCGAAGACCGGGAAAACCATCGGTTCGTCGGCATACTCGTAAAGATCCGATTCGCTTTTCAAAAGCATGTCGACAAAGGCCCGTTCTGCGGGATCCTCCCGGGAAAGAGTCAGGATTGGAAATCCGTAGGTCAGTTTTTTTCTTCTGCCTCCGGAAAGGATGGTGAAGGGCATTTTGGAATAGGTTGCAACGGCAAGATCCAGTTCCTTTTTGATTAAGGCTTCCGCCCGTTCGTCTTTTTGGGTATTCCCCGAAGGGATAAAAACCCAGACCACCGAATCTCCCTTTATCAGGCTTTCGACCATCTGCCTCCGCCTGGGAGAGTCCACCAGAGTTTCCAGGAAGGAAGGCGTCGGTTTCCGGATCCAGACAGGCGCTTTTTCGCCCATTTGATTCGGATACCAAACGGCCAGGACCGGCAGGGTTTCCGGAACGGGTCCCTGCAATAATTCAGTCAGCTTCTCTTTCGGGAAAGTGTCGGCGTCCACTTCCCGGATCAGCAGGTTCAGCGGATAATCCGGGTTGGCCGAGAACCGCTTCAATTGTTCCAGAAGCGCCCGGTCCTGACCGCTGAGCGTGTTCCTGTAAATAAAAATTCCTTTGTAGGGATCCGGTCGCCATCTCTCGATGGCGTAGCGGAATACGGGAACCGAACAGGAGCGGACCTCCCGGATCGACGGCTGGATCGCGCAAAACACGGCCGGTATCAACAGTAAATATTTAAATTTCAACGGATTATTCGCCTTTCCCGGAATAGCATGCAACCTCACCGGTCATTGTCGCCAGATAGAGACTGCCTCCCGAAGCAACCATGCCGTCCCATACCGGCAGGGAGTCCAGCTTGTATTCCGAAAGCTTCTTCCCGTCAGCAGCCGAAACCGCCCATAGAAGGGCCCCTTCTTTGCCTCGTAACAACTCGCTCTGCTCGGCAAGCTTCCGGCGCACCGCTTCTTCGTCAAGCGCGAAAAAGGCGGCCTCTTCGTCGACAATGTCCGGAGGACCGGCTACGAAAAGAGTATTGTCTGCCAAGACCATTGCCCGGGCGCGAAGAGGAGGTTCGTCGATCTTCCATTTGAACTGGACCGCCGTCTGTTCGTCTCTCGGAAGCCCCTGTCGAAGCTTCCAGTCCCCGGCATAGTTGAACAGGCCCTTGTCGAATGCGCTTCGAGTCCCGGGGGGCTCTGTTATCTTCTCTATGGATTTTTTATTTCCTTCCATCCCGGCGGCAAACAGCTGGTACTCCTGGACGATGGATTCGCTGTAGAACTCCGGTTTGCGTCCATAACCGAAAACCGTATCGTCATTGACCGCAATCAGGCGCCCGGCGGGCGTCACTTTGGCCATGACTTCCCAGCTGCCCCATCCGCCTTTGACGCTCTTCCCGTACATCATATAGGATCGATAATACTGGGAGTCATCCAGGAATCCGATGGGGGAAAAAACATGCGCGCCGTCACCCGCCTGATCCCGCACATCCCGGACCCCGATATACGTACGGTTCCCGTCCAGGTCGAACTGCTGGGAACGCATGTAAATATACTTTCCGTCGCTTGAAAGGATATCGGACAGGGCTACGGGCATATCCAGGCTCTCGACGAGGCTGTGCAGGTTTTCGCCGGTTTCAGGATTAAGTTCGTTCATGACGAATTCCGAAATTTTCTCGCCGGTCACGGGATTGAGCTGCAGCAGGCGCATGCCTCCGTCCAGGAACATCGTGCGTCCTGCGGTGCAATAGACCTTATCGTCCTGAACCAAGACGGTTCCATGCACCGGCCAGACCGATTCCAGCTGTTCGAGGTACATCATGCGCCGATCCATGGGGGCCGCCCGATAGCGCCAGGCGAGAGCTCCGTTCGCGGAGTTCAGGCAGTAAACGTATCCGTCCGTCGAACCGAACAGCACGCGCCCCTCGTATAGGGTCGGCGGAGAATCCACCCGTCCGCCAGTGGTGTATTTCCAGAGGACATTCCCGGAAGCGGTATCCAGGGCATATACGGTATGGGCGTTGATTTGAGACACGTACATCCGGTTTCCCGCAACAACCGGACTGCTCAGTTTCCCGCCCAGTGTTACCTTCCATTGGGCTTCAATATCGGTTGGGACCGTATCCGGTGTATAGGCGCTCCGGCTTGCGTCGTGCCGGTAGGTCGGCCAGTCTCCCGGAGCGGAGTCGTCCGTAATTTCTGCATCGTAGGCCGGCCCTTTTTCCAGCCGGTTTCCGGCGGACTCCTTTTCCAGGTCGGGTTCGGACGCATGCGCTCCGCCGAGGGCCCCGAAACCTTCCAGTTTCGCCTCCAGATAACACGAGCAGGCGTTCGGCGGGGTATACACGAGACCGTTGCTGGGCATGACGCCGTAAAAGCATCCTCCCCGGGTGTAATGATTGATGTTCCAATGCTCCGTTTCCAGGTCCACGAACTCAAGGCCGGTGCGCGACGGGAGGATGTATTTTTCGGTCGCCTTGCTTGGGTAACAGCGCTGATGGAACCAGTATACGTCCGCGTCGCAGGGAAACTCGTTTACGACCTCGCCGGAATGAAGATCACGGCCGGTATAGGTTCCCGTATTTTCTCCCGAGAAGGCTATGGCGCCCGTCCAGACCAGGCCGTCGATTACAAATATATCTTCGGGGGAATAGTGCCCCGAAAGAGGCTGAGGCGCCTCCCAGAGCTTTTTACCGTCTACGGCCGACAGCGCCATCATGGATCCCGGTGCGAAATCCGATTCCCCTCCCATCGAAAAAACAAGAACATCATCGGAAACCACCAGCCTGGGTGCGTAGGCCGTGTCAAACTTCCTGGTTTGAATGGGATCGGACTGCCAGTTTTCCTCTCCGGTGCCGCGGTCGAGGCTGATTAATTTCGAACCGTCGTAAAAATAGACGGACCCCGCGTCGGCGGATAGCGAAAGGGGGCCTACAGGGTACGCCTTTGTCCAGTTTGCGTCGCCGCTGTTTAAGTCGAGGGCCATAATCTGTCCGGGTTCTTTGCTCCAGGCCCAGTCGGTTCTGGCTTCCGCCGCCCTGTCCCAGACATATGTTTTGGTCGACGTGTAATTTTGGGTGGTTTTCTCGGGCCGGCCGATAACGAGGAACAGGGTGTCGTCTGAAAAGATTATTTCCGAAGTCTCATCAGTGTTTGGGAAAGTGCGAAGCACTTCACCCGTCGCCGCGTCCAGTTCGCTCAGGGGCGAGTCGATGCCGAGAGTGACATAGACCCGGTCCCCGGTTGCCACAAGACGGCGCGGCAGGTAGGCCGGACCGCTCTTCATCGGGAATAGATGATCCTGCCATTCCGGAACAGGCAATTTCCATAGAATGGTTCCGTTGAAGGCATCCCGCGCAACCAGGTAATTTTCCGCCGGCAATTGAACGGATTCCAGCGGGCCTTCATCGATGATGTAGAATATGCGGCCCCGGGCCGAAACCAGCGCGCTCATGCTGGCGGTCGTATCGTGGTGCCGTCCCCATTGCGGGCTGCCGACCCACTGATAGTGCTTGACGGGACTGATCGTCGAATCCCTGGAAACAGGGTTGTTGCCCGCGTTGTACAGATACTGGTTCCATTCATCCATTTCCGCCGGGCGGGGTTTGACCGTCTTCTTCCATCCGAACAAGCCCTTTGTCATCAGCACACCGTTGGGCGTGAGGACCCGCATGGCTTCCTCTTCGGGTATGTCGCCCAGGTCTTCGGCTACGATCAAATTGACCATGTTGTCGGTGTAGGGCAACCGGTTTTCGACCAGCCGATCTGCCGAGATCGGACCATATGCCTGTTTTTGTGCAATATATTCTCTTGCTTTCTGTACGTTTTCTATTGCCGGATCCAGCCCCTGCACAAGGAAGTTCCCGCCCGCCTTGAGTTTTTCAGTCAGAACGCCGTCTCCACAGTAGACATGGACAATAATGCCTCCCTGAACGCCTGATTTTTCCAGAATGATTTCCGCCTGCTCTTCCGGTGTTCCCTTCGAGCAACCTGCAGCGAAGAGAATGAGAAGGAATATGGATGCAATTAATGTTACGAGAAGTGACCTTGGAAACGAAACCTGATTTTTCATGAACTCACTCCTTGTATAGGCTTTAAAATCTCTTAAAACCCGAAGGTCAAATGAATGCGTGGAATTCCGGCGATGAGTTTCCTCGGAGAAAGATGGTTTGAATTTCAATATACATACGCATTATTGTCGTCTAAGAACCGGTATGAGTCGAGTATCAAGGATCGGTCGGCGGCCTGTCAAGTGTTTGTCACGATTTCCAGACACTTACCTTAAAGATATTAAAGCGTCGTTGCACGTTGCAGGTTGCACGTTGAACGTTAAAAGAAAAAAGCATCGTTGCACGTTTCGTGCAGACCGGCAGGTCCATACGGCATGTTTTGATGTATTTAACGATATGAATAAGGGATTAGCTTCTTTAATAAATTTTATGTTTGAACATTCAACGATCTTTTTGTTTTTAACGTGTAACGTGCAACGTTCAACATGCAACGGTTTTTTTAGAATGTTTGCCGGATTCCGACCCGAAAACTCCTGCCGTAATCCGGGTAGCCGACAACGGTGGAGTACCGGTTGTCGGTTATGTTCGTCAACTCCAGATAGATCCGCGTGTTTTCACGGCTTCCCAGCGGGTGGCCGATCGTCAGATTAAACGTGTGAAAGTCTCCCAGCGGCTGGAGTGAAGAGGCAAAACGGCTGCTTTCGTAGCCCGAGACATACTTCCAGAAAAAGTTGTAGTCCAGCTTCCATTGTTGCCCCAGAACGCCCATGCCCAGGATCACACGCGGCTTTTCAATATCCCTCTCCATGGATCCTGCGTCATTGCGGGCTCGGGGTTTCATCGCGGTTATGTTGAACTGGAAGTTGATTTTTTCGTACAGCGGCCGCGATTTGTATTCGAACTCCATTCCCGTCGTGTCCTGATCCTGATTCTTGTAAAGCTCTATGAAACTTCCGGTTAATTCGTTTTCTTCAGTGTCTCCACTGAGAACGATGGCATCGGATTGCCGTAAATAGAATCCGACCAGGGAGAATTCGCCGATCCCGTCTTTATTTACCTGGATGCCTCCATCCACCATAATTCTGTGTTCGGTTTTCGGTGTTTCAAACTCATCCTCCTCGATCTCGACGAGGGCGCCGTTCCTCGGCTCTATCGCTCCGGTCAGAAAGTTGCTGCGCAAGGCCACCCGGTTTGTCAGGAAATAGGTCGCTCCGAAGCTGCCGCTCAACTGCGGGGCGTCCCATGTGTCCATGATAGGTTCGACATCGGTGAAGGCGCCTCCGCTGCCGTCGATATTGAAGGCGCCGTATTCATTGATGTAGGTCCTCTGGTACCGGAAGCCTCCGTCGAGCACCAGTCGGCCGAAACTATGTTCGTCTACAATGGAAAAGGAAGCGGTTTCCAGGTCCGTGCGTCTCCCGGCAAAGAATCGTTTCCCGTAGGGAGCGACCCAGTGGTTGTAGTTGGCGCCGATTCTGAGGACATTGTCGTCCGACAGCGCCAGGGACTGAATAAGGTTTAAATTCCACTCTGAGTCATAATCGGGAGTTGCCGTAATGCCTGTCTGAGTTTCTGCAATAAATGTATTGTGGCGGTTGCTGTAGCCGACCGTGAACTGGGTGGACGCCCAGTCCCTGGGTTTATACAGGGTTTTGAGGGTCAGCACGGAGGTCTGAATGGGATCGAAAGTCTCAACCGCATTCTGGAATCGACCTCCGGCGGGGGGAGTTGCCTGGACCAGTTCCCGCCTTCCCTGCAGATGGAAGAAATTGGCGCGCATGGAAAGTGTCGGGGTTGCCTGCCAGCCGATATTTCCGAACAGGTTCAGCATATGCTCGTCGCCGCGCCGATCCTCCGGACCGCCGGTTCGGGAACTTTCCAGTCCCAGGCCGTAGGATATGTCTCCGACTGTATCGCCGTGGGCTGCATGAACCCTGTAGCTGTTCCGGGAAGCGTATTCCGCCAGCCAGCTTGTTTCCCTTTTTTCGTACCGGCGCGGCACGATGTCGATTACGCCCGCCAGGCCTGAAAATCCCTGAAGCAGGGAAGCGCTGGAGCGCAGAACCTCGATGCGTTCAACATCCCCTACCGAAAGAAAATAGGGGACTTCGTGAAACTCGCGAAAAACGGCGCCGTCCACGGAATATTCGGGATAGGGGTATTTTTGCCCCCGGACGGAAACGAACTGTTTGACCTTGCGTCCCCTGGATTCCACCCAGGCTCCCGGAACGTAATTCAGAGCGTCGATGATGGTTTTGGCTCCCTGTTTCTCAATCTGGATCCGGTCCACCGTGGAAATGGACGTCTGGAGAACGGCGGGCTCTTCCATGGGGCTGTCCAGGAGCTGCAAGGGAGACCGGGTGCGCACGGTAACCGCCTCGCGAATGCTTTCGACTTCAAGCGCGACGGAAATGTCTGTGGGCCGGTCCGAATATATGGAAATGCCGCTCCGGTGAAACTGTTTGAATCCCGACAGGAAGACCGTAAGTTCGTATTCTCCCGCGGGGAGATTTAAGAGCGTGAAACGGCCGGTATCCCGGCTGATCGTCTTGTATTCGGCCCCTGTTTCCAGGTTTTTTGCTTCAATGACGGCATCGCGCACCACGGCACCGGCGGAATCGGTGACGGTTCCGGTGAGGCCGGCCCGCGATGTTTGGGCCGTCATCGTTCCGGACATTAAAAGAAGAATGCATATTATCGCTCCCGGAAGGTATCCGACAATGGGATGGGCGTTTTTGCCTTGGGGACGAATACTTTCGACCGTTGAATATCGCCGTTTTTTTCGATGGGCGTGGAAGTCGTCAGGGAATAACAAATCGGCACCTCGTTATTTTTACTTATTTTTCCGGTGAACATAATGCGAAGTTAGTGTTGTGAATTCAAGACAAATGTCATTGTATTCTGACAATGGTAATGCGAGTTAAATATTCTGGATTGAAGGAACCGGAAGAAATGACTATTATGTTTCCTTGGATTAACCGGGTTTAATGAAAAAGCCGGCCGGCGGATAAGATAGTGCCGCTGTAACAGGTTCCTCTTTTTATACTGGTTGCCGGGAAATGGAATTGTTTTTGTTTCATGCCCGGTTGTGGCGATATATAGAATATATACGGCTCTCGCGCGGTTTTAAACTCTCCTCAATATTTACGATCGGAGTTGCCCTCTCGACGGAGTCTTCAAAGAAAAATAAGTGGCGGAACAAACCGAAATAAAATCCAGAAGCGATATGCTTGCCCGTGAGAGAGTCGGCAAGCTTCTCTTCAAGCTGTCCATGCCGGCCATTATCGGCATGATGGTCCAGGGCCTTTATAACCTGGTCGATACGATTTTTGTCGGGCAATTTACCGGAACCCTCGGCATCGGCGGCATTACGATCGCTTTCCCCATTCAGATGATTATGATGGGCATCGGAATGACGATCGGCATCGGCGGCGCTTCCCTGATATCGCGGCGTATGGGAGAAAAAAACCGCGAAGGGGCGTCTCTTACACTCGGAAACGCGGTGTTGCTTGCCCTGGTTGCCGGCGTGATCTGCATGATTGCCGGATTGATCTTTCAGGAACCTCTCCTGCGATTGTTCGGCGCTACGGATGACCTCATGACGCCAGCAAAAGCGTATATTATGGTTATCCTCCTGGGAAGCCCTGCAATTACGTTCTCCATGGTCACCAGTTCATCCGCCAGAGCGGAAGGCAATGCCAAAGTTGCCATGAATACGATGCTGATCGGGGCGATCCTGAATATTCTGCTCGATCCCGTATTTATCGTTTTTCTGGATATGGGTGTTCAGGGTGCGGCCGTTGCCACCGTTCTGTCCATGTTCGCTTCCAGTATTTTTCTCCTCCGGTACTATATGGGCGGGAAGAGCGAAATTAAGTTCGGGCTGCATCATATGCGCCTGAAAGGTGCTGTTATCCGGGAAATATTTGCCGTCGGCATGTCCGACTTTGCTCGAACAGCGGCGATGAGTTTTACATCGATGCTGTTTAACCACATCCTGGGCGGTCTTGGTGGAACGCTGCCGATAGCCACATTCGGGGTTATCTTTCGCGTGATCAGCTTTGTGTTCATGCCCATGATCGGTATCGCCCAGGGCGTCCAACCGATCCTAGGATTCAATTATGGGGCGAAACAATTCAACCGCGTCAGGAAAAGCTTCAAGTTGGCCAACTGGAGCGCCACAGTCATCTCAATTTTCGGATTTCTTGTCTTTTTCACGTTTCCCACGCCGATTCTCCGTATTTTCAGCGACGATCCGGAACTGATCGCAATGGGCAAAGATGCGATGCGAATGCTTGTTATCGGCCTTCCTCTGGTCGGGTATCAAAACATCGGAACCAGCCTGTTCCAGTCTATCGGGAAGGCCAAACCGGCCGTATTTCTGGCGCTCTCGCGCCAGGTATTGTTCCTGATCCCCATGGTTATAATCCTGTCCCGGATTTTCGGACTTATGGGAGTCTGGGTTTCTTTTCCCGCTGCCGACATTGTGTCCTACGTTGTGACTCTCGCCATGGTCCACCATGAAATGCGGCGTCTGACCCGCAAACATGAGCAGCAATCGCATATTACTGCCTGATTTGCTTTTTCTCCCCACGTTTGAATGCGGTTCCCCGAAATGCACAGGGTGCCAATCCGCCCGCACATCCAAAGAAGGCGTCAACCAATCAAAAATATTTTGCGAAGTAATTCTGAGATCCCGCACCGGAACAAGTAAGGAAGGCTGAGGGATGAAAGCGACATAAATGTATTATTATAAATAATGTCTACAAATATGTCGTTAATTGTGAAGTGCCGATATGGCATTTCGGGCGATTGTTGAGGGGTCAAACAGATCTTCCGCGCCATATTTCCGGGCGTACGATGCCGGCCGACGGGTAACAGGCGAATTTAAAAGAAATTTATCCCTGCGGTCCTGTCGGTTGCCGCCCGGCCGAAAGTGAAGCTGTAAAAATGAACATCCATGTCGCACGAGGTCCGTCTGCTTTGTAACCGACCGCGCCTGGAAGGCCTGGCTTTGGCTTGCCCCGACCCGCGATGCGCTCTTACCATCAACGTTCGCCGGAACGGCTGAGCCTTCCAGGGTTGCACGGCCGGAGGCCGTGGATTTAGTCGGGACTAAATATCTACAAATATGAAATATATTAATTATATAATTACAAATATGTAATATATTCTGCGTCGAATAATTCTCCGGATACTCCTGTAAAATATTGATAATAAAAGTTTAAGTGGCATATTGCCGTGAGGGATATTTTTGGCATGACTATTGCAATAGATATCTGTGTGTAAATTTATAGCGTCACCCATTGGAGAAGGAACAATGGAATGAGGCGTTCAATACAAAGGAGACTTGAATAATGAAACTGAAGAGAATGGGACGCTTAGGCCTTGGAATTATGATACTGATTTTTGTAACGGGATCTATTGCGGCGGCGCAGGATGAGCCGGTATTCAGCGCGGATATATCCGTTGATTATGCCTCTATGTATGTATGGCGCGGAATTCCGGTGAATCGTGAGAGCGTGATGCAGCCGGCTGTTGCGGGAAGCGCCTATGGTTTCACCGGCTCTATCTGGGCCAATATCGATATGACGGATTTTGCCGGGACTGCCGGGGAATTCAGTGAAATCGACTATGCCCTGGATTATTCCGGATCCGTTGGAGATTCTGTCGTTGGCTACTCGGTGGGAGTCATTCATTACATTTTCCCCACACTGGGTGCTACGGATGCGTCGACTACCGAAATCTACGGCGGTTTGAGTTTTGACGTTCCCCTCAGCCCGTTCATTACATGGTATGGCGATGTGAATGCCATTGACGGGAGCTATGTGCAGTTTGGAGTCGGGCATTCGCTTGAGACGGAAATCGCTCCCGATTACTCTGTCGGTCTGGATCTGAGTGCGAGTTTTGCTTTCGGCAGTTCAGGATACAATAACGGGTATTTTGGCATCGATGAGGCGAAGTGGAATGACTTTACTTTCGGAATCGGTGTCCCTTTCAATTTGAAACATGTATCGCTGACCCCAAGCTTCAATATGTCCGCGATGATGAGTGAAGAAATCGGCGATACCCTCTCCGAGCGCGCCAACTACTGGTTCGCGCTGAGCTTGGCGAAAAGCTTCTAAACCTGACATAACACTCTAATTAAACCAGGATAATAAAATGCGTATCAAATTTAAGACAGTATTGTTGTGCCTGTTTGTGGTTGCCGGATTGGCTGTTTCCACGGGCACGGCTCTTGCCTTGGAGGAGACGGCCGAGCCCGCAGTTGAAGCTCTGTCACCGGAGCCGGTGGATGTTGAGTCCATTACGGCGGCCATAACGGAAGAACTACAATCAAATATAAATATAGTATGGACCTGTATCGCGGCATTTCTGGTCTTCTTCATGCAGGCCGGTTTTGCCATGGTGGAGACGGGATTCACCCGTGCCAAGAACGCGGCGAACATCCTGATGAAAAACCTGATGGATTTTTCCGTTGGAAGCCTTGCGTTCTTCCTTGTGGGATTCGGGTTTATGTTCGGCGTCTCCAACGGTCTGTTCGGGACGTCCCTGTTCGGGTTGTCCGGAGTGGAAGCCGGTTCTGACTGGAGCTGGACGTTCCTTATTTTCCAGACAGTTTTTGCAGCTACTGCCGCAACGATTGTATCCGGTGCGATGGCTGAAAGAACCAAGTTTGTTTCCTACCTGCTGTACAGCGCCGGAATCACACTGTTTATCTACCCCATCTTCGGCTCCTGGGCCTGGGGCAACCTGCTGATAGGGGACAACATAAGCTGGCTCGCAGATATGGGATTTCATGATTTTGCCGGCTCGACGGTCGTACACTCCGTCGGGGGCTGGCTCGCTCTGGCGGGCGCCATAGTTCTGGGGCCGCGCATCGGCAAGTACGGGAGCGACGGAAAACCGAACGCTATCCTTGGACATAATCTGCCGCTGGCGGCTCTGGGAGTTTTTATACTGTGGTTCGGCTGGTTCGGATTCAATCCCGGCAGTACGACTACGGGAGACGGTTCGATCGGCTATATCGCCGTAACGACCAATTTGTCCGCGGCGGCCGGGGCTGTTCTTGCACTGGTCACTTCATGGATCGTACTGAAGAAACCGGAACTTTCCATGTCGCTCAACGGAGCTCTGGCGGGTCTGGTTGCCATCACGGCCCCATGTGATGCCGTTTCACCCGTAGGAGCTATTTGTATCGGTGCAGTAGCCGGGATTCTGGTAGTTCTCAGCGTGCTTTTCATTGATTTTGTTTTAAAAATCGACGATCCGGTGGGTGCGATCAGCGTGCACGGCGTGTGCGGACTGTGGGGAACCCTGGCATACGGTTTGTTCTCTACAAGCGAGGGATGGTTCTACGGTTATGGTGTCAAGGCATTAGGTGTTCAGTTTGTGGGCGCTGCCGCGGGTTTTGTCTGGGCATTTGGATTCGGTTTGATTCTGTTCTTTATCCTGAAGAAAACGATCGGACTGCGCGTCGGTCCCGAAGAAGAACTCAAGGGTCTGGATATCGGCGAACACGGAAACGAAGCCTATGCGGGATTCCAGATTTTCACGACCGAATAGCCTACGGATAACAGATATTTGAATAATCCGGGTTAAGTTAAGCTAAGGAGAAATGATCATGAAATTGATCGTTGCATACATACAGCCGCATAAATTGAGCGATGTAAAACGCTCACTCTTCAAGGCTGAGATAACTAAGATGTCGGTAACAAACTCACTGGGCTGCGGCCAACAGATGGGCTATCACGAGTCGTATCGCGGCGTGGATATTGAAGTGAATCTGTTGAAGAAGCTGCGGCTTGAAATTGCGGTGAACGATGACTTCGTCGAACGAACGGTCGCGGCCATTATTGAAGGCGCCAAAACCGGACAGATCGGCGACGGTAAGATCTTTGTTCTGGATTTGCCCGAGTGCATCCGTATCCGAACGGAAGAAACCGGGCAAGAGGCTATCGGATAGGCGACTGTCCGATAATTGCCTGATTCAGCGCCGGAGGCGCTGAATCAGGTTCTACTTCTCATTTAATCTCCCGTCGGTCTCTTGTGGAAGCATGGGGCCGGCTGAATCTCATCAACTGATGGGGATGCCACGCGTTTAACCCGCGTTTCTCACAGGTTTTCGCAGCAAGGCGTTGGTAACGCAGGGTATCCCCACTCCTCTCCCTGATAAATTTACCCGTCCGCCAATAATGAATGATAAAAACGGGATTTGCCTGTATGATGGTCGCTCTCTATTTTTACGCTAAAGTTTTTTGATCCGACGGAGATTGGGGGTGATTGGCTATGCCCGTATTTTTCGATTTCAAGCCCGAGTATAACCTGGTGGTCTGCCGGCAGGTCGGCACTGTTGATGATGAAGAATTTCTGGCTTCCTACCATTCCCTGTTTGAAGGCGATCGCTTTGATCCATCCATGGCCCTGGTTGTGGATCTTCGCCGGGCGGACAGTTCCAAAAGAAGCCGGGAAGCCATCCAGGCGTTCGCCAGGTATTGGAAGGAATGGATGCAAAAGACAGGGAAGAAATCAAGGGTGGCGGTTATCGCTCCAAAGGATGTTTCCTTCGGTCTTGCCCGCATGTATGAAGCCTATGCCGAATCGGCTAATATAAGCTTTACAGTCTTCCGTGAGGCGGACGCCGCACTCGAATGGCTCGGTATCCCGGAGGATGCCCTGAAATAAAAATAAAATGGTGACTGTCACCGAAATTAGAAATTAGTGAAATTCCAGCCTGTCACCATTTTATTGGATGGCTGCTTTGATCTTTTTAAGGTCTCTCTTCGCCAGAGCCATAATTTCCAGGGCATAATCCAGATTATGCACGCCGTCGGAGCCGTCCTGTTCGATGATGGACAGATTGGCTTTTGTATCTGCAAGTTTTTCCTTGAGTTCGGCATTCAACAGATTCGGATTTTTCTTCACAGCATCCTCGACGATCTTCATATCGGCCTGTACCGGTTCCATGGATTCCCTGTACCATGCTTCCCAGTCCTGTATCTGATGGGCCCGGATTGCGCGGTCCTTAACCTCATGGCAGGCAGAACACGAGTCCGTGCGCTCTTCCGCCAGATTCGGATTGTCCGGGCGAAGAACCTTCATAAGGTGATTTTTTTCGGTCATGTGGCATTCAATACAGGAGATAGCCGTATGGAGGCTTCTCGTAGTTTCGATATCCTTCGCACCCTTCCCCAGCACTACTGCCTTTTGGGCATGGCAATAGGAGCAAAGCGTTTCAGGATCCGTAACCAGTTGATGCGGATGTTCGCTTTGATGCGGATTGTGGCAGGCTACGCATGGGATCGGTCCGGACCATTTCCTGTCTCCGATTGAAAAGGTACGATCGGACGATTGGGCGTGGCCGGAGGCTTCCCACAAATTGTAGGTCAACGGATGGTTGTCTGTGGGCGCGGGAGGCAGTTCATTGGGGTTTATAGACGTCATCCGTAAGCCGGGCACGTCGGACAGTTTCATCCCCGGCCGGTATCCGACGACCCACCGGGTTCCGTCGGACATGAGACCGCTCCCGGATAAATTGCCGCCGTGGCACCGGCCGCAAATATCCGCCGCACTGCTCGAAACGATCTTGCCGGGGTCTCCCATATTCGATACGTGATCCTGTCCGGGACCGTGACAGGCTTCGCACCCGACCCCCATTTCGCTCCAGGTCGATTCCCGGACGCTCCTGTTTGTCGTATGGCAGCCGGAACAGTTGTCGATCCAGTCCCTGTCCGGTTTCGTTGAATTTTCGGTTTCGCCGGGAGGATTCTCCGCTCCGGAATGCTTGGAGATTTTCCAGGCGTTGTATTCATGCATGTGACAGGCACCACACGCGCTGGAACCGATATAGGCGTTGGATTCCCTGCCTTCATCGGCGGCGGCTAGCACTGGAACCGTTCCCGTAAGGCATGTAAGAATAAGTACGACTTTCAGCATATCCGCACCCCCAGGTATTAAGGTAGTGTGAAATCGCTTGGTATTCAACATGAGTATTGATCCGCATTTCCCGCATTCTTTTATCAATGTATCGGGAGTTTTAAAAATAGCCTATGCATTCAGGATTTTGTAGTAGAATGGAAAACAATGCAGGAAGGTCTGATGAATATTCTGAGATGTTCAATATCAAGAAAAATGAGGAGGTCTTGTGAGTAACAATCCATCAAGGAGAAAATTTTTGCAAGCCGGGTTGGCGCTGCCCGCGGCCGGGCTTGTTTCTAAAACCGGTCTGGGTGCCGCATTCCAGGATCCTCCCAAGGTCGTATATCGTACTTTAGGCAAAACAGGGCTGAAAGTTTCGGGCGTCGGCTACGGGATCGGCTTTGTACCGGTGACGGAGGTAGTCGCGCGCGCCCTGGACATGGGCGTAAACTATTTCGATACCTCACGGGATTATGGAGACAGCGAAAAAATATTTGCCGGCGTGATTAAAGGCAGGGACCGCAGCAAATTCCATATCGCCACCAAATCTCCCTCCAGGAGAAAAGCGGATATTTTAAAGGATCTGGACACAAGCCTGCAGGCTCTCGGTACGGATTATGTCGACATCTGGCATTTACACGCCCGGGATACACCGGCCGCCATTCCGGACGAAGCCCTGGAAGCGATGCAGATGTGCAAGCAATCGGGGAAAGCCCGTTTCCTTGGTTTCAGTTGCCACGATCCGAACAGAATGGCCGATTTTCTGATTGAAACCAAGACGTTCGATGTTATGCAGACCACGTACAGCTTCCCGATCGGCGGGTACTACCGTGACAGGGCGGTTAAAAAGCTGCAGGATGCGGGCATCGGCGTTATCGCGATGAAGGTGGTTGTCGCGTTGACCGGGCTGAATTTGAAGAGCCTCACGAACCCTCCCGCAAGTGAGGGTGAAGGGCCGCTGGCCGGCATCAAATGGGTGCTGAAGAATCCCGCAATCGGAACGACGGTTCCGTTTATGGAGACAATCCCGGAACTTGAAATGAATTTCCGGGCAATGTCGGAGGAATTTACGCCGGCCGACGAGAAGCTGCTGTATGTGATGAACGAACAAATCCGGCCCGACTACTGCCGCATGTGCTACGAGTGCAGCGGCGTATGCCCGAAAGGCCTGCCGGTTACGGATATGCTGCGCTATCTGGCATACAACGATTTCGGCGGCAATTTCCACCAGGCGCGGGCGAATTTTAAAGGGCTGCCCAAGGAAATTCAGGATGTCCGGTGCAGTGACTGCTCCGAATGCGCCATCCAATGTCCCAACGGCGTGCGCGTGCAGGCCCGCATGGTCCGTGCGCAGGAGCTTCTGGCGTAAAAAGCAGGGGCGAACCTTGTGTCCGCCCCTACAAAAAAACGTTGCATGTTGAACGTTTACACGTTGAACGTTAAAAACAAAAA
>JAFGTD010000040.1 GCA_016934295.1 Acidobacteriota bacterium
AAACCGACCCCCGAAAACTTACCCGGAGTCACAGATTGTTTAATCCGGCTTCGCTTTCAGCTTCGCCGGAGGCCGGGCTGGCTTCTGGCATGAAAACAACGGTATCGAGAAGACCCCATCCTTAATCTAAAAAACCGGTTCCGAAGTCAGCTCCCGCACGGCGGCTTTTCACATCGCTGGTCCCGGCCGCAGCAGGTTCTTCCCGTAGTCTCCAGGGAGCAGCCGCCATTGCCGGCGTTTATATTTCCTCCACCGCCTCCCTTGATAATAAAACCGGATCCGCCGCTTATACGCTGGGAAACCTTTCCATGACATTCCGGACATTGAGACACGGGTTCCTCGTTCATTCCATGCCGTTGCTCAAAAACATGTCCGCAGCTCTCGCACTCATATTCATATAAGGGCATACTCCCTCCAACCGAAGATTAGTCTACCTTTTAATTCCCCTGTTTCTATGATGTTTGTATCTTCTTCCCCGACCGCACCCGGGCATTAACATTGCGCCTTTTTCTATACGGCCATCGAGAAAAGCGGTTATAACATCTTCCATACAGCCGCAAATATGAGGAATAATTTGTACTCCGGCCGAATCGAGCGCAGTATGCTGCGTTTGAGAAATCATTCCGCAGATTAACAGGTCCACTCCCAATCTTGGAAGCGCCTGAGCCCGTTCGAAAGGATTGCGGGTAAGGAGTGATTCTTCCTGACGCGATTTTTCCTTACCGTTGGAAATATCGACGACAAGAATCCTGCTTGCCTCATCAAAGACGGGCGAGACACGTCCCTGCCATAATGGAATCGCAACTTTCATATCCTCAATCACTGTAAGAATATTGTGTTGTTGACAAACTCATAATTGTTTCCGAAATAGAATGCGATTCACGGCGCAGTAAGGCCGGATTGCATTGTATCCCTATCAGCCTTTAGACTGATGTGCCGCCATCTTCGGTTCGCCTGCCGCCGGTGCGAGTTCCACTATCCGCCGTGAGACAGGATCGAACAGTTCTCCCGGATAATTTTCCACCTCTCCCCGATCGCATAAAGCGGCGATTTCGGGATCAATGGGCAAACATCCCAGAAACGGGATATTGAGCTGCTGTGCCATCGCTTCAGGATTGCTCGGCCCAAAAATTCTGTGATGGGCTCCGGTATCGGGACATACGAAATAACTCATATTCTCAACCAGGCCCAATAAAGGTATTTCAACTTGACGAATCATCTGAGCGGCTTTTCGCACCACCATCGCCGCCAGATTCTGTGGCGAAGTAACCAGAACGACACCGCTCATCGGAAAAGCCTGCAGTACCGTCAGCGAAGCATCCGAGGTCCCGGGCGGCAAATCAACCACCAGATAATCCAGGTCCCCCCATAATACATCGCTCCAGAACTGGCGGATAGTATTGCTGATCAGCGGTCCCCGCCAGATCACAGCCTGGTCTTCACTTTCCAGAAGCAGATTAATGGACATGACCGAAATGCCCGTGCGCGTTTTCACCGGCAGCATCGCTCTCGGGGTAAAATCCAGACGGGCTTTCTCCGGTAAAAACATCTTAGGGATACTGGGGCCGGTGATGTCCGCATCCAGCACACCCACCCGGTGGCCCAGTCGGCGCAGGCTGACGGCCAGCAGTCCCGTAACCAGTGATTTCCCCACGCCCCCCTTTCCGCTCATTACAGCGATGACATGTTTTACATTATTCAGCTTTTCCGCGGCCCCCTTGAGGCCATCCTCTTTCTGTAAAGCCGCCTTTTCATTGGGTGTCATCTCCGCTAAAAAGATATTCACTTCCTGGACGCCATCAACCGAGTGGATAGCCGATTTGGCGCTGTCTACAATGCGGTCCTTAAACGGATGGGAAAGACTGGTCAAGGCCAGAGTGAATGAAACATTATCCGCGTCAACCTGCAGGTCACGAACCATTCCGAGTTCAACAATACTTTTATCGAGTTCGGGATCCTTAATTTTAGCCAATAACTCCCTAACTTCAGATTCCGTAGCCATTTTTCCATTCCTTACTTTCAATACAATTAATCCAATGTTCTTCAGCACCTGTATACAAAGGCAAGGATCGTGCCAGCCGACCCCGGCAATCCGTTGCAGAAGCACAACAGGCTTCCTTTTCTAATGGATTTCGTCTATTAATCCAATATCCGCCCGCCTCAATCCAATTTGAAAGCTTAATAATCGTGCATATTGCCACAATTCGGACAAAGAACTCATTGCACTTTGCAAGCAATTTTCATTAAAAGATTCCCTATCCCCCGGTTTTTGCCATAGATCCAACCCGATTAACACTTTATTCAAGCTGGCACGAAACCTGCATCATACATTGTTGCGAAGATCGCATTTCTCTAAAGGGCTTGACTGAGATGCGGTGCAGGAAGGTGCGGATGCAGGATCAGCAAACTACGGCACCTACCCCGGTACTCGGAAGATCTATTCCGGCAGGGAAATGTAGAAGCTTTGCCGCGCCAACATGGGCTTCGGGAGATAGTTACTCCCGAAGCCTATAAAAGAAGTTTTAGGGCGACCTGAAAATCAAAAAACACACTATGGAGCAATGATGAAAATTTCAATCAGTTCACAGGGATCAAATCCGGATTCGGCAGTGGATCCCCGTTTCGGCAGGGCGGCGCAATTCCTTATCTACGACACAGATACCGCATCTTATGAAGTAATATCCAACTCCCAGGGCCAGGAAGCCGCCCAGGGAGCCGGGATCAAGGCGGCGGAAACCATATCAAGATGTGGAGCCCAGGTATTGATCACGGGGCATTGTGGACCCAAGGCTTTCAGCACTCTGAAAGCTGCGGGCATCGAAGTCATTATCGGGGCGGAAGGACTCTCCGTATCCCAGGCCGTGGACAAATACAAGTCCGGCCAATTCGATGCAACGAACTCTTCTGATGTCAGAGGACACTGGAAATGATTCTGGCGATTGCTTCCGGCAAAGGCGGTACAGGCAAAACCACAGTTGCGGCAAATCTGGCAGTTTGCCTTCCGGAACCGGTGCATTTGCTGGACTGCGATGTGGAAGAACCCAATTGCCACATCTTTCTCAATCCTGAGATCAAAAGTACGGAGCGTTTCACTCTTCCATTCCCGACCGTCGATGAAAACAGGTGCAACGGTTGCGGCGAATGCAGCAATATATGCCAGTACAACGCTATCGTCTCATTGAAATCGAAACCGCTCGTATTCCCGGAACTGTGTCATGGATGCGGCGGATGCAGCGAGGTCTGTCCGGAAGAAGCCATTACCGAAGCGAAACGGGAAATAGGCACAATCAGTTCCGGAACCTGGCGTCATATTACATTCGTTCAGGGCCTTCTGGATGTCGGTCAGTCCCTGTCTCCACCTTTAATACGCGCGGTCAAGCAGCATTGCGGCACGAACGGCATTACGATCATTGACTGCCCGCCCGGAACGTCCTGTCCCGTTATCGCCGCCGTCACTAAAAGCGACTACGTAGTGCTGGTTTCCGAGTCCTCTCCCTTCGGCCTGCACGACCTGGATCTCGCCGTAGACACTATGCGCAAACTGGATCTCAATTTCGGCGTCGTGATTAATCGAGTCAGTTCTCTGGACCATCGCGTTGCCGATTACTGCCGAAACGCACAGATACCGATCCTGCTGGAAATCCCGGATGACCGCAAAGCAGCGGAAGCGTATTCCCAGGGGCTTCTATTGGTTGAATCGGTTCCCGGATTCAGGGAGTTGTTCGAACGTCTCTACAATCGCATCCTGTCGGAATCCAGTCAAAACCGGAAACCGACGCCGGAAAACAAAAGAGATTTCGAGGATATAGCATGAAAGAAATGGTAGTCATAAGCGGCAAGGGCGGTACGGGAAAAACAAGTCTGACCGCTTCATTCGCTTCGCTGAACGGCAAATCTGTAATTGTGGACTGCGATGTCGACGCTTCCGACCTGCCCCTCGTCCTGTCCCCCGTGACTGAAAGAATGGAGTATTTTAAGAGCGGCCATGAAGCCGTGATACGAAAAGACGACTGCGTCGCCTGCGGCACATGCATGGACAAATGCCGTTTTGATGCGGTCCATGAGGCGCGCCGGTATGGACGCCCGTCCCAGTTTACAATTGATCCCCTTTCCTGCGAGGGCTGCGGCGTCTGCGTCCACTTCTGCCCTTCGGGCGCCATCGACTTTCCGGAGCAGGTCTGCGGCCAATGGATGGTATCGGAAACCCGTTACGGCCCCATGGTGCATGCACGCCTTGCAATCGGCGCGGAGAATTCCGGTAAACTTGTTTCCACCGTAAAAACTGAAGCCCGCCAAATTGCGGAAGAAAGAAAATTACCCTGGATAATCGTTGACGGCCCCCCGGGCATTGCATGTCCCGTGATCGCGTCCATTACAGGAGCCTCAATGGCGCTTGTGGTGGTGGAACCAACACTGTCAGGCGTTCACGACATGGAAAGAGTCTTTGCGTTGACGAAACACTTCAATATTCCAACGCTCGTATGCGTTAACAAGTGGGAACTCAATCCCCGAATTGCCGGCGAAATAGAACGAGGCGCCTTGTCGGCCGGCGCTTCGTTCGCCGGCAAGATCGGCTACGACAGTTCCGTAACCGCCGCTCAAATCAAGGGGATTCCGGTGGTGGAATATGGCGGGCCGGCGGCACAGGACATCCGAAGAATTTGGCAAAATATTGAGAAACGGATGGAATCCATCGAAATCCCAACTGTGATGGAGGTATAGCCGACTTTTCTATCAGTAAGAACCGTAAAAAACAGGGACACGGATAGTTACCGGTTGTATGCCGGCATGAGCGAGCATAGGAAAAAAAGAATCCCGACAACAGGTCTTCCGACTGAAGCCATACTGAACAGCATTTCGGATGGGGTTTTTACCGTAGACCGGCAATGGCGAATAACTTCGTTCAACCGCGCCGCAGAGGACATTACCGGAATCCCCCGGGAGGAAGCTCTCGGCCAGTTGTGCTCGGAAGTATTCCGCTCCAGCATGTGCGGCGCCGACTGTGCACTCCGTAAAACCCGGGAATCAGGCGAGCCCGTCATCAGTAAATCCGGATATATCATCGATGCGGAGGGCAATCGCATTCCCGTCAGTATATCCACCGCGGTGCTGAGAGACGCCCATGGCCGCGTTGTGGGCGGCGCGGAAACATTCCGGGATCTTTCGGAATTGGAGGCGCTGCGCCGGGAACTCAAAGGGAAATATAGTGCGGGAGATATCACCAGCCGGAGCCCCTTGATGCAGCGTATTTTCGAAGTTCTTCCGGCCATCGCTTCCAGCCCGAGCACCGTTTTAATACTGGGGGAAACCGGAACCGGCAAGGAATTGATCGCGAAAACAATCCATTCATTCAGTCCCCGACACCGAGAACCGTTTATCGCATTGAATTGCGGAGCCCTGCCCGATACCCTGCTGGAATCGGAATTGTTCGGCTACAAAGCCGGAGCATTTACAGGCGCGGATCGGAACAAGCCGGGCCGTTTTGCCATGGCGGCCAAGGGAACCCTCTTTCTCGATGAAATCGCAGAAGTAACCGCGGCCCTGCAGGTAAAACTACTCCGCGTACTTCAGGAGCGCACCTACGAACCCCTTGGGGCGACAACGTCCCTGACGGCCGATGCCCGTATAATCGTAGCCACGAATAAAGATCTGTCGGACCAGGTACAAAAGGGTTTATTCCGCGAGGACCTGTATTACCGCGTAAATGTCGTACGCATCGAACTCCCCCCTTTGCGCAGGAGAAAAGAAGATATTCCGCTGCTGGTCGATCAGTTCATTACACATTTCAACCGGCTGCAGCAGAAAACCGTCGAGGGAATTACTCCGGAAGCCCTGTCGCTATTAATGGCCCATCACTGGCCGGGCAATATTCGAGAGCTCGAAAATGCTATTGAGCGCGCTTTTGTCCTGTGCGGCGAAGGCGATATCGACCTGAAACACCTGCCGGAAGAGTTGACGGGACGCGAGTTGTCCGCCCGCGACCTGAACATGCAATCCGCACATAATATTCTCGATACTCAGGCTATCCTCACCGCTCTGGAAGAAAGCGGATACAATCGACTTGCCGCGGCCAAGAAATTGGGCATCCACAAAACAACTCTTTTTAGACGGATAAAAAAACTCGGAATATCTCTCCCGGACCGGGACGGCCGATCGCATCGGAAATGGTCCCTGGAGTGAAAGATGGAGGGGATACTATGATTCTTTTCTTGATTCTGCTCTTCACGCTGCTGGGATCCATCTGCTCGGTGGGACTGGCGGCCCTGCTGCTACTTTTCCGCAAGAGCCAGATACGTCGGGTTGCCACAATACTTATTCCCTATGCAATCGGGACTCTTCTGGGTGCAGCGTTTTTCGGTATGATTCCGCAGGCGCAGAAAGAACTATCCAGCGAACGCCTTTTCCCGTTTGTACTCGGCGGACTGATGCTTTTCTTCATGCTTGAAAAGTTTGCCCTATGGAGGCACTGCCATGAAGAGCCCTGCGATATTCACACCCAGGCCGGAACACTGATACTTTTCGGAGATTCGCTTCACAACTTTGTTGATGGCATTGCTATTGCGGTCGCTTTCTCAAGCTCGATATCACTTGGAATTACTACGTCGGTAGCCGTAATCGCCCACGAAGTCCCGCAGGAAATCGGAGATTTTACAATCCTGCTTGAAAGCGGCTATTCAAAATCCAGGGCCCTTCTATTCAACACTATCTCAAGCCTTGCAGCTGTATTGGGAGCGATTGCGACCTACTTAATCCTGCCCATACTTCTATCTTCGATTCCTTATCTTTTATCAATATCCGCTGCCGGGTTTATTTACATTGCACTGGCGGACCTTATTCCGGGCCGCCGGGCCACCGGCGGTTTGAAAAGTCTTGTATGGGAACTGCCCCTGATTGCGCTGGGTATAGGAACAATCGTCTTTTTTCACCACGGTTAGCCCGCATTCACTCATGTAGTTCGTACAATTACTTCTCCGAAGCTGTCGAGTCCAACTCATTCAGCCTCTTCTGTATTTGATCCAACTGTGATTTGAGGACCTCAACCTGGCTTTCAAGCACCTGTTTTTCCGTTCCGGCATCCGGATTCGGCTGCTGTCCGAAAAACCGGCCGAACCGCATCCAGCCCGGCTGGCCGGTACTCCAGAACATATTTCTCCAGCCGAAGCCTCCTCCACGGTTGCCGAATCCCCTGTTCGGACCGAAGCCCTGTCCGTATCCCATACCCGAGCCTCGTCCAAAACCGCGACCGAAAAACCGATTCATGAAACCGGGGGTGTCGTAACCTGCACAGTATCCGGCTGCGCGACCGCTTCTTGGCCCCATTCCAGTGGGCCCCATTCTATCTCCTCTTGGCATTTCTTTTACTCCTTCATATTGATTAAAAATTAAAGATTGAAAATTGAATATTAAAAAACTTACCGGGGACTGAAACGATGACGTCCCCCGCCGCCGCCCCCGCCGGCTCCTCGTCGCCGACGGCGGCGCCCCTGAAAGCGACATCCGGGCATGGCAAAAACGTCCTTCTCCAGGTTCCCTTTAAGCCACGCCTCTATTACCAGCCTCAGTTCTCCGGACACAAACGGAACGATCCGAATCCCGTAAGCGGCGATGAGCGCCTGTATATGTCCACTGATCGCGCCGCATACAAGAACGTCCAGTTGCAGTTCCGCCATGCGAAGCGCCGTTTTCAGTGGTTGGTTGTCCTCGAGACTTTCCCGGGTTTCCCGGATAATTTTTCCGGACTGTGCCTCAACGATGCAGAACTCGCGCGCCGTATCGAAAACGGGAGCGATTCGATCCTCCCAGTAGGCGAAAGCGGCTTTTGTCATTTCCAGTCTCCTTATCCAACCAACCGTAATTCTTATTGCAAATACAGTTCCAATACATCGCACCCGCTAGATAATTATATAAATATTGATTTTATTATACTTACAGCACATTCACCCGGAGCGCCGGAGGGAGTTTCAGTTGCATATAGGCCACTCTATAAATAATTAAAGTTGCAAATAGGCTACTGATTATTGAAATACAGGTTCCAGCCCGCATTCGCCAAGGCACCCTCTTCCGCCTGAAAACTAACCGACCACCCCTAGAAGGCGTAGCTTTGGCTTGCCCCGCACCTCGGGGATCGGGATCGGTATCGGAATCGATCGCAAAGTAGAGAATCTGTTTTTTCAAACGTATATGCAGATCCCCGATGCCGATAGTGAACCCGAGCACCGACCCCGACTCCCGATGCGCTTTTACCATCAACGTTCGCCGGAACGGCTGAGCTTTCCAGGGTCGCACGGCCAAAGGCCGTGGGTTTAGTTGGAACCACGGCTGTAAATTATCCTCTTAAATATAGTCAGAGGGTGGCTTGCCGGGCGACTTGTCAGGCGTAGCCGGACCGAAGCTCCGCTTCGGTTAGGCGAAGCCTGAAGACTGGAACGTAAGTTGCTGGTTGTTTCTGTCGTAAAATTAATTTAAAAATTGCATGATACAGCGTCAGGAGGAATCGGAATTATCATGAATAAAGAAAAAACCCGCACTATCGAACAGGTTTACCGCAGCGCAGTCAGTGGACTGTACGGCAGGTTGAGAAGCAATTATGATTTTCTTTATCGCAAATTCGGGGACGAGGGGCTCAAACTGATCGAGGACATGAGCCGGGAATACGGCCTCACTATTGCAGAAAGAGCGAAATCCCGGCTTGAAAAGAACGACCTGGCATCCGTTGCAGGATATCTTATTAGAATTTTCGACACTGTGGCCCGGGGCCGGGACCTGATATCCACGGTTGAAGAGAGGGATGACAGGATCATCGTCCGGGTCAACCGCTGCCCCCTCGATTTCGACAATCCGGGCATGTGCCTGGCGCATACGACAATGGAGCGGACGGTAGTGGAGGAACTGAATCCCGAACTGACCTACCGTATAGGCAAGTCCATACCTGCGGGAGATGCATTCTGCGAACACATCGTCGAATTCAAAAAATAAATTTTGAAAAGAAAGAGCGAACAACGATGGATATTTCTAAATTTCAATCAAAGCTGCAGGAACTGGAAAAAAGAAACTGGGACCGTAAAGCCCTCGAAAGCAGGTGCAATAACCTGATGAAGCATGGAATCCCGGCAAAGACATTAAACCGGGACGTTCTGACATTCAACAGGCAGGAGATTCTCGACCGCGTGCAGCGCAGGGCCGAAGAATACAATTTTATCCTGAGAAACTGCGCCCAAAGTACCGGACTGGCGCTTATGGAGGAATTCGGTCTCGGCAATATTGAGATCGTCAGGGCCCTGTCCCCGTTCCCGGGATTCGGCGGCACGGGCTGGATGTGCGGCGCGGTCACCGGCAGCCTGATAGCATTCGGGCTCCAATTCGGCAGCGACGATCTTTTGAATGAAGAAGGGGTGCGTGCCAGCATCGGAATTACCCGGCAGTTCATGCCCCGCTTTGAAAAGGAAGTCGGTGCGGTAACCTGTCCCCAAATCCAGGAGAATGTAGTTTTCGGCCGGTATATGGATCCCGCGGCCGGTCCCGAGAACATGGAAGCATTCGAACAGGCCAAGGGCTTCGAAAAGTGCAGCCTGGTCCCCGGAATCGGCGCGCGCATCGCAGCAGACATTATTATTGAAGCAATGGCTGATATTTAAACAGGCTACGCCCTGTAATTTTTCATTACCGATCTAATTGCAGAAAGGGAAAATCCTTCATGAAACCGAACAGACGTGAATTTTTTCAGGCACTCGGGACAACCGCCGCCGGCCTGAGCGTAGCTCCGATTCTTTTGTCGTCCTCCTGTACCCGTGCTGTCGAAACCGGCAATCGGCAGGACGACCAGATCCTCTTTATCGGAGACGACATCGCCGTTGCCGATACCGTCTACGGTAAGGTAAGGGGTTATATCCTCAGAGATATTTATTACTTCCTGGGCATGCCGTACGGAGCCGACACCTCGGGAAAGAACCGTTTCATGCAGCCCCAAAAACCGGAGCCCTGGACCGACGTCTACCCCGCGGTTTGGTGGGGGAATACGGCTCCCCAGGACATGGAAAACAGGTACGCAAACCGTTACCAGTCCTTCCAGGACCACTGGAATTATGACGATGTGAGCGAAGACTGCCTGAGGATTAATGTCTTCACGCCCGGTTACGGCGACGGCAAAAAACGTCCGGTCATGGTCTGGCTTCACGGCGGAGGCTTCACCAACGGAAACGGCATTGAGCAGGACGGATACAACGGCGAAAACCTGAGCCGCTATGGAGACATCGTTTTCTGCTCTCTGAACCATCGGCTCGGCCCGCTGGGCTTCACCAACCTTGCCGGTGTCGGAGGAGATAAATATGCCGCTTCAGGCAATGTCGGCATGCTCGATATCGTGGCTGCCCTGGAATGGATTCGCGACAACATATCGAATTTCGGCGGCAATCCGGATAACGTTACCATTATGGGACAGTCGGGCGGAGGCGCCAAGGTTACAACCCTGACCGCCATGCCTTCGGCCAAAGGGCTGTTCCATAAAGCGGTCGTATTGAGCGGCGCTACTTTACAGGTGGGCGAAAAAGAATATTCGGAAAAGCTCGGATCTTATGTACTGGCCGAGGCGGGACTGAAAAAATCCGAAATGGATACGCTGCAGCAACTGCCATGGAAGGAATATTACGCCATTGCCACCGGCGCTTCGCAGAAATTGGCCCAGGAAACGCCTTCCGGCCCAACGGGAATGCGAAGGGGCTTCAGCCCGGTGGTCGACGGTGTCTATCTGCCGCAGCATCCTTATTATCCTCAAGCCGCGCCGACGGCGGCGGACATCCCCATGCTGATATGCTCCACGTTCAACGAAATGTCGCCGAGCCGCGACGATGCTTCTCTTGAAAACATTTCGATGGAAGAAGTCGCCGGGAAAATCAAGGAAAGGGCCGGTTTCAGCGCCGGATTCGGAGACAAGGCCGAAGAGGTGGTCACCGCCTATGCAAAAGCATTTCCGGACAAAAAGCCGATCGAAATCTGGTCCTTGATCGCCAGCAACCGGCAAAGAACGGTGGCCCTGGCCGACGAAAAATCCAAGCAGGATGCTCCGGTTTATCTCGCCTGGTTCGGTTGGCAACCGCCGCTGTTCGACAACCGCATGCGGGCATTTCACTGTTCGGATATCTGTTTCTGGTTTTACAACACCGACCTTATGCTGTCCCATACAGGCGGTGGAGCGCGTCCCAGAAAGCTTTCCGAAAAGATGGCCGGTTCGTTGTTGCAGTTCATGAAGACGGGCAATCCTAATGGCGGAGGACTTCCCGACTGGCCGCAATACTCTTCCGTCAACGGTGAAACCATGATCCTGGACGACGTTTCGGAAGTGCGGAACGATCCCGACAGGGAGGCGAGAAAAGCGCTGCCTGCCTGACAATCCTTTGGGAAAGCACTAACGGTATTACTTGAATGGATTTATATGGGAGCCATATGGATACAAGCAATGAGTACGATGTGATCGCGGTCGGCGGCGGAACATCGGGAGTCGCGGCGGCAATTGCCGCGGCCAGAACCGGAGCGAAGACTCTTGTGATTGAACGGAACGGGGCTCTCGGAGGCCAGTTGAACGTTTCAGGACCTCCGGGATTCGCCTACGCCAATCTGTACAACGACAGGCAGGAGCGGATCATCGGAGGCATCATTACCGAAACGCATGAGCGACTCCTCAAGGAAGGCCACGCGCTTCCCCACATGGAACCCGATTTTCGCGGCTGGTATACCTTCGCCTATGTGGATCCCGACTGGTGGGGGCTCATGATTTTCGAAATGATGCAGGAGAACGACGTGCAGCTTCTCCTGCATTCCCTCGCCGTCGATGTCGTCAAGGAAGGCAATACGGTAAAAGGTGTCGTAGTCGAGAATGTTTCGGGACGACAGACGGTCTTCGCCAGGATAATCATCGACTGCACGGGCGAGGGCGAAACTGCGGCGCGCGCCGGGGCCCCTTACGAGATCCTTCCGAGGGACAGGATGGAGCCCCACTCGCTGTCCTTTACCGCCGACGGCGTCGACTGGGAAAAGGTCCTGGATTATATCAAGCGCAATCCCGAAGAGTTTGAGTTTGAACGATTCCAGGAAAACACCCGGCACTCGTGGACCTATGACGAGCTGGTCGCCCGAATCCGCAAGGTAGAGTCCATCGCCGAATTCGGAGAAGTCATGGGATACCGGAGCATCAAGATGAAAGGTCTGGAAACCGGCGAATGGCACGGCTCGAGCGGCGTCGGCTTTTTCCTGATACCGCGGGAGGGGGGCGTTATCCAGGCCCATTTCCAGCACTCTTCCCAGATCGGGAATTGCGATGCAACCGACGTCAACGATCTGACGTTCGCCGAAATCGAGTGCCGGCGGCAGATTGTCATAGCGTGGAAATTCATAAAGAAGTACCTGCCCGGATTTGAAAAAGCCTATATTACAAGGGTCTGTCCCGAAGTACGCATTCGCGAAGGCCGCCGTATCATGGGAGACTATGTTTTAACGGGAGAGGATGTTATTGAAGAACGAAAGTTCAAAGACGTCATATACAAGAGCGCCTTCCCGGCCGGCGCCGTTCACGTGGTGGGCCCCGGAACGCTGGGAACAATGAAACCCCCGGATGTGCCCAAGACCGGCGGATCCCATGATGTCCCTTACCGATGCCTCGTCCCCAGGGATATAGAAAATCTTCTTGTAGCGGGCAAGGCCATATCAGCGAAGCGCGAAGCCTATCAAAGGTTTCTTATGCAGACGATGGTATCGGGGCAGGCCGCCGGTGTGGCCGCCGCTCTCTGCGCCAGGGACAACATCACCCCCAGGATGCTGGAATCGGATGTGACGGAGCTTCAGCGCATCCTGGTGGAACAGGGGGCTATTCTGACGGGAACTCATTAAGGGGCGACGCAGAAATAAATTTACATTTTGGCGCGGTGCAGGGCGGGCAGATGCTAAGGCGGCGCAACTCTTTGAGTTGCGTTCCC
>JAFGTD010000003.1 GCA_016934295.1 Acidobacteriota bacterium
ACTCCTCGACGTACTGTTAAAGTACGCCTGCGGGGTCTTCAGTCGCGCGCCTTGTATCCACGCCCGTCTGCACCGCTTCGCTACAAATCTTCATGAATAATCCGGGTTAATGACGTGACTGCGAAAGTCGGGCGAACCCGAGTTTCGCCTGAGATGGATCCGGGATATCCTGGAGTAAATGCGGAAACAAAAAGCTTAATGACGTGACTGCGAAAGTCGGGCGAATACCAAGGTTCGCCCCTTCAGTCTTTTGTTCGCTTCTTTATCGGAGTCTGGATCCGAAACAGAGTACTGCCGACTGCCTTTACATTGACTGAAATGGCAATAACGGAATAATATCGAATGGAAATGATCGCGCCACTTTTCCCATTGCCGAATGCAGTGCTTTTTCCCAAGACACCAATGCCTCTATTCATTTTTGAGGATAAGTACAGGACTATGGTCCGCGAAGTGATCGCCGGCAGCGGGGAGCTGGTGATCGCATTGATGCGTGAAGGCCTGGAATTCAAGCAAACAGGCATTTCAGCCGTCCATAGTGTGGCGTGTCTGGGGAAGATTGAAAACTATGAAGAATTGGAGGACGGCAAGTACAACATCGTTGTTGTCGGCCTGCGTCGGGTGCGTTTGAAAAAGATTGTGGAACACACCCCGTATCGGCTGGTGGAAGTGGAAATACTTGAGGATGCCGAGAGTTCCGAGAACTCCAAGGAGATCATCCGGAGGCAGAACCATCTTGGAGGGCTCTTTTCAAAATTCACAGAACTTGCCGCGGGAGTGCAGCCTCAGGCTTTGGACCTTATGCCGCAACTGGACTTTGAATCGCTGGTTAATATGGTGGCGATGACCCTGAACCTTCCAATAGAGCAGAAACAGGCCCTGCTTGAAATCGACGCACCTTCCCTGAGGTGCGACATGCTGATTCCAATATTGCAGCAGCAGCTAGAAACGCTGGTTATTGTGCGCAGGTACGAGCATATTAAACCGGAAGATCCGGGATTGAATTGACGGATACGGCCGACTGTCAACGACGCTTTTGTGCAGTTTGTCGACAGGCAATGCGGAAGCCCCCGGAATTTTAAAGGAGTTATGACGCAAAAATCGAACGGTCCCTCAACAGAAAACAAGGGTATATATCCAGCCTATCCGGCGGATATCATTTCCGATGTCCGCGATCTTTTCATCAAAAGTACGGACAAGTATCCCGACAAAATCGCCCTGCAGTATAAACGGGCCGACTGTTGGAATCCCATTACATACCTGCAACTGCGGAACGAGGTGGAACAGGCGGCCTGTGGTCTTGCTTCCCTGGGTTTGAAGCCGCGCAATGGAACGCTTGCCATTGTCGGGGATAACCGGCCGGAATGGGCTGTCGGTTATCTTGCGGCTGCCTGCACTGCAATAGTCTGTGTCCCGATTGATAAAGATTTGAAGGAACTGGAGGTGTACAACATCCTCCGTGTTTCAGGCGCGCGGATTCTGATCGGCGACGATAAACATATGCCCATTATCCTGGATCTCCGGAAGAAGCTTCCCGAACTGGCGCACATCTGCAACATGGATGCGGTGCATTCGAAGGATGATATCCTGAGTTTTTCCGATCTTAAACGTCTTGGAAGAGATCGTATGGCCGCAGGCATAAATGATTTCCTGGAAAGTACGGTTTCAGCCGGAGATCGTCTTTCCATTCTTTTCACGTCTGGAACCACGGGAAATTCCAAGGGTGCGATACTGACCCATGGGAATGTAGCCTGCAATATAATGGATGCCGTGAAATGGGTGGACCTTCGCGCGGAAGACCGCTTTTTATCCGTTTTGCCGATGCATCACAGTTACGAATGTACCGATGGATTCCTGCTGGCCCTGTATCGCGGCGCGACGATTTCCTACGCGGAGAATCTCCGTCGTATCGCGGAAAACCTGGCTGAGACCCGGTCGACGGCTATGTTGGGAGTGCCGCTTCTCTGGCACGCCTTTTACAGGAAAATTGAATTAACAATGGCGGCCAAAGGACTTTGGAAGGTGAATGCAGCGAAAAAGGCAGCGGCTTTTACGGAAAAATATTTCAGATGGAATATCCGCCGGTTTCTTTTCGCGAAATTGCATGAAAAATTCGGAGGTTGCCTGCGCATTCTGATTTCCGGCGGCGCTGCCGTCGATCCTGTTGTCGCAAGAGGTTTTCGCGAACTTGGAATCGAGTTCCTGCAGGGATACGGCCTGACGGAATCCGCCCCGATCCTGGCTGTAAACAGAAATAAAGCTTTTCGGGACGCGGCGGCGGGGCTGCCGCTGCCCAGCGTTGAAATCAGGATAGCGGATGACGGCGAGATTCTTGCCAGAGGGCCGAATATTATGGAGGGCTATTACAACAATCCGGAGGCAACGAAGGAAACATTGCAGGATGGATGGCTCTGCACGGGCGATTTGGGATATATCGATTCCGACGGATTTCTCTATATCCGGGGACGAAAAAAATCGGTCATTGTTTCGCCTTCGGGGAAAAATATTTATCCGGAAGAAGTGGAAGCGGAAATTCTTAGATCGCCCTACATATCCGAATGCCTTGTTTACGGTTGTGGTGCAGATGATTCCGGGCAGGATTTTGCCATCGAAGCGATTGTTGTTCCCGATATGGAATATTTTTCCGATCTGGAAGTTGGCCGGGGCGGACGGCCCGACCGGGAGCATATCGAGCAGGTTTTGCAAAAGGAAGTGAAGGAACGCTGCGGGAACCTGGCCGCTTATAAAAAAGTTAGAAAGATTAAGGTGCGTTTGGAAGAAATGGAAAAAACGACAACCAAGAAAGTAAAGCGATACCTTTATACAAGCTGATCCGCCAGCATCGGATTTCGGGGGACTGTTGTGAAAAGGAAAAAAGATCCGGAAGTTCAAAGGTCGAATGCGGAGTCCCGCGTAGCGCTGATTGCAGGAGGCGTGCGGGGCATCGGGAAAGCGCTGAGCCTGGCGCTTGCCGGGCGCGGCTGGAGAATTGCCGCCTGTTACAGGAAAAACCGGGATGCCGCCGAAGCGCTCTTGTCTGAGCTCGGCGCCGGGGGAAGGCGTGCATTGCTTGTCCAGTCGGATGTTTCAAAGCCTGAAAACGCCGCCACCCTTGTACGGCGGGTTGAATCGGAGTACGGCCGTATCGATGCGCTTATCCATTGCATCGGCGCCTATCATAGAGTTCCATTAATGGAAGAGAGCGTCGAAGGCTGGCACGAAATGTTCGACCATAACCTCCATCCGGTATTTTACCTGAGTCGTCTGGCTGCCGCAGGCATGATGCAGCGTCGGTGGGGACGGATCGTCAGCTTCAGTATGGTGAACGCGGACCGGCAGATTGGGCAGCCTTTCGTGACCGCGCACTATATCGCCAAGATGGGAGTTCTGGCGCTGACGCGTTCCCTGGCCAAAACGCTGGCTCCCTTCGGCATCACGGCCAATTCCATCTCTCCGGGATTTATCGAAACGGGAAGCGTGCCGAAGGAGGTTATGGCACAATCCATGAAAAGCATCCCGGCGGGATATATTGGCAGCCCGGACGATGCCGTGGGCGCGGTTTGCTACCTTCTTTCGGATGATGCGCGATACGTGAACGGCACGAATATTCACCTGAGCGGCGGGTGGGGGATATAAAAACGGTAGGCAATCTGCAGTTGATAGTCGGCAGTAATCTGGTTGGGATTGAGGTTCGGAACAAAGAAGGGTTGGTGATAGTAGGGGCGAACCTTGTGTTCGCCCTGCAGCAAAATGCAGGGTTGTTGGAGGAAGAAAAAGGGCGAACACAAGGTTCGCCCCTACACTGCCCACTGTTTACAGTAATGAAACCAAATCCGAGAAAAGGGCGTAAGCGGTCTGCTCGACTGATGGATTGTTTTCGATGATTGCCAGTTCGCGCATTGTGTCCGTATTCAGGATAAGAATATTGCTTAATCCGCGTATGGCGGCGAGAGGATCAAAAATTTCAAGCTCCTGCAATTCCACCTTGCCGATGACCCGGCCTCCCTGACGGTAGGCCCTTGTCACCCGCCGGAGCCGCCTGTCGCGGCGAACCGCCGCCCGGACTTTTCGGCCGATATCTTCTGAAATGCTGTGTCTTTCGATGTCGTTCGGCTTGACGTTCCCCCCCATCAGGGCCTGAATCAGGACCGAAAGCTTGGTGGCCGAGTCCCACCCTTCAAGATCCAGGCTTGGGTCCGCTTCGGTGATTCCTTTATTTTTCGTATATTCCAGCGCCGCTTCAAAGGAAGTCCCCTGCTCCATTTGGGTCAATATGTAGTTTGTGGTGCTGTTCAGGATTCCCCGCAGAGAACGTATATGGGTTGCAGGCAGATTGTGGCGAGCCAGATTGAAAACGGGCGCACCGTCCATTACCGTGCCTTCGTACAGGAATTGCACATCGCGCTGGCGCGCCAGTCTTGAGAGACTGCGGAAATGCGTCGCAACCGGGCCCTTATTTGTCGTGATGACATTCAAACCTGCCCGAAGAGCTTCCCGGATATAGGATGCTGCCGGATCTCCACTGAGATCCAGGACGCTCATTTCGAATAGAACATCGGCGCCGCACTGGCGGATGAAGTCGGCGTGGGAATCGCAGGCCGGTCCATTATGGAAACTGTTCAGGTTAGAATGCGCTTTCCAGGATCTGAGCATCTTCCCGATCGGCAAACCTTGTGGATCGATGGAGATCCCGTGATTTTTTGTTGCGATGCCGGTGATTTTCCATTCCACGCCGTATTTCTTTATAAGCCACTTTCTGCGGTTTATGGACAGCCGGGCAAAAGCCCTGGCGACTTTTCCGAAGCCGATGAATGCAAAATTTATCTGTTTCAGTTCCTGTTCCATCAGACATCCGTGCACAAGGTTGTTATAAATACCGAACTGGACGGTGTGATATTACAACTTGCGATGTCGGCCTGCAATAGTCCTGTATATGGATATCGGACTTGCAGGTATTTTGCATGATACGGGCTGAAAGACAGTCAGGAGGCGCGTTGGAATTTATGTTTGCCGGGATTCCGCAGCCGAAGCGATCATTCCTCTTTTTGCAGAAGCATTGCATTAGACTGATAAATTGAAAAGATTACGTATTTCATGAAAACATACATGTATTGCTTATATTGCCGCCGTCGAGTGCGGATTGTCCTGCAAAAGGAGAACAGAGCAATGAATAGGACGAGATACCGGATTTTGTATATGCTGTTGACAGGCTTCCTGGTACTTCCGGGATACGGCTTTACAGAAGAGACCTCCTATGATCCGCTCTTCCTGACAGGTGGGAAAAGTCCCACGATCGTCGACCTTGCCGTATCCGATTCTGGCCGGAACCGGGATATTCCCGTTCGCGTTTACCTGCCATCGGGTAAATCGCCTTCTCCTGTTGTACTTTTCAGCCATGGATTGGGCGGATCCCGGGAGGGCAGTGCCTATCTGGGCAGGCACTGGGCCGGACGCGGGTATGTGGCGGTATTTCTGCAGCATATAGGAAGCGATGCCTCTGTTTGGGCGGATACGCCTTTGAGCCAGCGTTTGTCTGCAATGCGGGAAGCGGCGAACCTGGAAAATTTCATGCTGCGCGTGGGAGATGTATCGGCGGTACTCGATCAGCTGGAAGTATGGAACGGGGCGGATAGGCATCTATTGAAGGGCAGGCTGAATACGGAACATGTCGGCATGTCGGGGCATTCTTTCGGGGCGGTGACTACGCAGGCGGTCAGCGGCCAGAGAACCCAAAGGGGAAGGGCGGTATTCGCCGATCCGCGCATCGATGCTGCAATCGTGATGAGTCCCAGCAGCGCGAAACTCGGGACGCCGGAATCGGCATTCGGCAAAGTCTCTGTTCCCTGGCTTCTGATGACGGGGACGAAAGATCTGGCCGTAATCGGCGATGCCGATATGAAGTCTCGCCTTGCCGTGTTTCCCGCCCTGCCGCCCGGCGGCAAATACGAACTGGTGCTTTACGACGCCGAACATTCCGCCTTTACGGAGCGCGCCCTGCCGGGAGATACCGAACCGCGCAATCCGAACCACCACCGTGTAATTCTCGCTCTGAGCACGGCCTTCTGGGATGCGTATCTGCATAACAATGTTGCAGCAAAAAAGTGGCTGGACGGCGACGGCCCGAAATCCCTGCTCGAGACAGACGACAGATGGCGGAAGAAATAGGAACTTATGATATATCCCGATAGCTGAATGCACGGCCGATACTGTATAATATATCGACGTGTCGAAACATTTATGTGGAAAGTAAGCGTGGCCGGCGGTACGAATTCATTAATAGGAAATCAGAAAATATTACACTCCCAGGCGGCTTTTTCCGATCTGGAGTGAGTGCGCAGACTTAATCCGGCCTACAGGCGGCAGCGAGGGAGCATGTAGCTGCAAAAAGAGTTGTGTTGAGATTTTAATGGTCTTCAACAGGAATCCGTATGGGACGGTTATTTCGGATGTCGATATTGGCTTGAAGGAGAAAAGGTATGCCCGTGACATATCGCTACGATGAAGAGAAAAACGCCCTGATGACATATCCGACCGGACTGCTGGCTATTGGTGAAATAACCGAGTACTTCATACGCGCCAGTGAGGATGACGCTGTCGCAGAGGGATTTGTGGAGGTTGTCCATTTTGACAGCGTGGACGATTTTGAGATCCGCTACAGCAATGCCCAGGTTATTTCTGACGCTTACCGGCAGTACATGCTGGCGAAGAAGTGTCGGGGCACGATTTTCATCGCCGGCAATCCTGTAGGTTTCGGCATTGCCAGAATGCTCGGCGCCGTATTTGAGGGGTTCGCGGTCCTGCGTGTCCTGTCAACCGAAGATGAGTTGGAGGAGGAGCTGAAGCGGTTTAATGAGGCATCCCTCTAGGTCCTACGACGGAGTGAAGGGATACTGCTGTCGATAGGCATAAGCAGAGCAATAAGGTAAAGAGTCGAGTTCTATAAAGTGCCGAAAGCAAAAGCGCCCCGTGTCTGGCTGGATCTGGATCAGGCCGCTCTGGATGCCGCCTATGACCAGAGCGCATATGCGCCGAATATGAATCATATTCTCGATCGCTGCACGATGAACAGCGAGAGTGTACGGGAGCGGCTGGGCGCGCCGCGACGCTATGCTTACGGCACTGCACCGATCGAGAAGCTGGATGTGTATTCAACCGGAAAAGCCGTTGCGCCGATCCTAATATTCCTTCATGGAGGCGCGTGGCGGAAAGGTCTGGCAAGGGATTATGCTTTTCCTGCGGAGTTGTTCGTTCATGCAGGAGCGCATTACGTTGTGCCCGACTTTGCGCCGGTTCAGGATGTGGGCGGCAGCCTGATGCCGGTTGCAGAACAGGTTCGCAACGCAGTCGCATGGATCTACCGCAACGCCGGGACTTTCGGCGGAGACTCCGACCGGCTTTATGTCTCCGGTTTTTCTTCCGGAGGACATCTGGCGGGCGTGGTCCTGACTACGGACTGGATAAAGGACTTCGACCTGCCCGCAGATGTCGTCAAGGGGGGACTCTGCTGCAGCGGAATGTTCGACCTGGAGCCGGTGCGCCTTTCGGCGCGAAGCAGCTACATTCGTTTTACCGACGAGATGGAACAGGCATTGAGTCCACAGCGTCAGCTAGACATGCTCAATGCTCCAATAATCGTCGCCTACGGCACGCTTGAAACTCCCGAGTTCCAGCGCCAGTCGCGTGATTTCGCCGCGGCCGTAAAAACATCCGGCAAGATCGTACACCTGATAGTCGGTGAGGGGTACAACCATTTCGAGATGTTGGAGACGCTGGCTGATCCTGAGGGGCTCTTGGGCCGTGCTGCCCTGGATATGATGAATCTTGTCTGACCTGCATCAATATACTGCGCGGCGGGGTAAGGTATGGCGAGAAATATTGAAATAAAAGCCCGCATTGAAAGCGTTGAATCGGTTTTTCCTAAAGCGGCGGAGCTGGCGGATGAAGGGCCGATCGAAATTATCCAGGACGATACGTTCTTTCCTTGTGAGAACGGGCGGCTGAAGCTGCGCGCTTTTTCTCGGAATGAAGGCGAGCTTATTTTCTATCGCCGCGCCGACCGGAAAGGTCCGAAAGAATCCTTCTACCTTGTTTCTCCAACGAACTCCCCGGAAACTCTTCGCGAATCCTTGTCGCTGGCCTACGGCCGGGCGGGGCGCGTCCGCAAAAAACGTACCCTTTTTCTTGCGGGCAGAACCCGCATCCACCTCGACCGGGTGGAAGGCCTGGGAGATTTTCTTGAACTGGAAGTGGTGTTGGAAGAGGGGGAGTCTGTGGAATCGGGCGAAGCCGAAGCGCGGGAGCTTATGAAGAAGCTGGGCATCGGTCCGGATCAGCTCATCGAAGGTGCCTATGTCGATCTGCTGGCGCAAGGAGGGAATTGAGATGGATTAAGCGATTATTATAAAATAATCGGTTTAGAACTTCCAGAGTAGGGGGTGTTGAATGTCTGTAACTCGGAAAATACGCAAGGTGTTCAGGGGCAAGCCGACGATGGAAGGCGCCGGCGTGCATCTGAAGAGGGTTTTCGGATTCAGCGAGGTGCCCATGTTCGATCCGTTTCTCCTTCTCGACGATTTCCGTTCCGACAATCCCGATCACTTTCTGAAAGGCTTCCCCTGGCACCCCCATCGCGGGATCGAAACGATCACGTATGTTCTGGCGGGAGACGTTGAGCACGGTGACAGTTTGGGGAATAAAGGGATTATCGGTTCAGGAGATGTCCAGTGGATGACAGCCGGAAGCGGCATCATCCACCAGGAAATGCCCAAGGGGGACAAAGGCGGCAGGATGTACGGGTTCCAGCTCTGGGCCAACCTCCCTTCCGGGCAGAAGATGATGGACCCGAGGTACCGGGATGTCACCGCCGGGCAGATACCTGAAGTAAATCTTCCCAATGGCGTTGCCGTTAAAATCATTGCCGGCGAGGTGTCCGGTGTTCGGGGTCCCGTGGGGGATATCGTCATCGAACCCGAGTATATCGACGTGACGGTCCCTGCGAATTCTGAATTCACTCATCCCACAAAACGGGGCCACACGGTCTTCGCCTACGTCATCGACGGCCGCGGGTATTTCTGCCGGGAGAAGGATCCTTTTACGTATGAAGTGGAAGGACAGAACTACTTCGACCTTAAACGCGATCCATTTGTCGAAAACGGCTCCCTGGCTTTGTTCGAAGACGGCGAAGAGATTGCAGCCTTTACCGAGGAACAGGGCGTGCGGTTTCTGCTGATTTCGGGCAAGCCCATCGGCGAACCCGTCGCCTGGTACGGCCCCATCGTCATGAACAACCGCGAAGAACTCCAGCTCGCCTTCGAGGAATACGAAAAAGGAACATTCATCAAATACAAAGGCTGAGTGCATGCCTGCATAAATAATTTTTTATTGAATATATGTACATTTGTACATATAATGCTTCATGTCTTTTGAATGGGATTGCCGGAAAGCTGCCTCCAATCTGGAGAAACACGGTGTAAATTTCGCAGACGCTGCAACGGTTTTTTACGACGAGTCGGCTATTACCATTCAAGAGGATTCCATGAGTGAGAAGCGTTTCATCACTCTCGGAATGGACGCTTTGGCGCGGATATTGGTTGTCGTTTACACCTGGCGTGGGGATCGCATCCGGATCATATCGGCCAGGAAGGCAAACTCAAGAGAGCGTTTTCAATACGAAAGAAACCTATGAAGAAGGAATATAATTTCAGTTTCGGAAAAAGGGGTGCCGTCATTAAGACGCCTCCGGGAAAGACGCGGATAACCATTCGGATTGATAACGACATCATTGAATGGTTCCGGCAACGGGTTCATTCAACCGGTGGCGGCAGCTATCAGAGTTTGATCAATTCGGCGCTGCGGGAATATATGCAATCGAATCCGGAGTCCCTGGCGGATACGCTTCGAATTGTCGTAAGAGAAGAACTGGCGCGATACAAAAAGCCATGAAACGAATACTTTTCATTATTGGTTTGTTGTACTCCGTGTCTCTTAATGTGGCGGTAGCGCAATGTCTTGAGTACGAACCCAATGTGGTGAATCTTTCCGGTACGCTGATCCGCGAAACATACCCCGGCCCTCCAGATTTCGAGAATGTTTCCAAAGGCGATGAACCGGAAACAATTTGGGTTCTGCAACTCAAAGATGCCGTTTGTGTTTTTGCTTCCGACGAAATTAACGTAAGGGAAGATGGCGTAAAAGAAGTACAACTGATTTTAAAGCCTGAACAATACAGGCAATATCGAAATTTACTCGGGCAACAGGTACAAGTAACAGGTACCCTCTTTCGCAGTCATACCGGGCATCATTATAAACCGCTTTTACTCAAGACAAGTGACATCAGCAGAGAAGCTGCAGCGGGATCGATGCAGGTTCATGGGCGGCTCAGTGTATACAATGGAAATCCTTCATGCAGAATATGGATTGTCGGAACAAAGAGAATTTTGGGTATTCACGAGTTCGAAGAAGGATGTCCGATACCTGCGGAACTGCAGCAAGTCCTTGACGAGGACATTGATAACCGTTTGATTTATGCTGATTTCGTTGTTCAACCGCTTACGGAACGAAAAGACGACGTGATGCAAATGGTTCGATTTGAATCTGCAGAGAATATCGTTGTCACCACACGCGACCGACAATTTTTAAGAAAAATCGACAGAGTGATCGAGTTCAAAAACTCCGAATAGCGTAATAAATCTGACCTGCGATAGTCATCGACTTTCCCCGATAGCGAGTTCAATAATGATTGCCTTTTCTTCTTGATTATCACCTTTTCTTCACCTATTTTGTACCTATGATCGTCGTGGGAACAAGCGGATTCCAGTACCGGGAGTGGGCGTCGGTGTTTTATCCCGGCAATCTCGATTCAAAATCGTGGCTGCGGTATTACGCCAGCAGGTTCGGCTGCTGCGAGCTGGCAGCAACATACCATAGAATACCGGAAGTTATTGAAATTCAAGAGCTTGTTTCAGAAGTGCCGGGGGATTTCCAGTTCGTTTTCCGCGCGCCTTTCCGTCTGGCGGAAGAGCATCCGGACAATCAGGAACTGGCCCGACGGTTTTCGGCGGCTCTGTGGCCGGTAAAAGAGGCCGGCCGGCTGGCGGGGGCACTGCTGCAGTTTCCGCCCGGGTTCGAGTTTATGCGTGAAAACTTCGACCGGGTGTGCCGTCTGCGGGATTCCCTCGAGGGCATTCCGCTGATAGCCGATTTCGGCTGTCCCGACTGG
>JAFGTD010000041.1 GCA_016934295.1 Acidobacteriota bacterium
CGAATGCAACTCGAAGAGTTGCACCGCCTTAGCATCTGCCCCTGCGGCGCTCGGAACGCGGCCTATTGTACTTTTACCACGGGCTGCCAGGTTAATCTTACATAAACTATAGGAAATAATATGTTTTTTCGATCGCTACACTGGCTCCCGGTCCTGTTTGTTCTATTGGCGGTATTTCTGTTGATTCCCCAGACAGCCATCCTTTCCAGTCAACAACAGCTGGAGGATCCGGCATCTCCCTCTCAAAAACTCCCGGCGAGGCTGTCCAATCAAACATATCGGGTCCGTGTCGACCTCGTAAACGTTCTCTGCTCGGTATTCGACAAGGATACAAATTCTTTTGTAACCAGCCTGATGCAGGACGACTTTAGCGTGTACGAGGATGGTGAAGAACAAAAAATTGAAAACTTTTCCCGTGAAACCGACATACCACTCACACTCGCAATGCTGATTGACACGAGCAGAAGCGTGCAGACTAAGCTGGAATTCGAACAGGAGGCCGCCATCAATTTCTTTCAAAGCATCCTGCGGGAAGACGACCGCGCGATGCTGGTGGAATTTGACCCCGGAGTCACTCTGGTCCAGGATTTCACGAACGATCCCAACAAACTGGCAGGCGAAATAAACAAATTGAGAGCAGGCGGTCTCGGCACGTCCCTCTATGACGCCATTTATCTCAGCTGCGACGAAAAGCTGATCCGTGAAACAGGAAGGAAAGCCATTATCATCCTGTCGGATGGAGAAGACGAATCCAGCAAACATACCCTGGAACAGGCTACGGAAATGGCTCTCAGGGCAGAAGCCATGATTTTCGCCATCAGCGTCAGCAAAGGCGGGTTTTTTGGAGTCAGTTCCAGCGGCGAAGGAGATGATGCGCTGAAGGATCTTGTAGAAGAAACGGGCGGGCGGTTATTTTTTCCTTTCAAACTGGAGGAATTATACGATACCTTCCGGCAGATCGATCAGGAACTTCGAAGCCAGTACAGTATTGGCTATACATCCACAAATCCTGAAAAAGACGGCAAATATCGGAAGATAGAAATAAAAGTCAAAGAAGGAGGATTTAAATTAAACTTTCGTAAAGGGTATTACGCCCCTGCAAGTTAAAGTGTTGCTTCCATTTCCTGTCTATTGGATTGACTTTTCATATCATACGGCTTCGTAGCATTCTCCTGGATATTTTCAATCAGTTTTTGCGGATTACCGTCAAAAAATCGATCGAGAACATCGCAGATTTGATTTCGTGTCGCCTGCTTTCTCGTTAAAAGCGGTTTGTAGATGAATGCCCGGCCCGATTTCGTGTGTGTCAGCGCACCCTTGGATTCCAGAATCCCCAGGGTGGTCAATACTGTGGTATAGGCTGTTTTCTTCTTTTTGGCAATAACAGCATACACGCTTTTGCCGGACGCAGCGCCCATTTCCCATATTATCTTCATGAGCCGAAGTTCCTGTCTCGTAAGGATTATTTTATCCAGGTCTCTTTTCATAATTGCCTCCAAACCAAGCGTGTACGGCCGACTTCATAAATTCATGGGGTTTCGATATTAATAGTGTTACTACGTTCCTTTAAGGCGGCCGTTTCGATGTTTTTAATAATACTCGTCACGCCCTTGTAACCGATCACGCCTGGAAGGCGTGGCTTTGGCTTGCTCCGCGCATCGGTGCTCGGGATCGGTATCGGAATCGATCGCAAAGTAGAGAATCTGTTTTTTCAAATGTATATGCAGATCCCCGCCCCCCGATACGCTCCTACCATCAACGTTCGCCGGAACGGCTGAGCCCTCCAGCAGCCCGTGGGTTTAGCTGGAACTAATGTTATTCATTGCCGGGCCTTTATAGAGTAAGATTAAGCTTCAATTCCGATGTTGAGGATTGAAAAATGTTAATCTTTTCAGATCGAAAGAGACAGGCTTGACCGAGAACTACAATTTTGGAATTGAGGTTGAGCGTTTGAAACGCGCAATCATCATCCACTACCACGAAATCAATCTCAAAGGGAATAACCGCGGTTGGTTTGAGGCCCATCTCCAGAATCACATCCCGTCTTGTTTGAAGGGACTGAAGTATCACAAGGTACGTAAAATCTCGGGCCGACTGATCGTCGAACTGGCACAGGATTCCCCCATAGAGGCACTGGAGCAGCGCCTCGCCATGGTTTTCGGCATCGCCAATTTCGTCGTAGCGTGGGAAGTCCCTGCTGAAATGGACGCCATCCAATCGGGGTTGGACTATCTAATCGCGCAGGGAGATTTTCAATCGTTCAAAATGGAATCGCGCCGGGGAACAAAGAACTTTCCGCTTAACTCCCAGCAGTTGAACGAGCAACTGGGAGCCTACGTTCAACAACGGACCGGGGCGGATGTTCGCCTGGCAAATCCGGACAGAACATTTTTCGTGGAAATAGTCGATAATCGAGCCTTCCTGTACTTCAACAAAATACCGGGAGCGGGCGGACTCCCTTCGGGCACAGGGGGAAAAGTTGCCTGTCTGCTGTCCGGAGGAATTGACTCCCCTGTCGCAGCCTATCGGTTGATGCGGCGGGGTTGTCGCGTTTTATTCGTTCATTTTCACAGTTTCCCTCACACCAGCGCGGAATCCCAGGATAAGGTCCGGAATATTCTCCAGGTCCTGTCGCGTTTTCAGCTGCAATCCCGGTTGTTTATGGTTCCCTTTGCGGATGTCCAGAAAGAAATTGTCGCCTATGCCCCGCCTCCCTTAAGAGTGATCCTCTACCGGAGGTTCATGGTCCGCATTGCACAAACAATCGCCGAAAAGGAGAAAGCGAAAGCCCTTGTCACGGGAGACAGCCTGGGCCAGGTGGCCAGTCAAACCCTGGAAAACATCCAAACCATATCCAGCATCTGCACGATGCCGATTTTCCGCCCCTTGATCGGATCCGATAAGGAGGAAATCATCCAGATCGCCAGGAAAATCGGAACGTACGATATCAGCATACAGGCGGATCAGGATTGTTGCTCCCTTTTCGTTCCGCGCCATCCGGAAACCATGGCCAGGCTGCAACAGGCCGAGGAAGCCGAAATCGGGCTGGACGTCCCCGGCCTTGTTCGATCCTGTCTGGATTCGGCAACCCGAGAATCGATTGCGCCTGATTTCTTGACGGTTCAACCTAATGACTAATTATAAAAAGCCCGGACTGAAAAAGCCTTCCGGGAGCCTGCAAACATATCTTGCTTTTCCTTTCCCGGTTATCCTTGCGGTTGCCCTGTTGCTGCTTCCGGCGAAACCGGCCGTGTCCGAGGAGCCGGTCCCGGCGGGGATAAACCTGCTTATTGCGGATTTAACCGACAACACCGGGGATCCGGACCTGGCAATGATAGTCAAGCCGATTCTGCATTGGACGCTGCAGCAGTCGGATCGCCTGGCCGTTTATCCGGAGATAAAAGCCAGGCGGTTTTTAAAGGAGAATTTCCAGGAATCCAACGACGGGATGACAATATCCCGGGCGAGACAGCTTTGCCTCGATGAAAATATTCCGGTCATTCTGGTTCCGGGCATAAACCGTCTGGACGAATCCCTGATTATCAGCGCCAAGCTTATCTACATAAAAGAAAACCGGGAATTGTTCGTCGACACCCTAAGGGTGAAAAACCTGAATCACCTGGCTGTTACCGTAGAAAATTTAAGCAAAAGAATCCGGCAGAGCCTGGGGGAAAGCTGGGGATCGCCCGCCATGACGGGCGATATATTTTCGACCGGCACGACGTTTAAGGTTATGGACCTTTTCTCCCGATCCTTTTCATTTTACGCATACAACAGTCGCCGGGATGCCATGGAGTGCCTTGAGAATGTCCTGGAACTGGATCCCGATATGGCCGCGGCACAGCTTCACCTGGGCATACTCCATCTCCGTCTTCAACGACCCCGGGAAGCTCTCCAGTACATTTCAAAGGCAAAAAATTCTTCCGCAAATCTGCCAGAAAAATATCGCTGCCTGATCGACGGGCTTTATGATTTTCTGACGTATCGGTATAGGGAGGCAGCAGCCCGTTTCCGTTCTTATGCAGCCGCCTTCCCCCACGACTGGCAGGCACATTTCCTGCTCGGCCGGTGTGCGTCGGTCCTCGGAGATTACCCGGAGGCCATTGAGGAATACCGAACGGCTGTCGCCCTCGATGATACCCGCATAGAATCCCGTATCGGCCTCGGCCTCGCCCTGCTTTACAACCGGGATCCCCTTACAGCGCGCAGGATATTGGAACAGGCTACCGTGCTTTACCCGGAGGATCCGGAAACCAGAATGGCCCTCGGATTGCTGGAACTGGTGGAAAACTATTCCCGCTACGCAATCGAGGCCTTCGAACAAACAAAGCAACTGCCCCTGTACAGATCCATCAGTACATCGCTTCTGGCGCAGACCGATATCTACAGAGGAAAATTCAAGGATGCCCTGGATCTTCTGGCCGCGGGCATTAAAGAGGACCATAAAAACCGGGATGTTTTCGCTGAGGCTTCAAAACGGCTGGTGCGTGCGCGAATATATCTGCTGACGGGAAACACACCCGATGCCGTCTCGGAATGTCTCAGGATCCCCGATGCAGCAAACGACCCGGTATTAATGGCAGAACAGGGATCCATTTTAGCCGAAGCCGGCAGGCCGGCTGATGCGGAGAAAACGCTCCAACATTTGCGTACAATGCAATCGAGCCCCTTTATCCGGGCTCTTGCAGACAGTCTGCTGGGAGAAATCCACTCGGCAGAGGGTCGATTAAAAGAAGCAACACAATCCTTCCTGCGCGCTAAAGAAACTATAAAGGCTCCGTCCGCATCGCTGGCTCGTGTCCTGATGCAAACGGAAAAGTGGGAGCGTGCCGCGGCCGAATTCGCGGAAATTCGCGAACAAAAGGCGGCCATGCTTTTCCCCCATCACAGGCCCTGGTTTGCGGGAATTTGGGTCCGGGCGCTCTATGAAGCGGGACAATGCAGCCTGGAGTCGAACAATCCCGAAGACGCCAAACAATACTTCAGACAATACTTATGGGTGATGGAAAGCGCCGATCCATCCCTTGAAACACTCCAAAAAGCTGAAATCCTCTTAACAGGAGAATCCCTTAGATAAACCTGTCCGCAGATGGAACCATAGGGGGCGAAATGCCGGAAAATAGAATAGAATTAATACAGGGCGATATAACGCTTCAGGATGTGTCTGCTATTGTAAATGCAGCCAACAACAGCCTCCTCGGCGGAGGCGGCGTCGATGGCGCTATTCACAGGGCAGCCGGGCCGGAACTTCTGGAAGAATGCAAAAAACTCGGGGGATGCGCGACAGGAGAGGCTAAAGTTACCAGGGGGCATAATTTAAGGGCTGAATGGGTTATCCACACGGTAGGTCCCATATGGAAAGACGGAACTCACGGGGAAGACCGGCTGCTCGAAGCCTGCTACCGTAATTGTCTGGAACTGGCCCGAAAATTGATGGTTGACTCCGTTGCATTTCCCTCCATCAGTACGGGAGCATACCGCTTTCCTATCGAAAGAGCCTGCCGGATTGCATTGCATGAAATACGGCAATTTCTGGAACAAAACGCCAGGCCGGAAAAAGTGATCCTGGTCTGTTTCGATAATCCCACCTACCGGCATTACCTTAATCTGATGGGATAAAGAGACGCTATTTCTGATAATTCTTCCTTTTGAAAATCCTGATCCAGTCATAATTTTTTCATAAATGTAAATACGGCCGTGCGTAATCAGGCAAAGCCTTGTAAAGAAAATAATTTACGAAGAAGCACCTTCATATCAATCAATACTTGACAATGTCTATCGTATTAATAGAGTATTATTAAGGCTCTATCAAAAGGAAGGGAGATCCAATGATCGAAGGGAAGGAAAAATATCGCCTGGCGACTCTGGCCCTGCATGCCGGCCAGCAACCGGATCCTGCCACAAACGCCCGGGCTGTGCCGATTTATGCCACAACCAGCTATACATTCAATAATACCGAGCATGCAGCCGATCTTTTTGCTTTAAAAGAATTCGGCAATATCTATTCCCGGTTAATGAATCCCACGAACGACGTCCTTGAAAAACGCCTGGCAGCCCTTGACGGAGGGATAGGAGGACTGGCGTTTGCCTCCGGGCAGGCGGCCATCACGGCAGCAATCCTTACCATCACGCATTCCGGCCAAAACTTCCTTGCATCCACGAGCCTGTATGGCGGCACGCGGACCCTGTTTACACAAACCATGAAAAAACTGGGTATTGAAGCCCGGTTCTTTAATCCCGATCACCCGGAACAGATCGATGCACTGGCGGATGAAAATACGAGAGCCGTTTTCATGGAATCGGTCGGGAATCCCAAAAACGATGTTCCCGATTTTGAAAAGATTGCGCGGATTTCGCATCGCCACGGTCTTCCCGTCATGGTCGACAATACGGTACTCACGCCGGCGCTGTTCCGCCCCATAGAGCACGGGGTCGATATTGTCGTCTATTCGACGACTAAATTCATCGGCGGTCACGGGCTGCATGTCGGGGGAGCCATTGTCGACAGCGGCAATTTCCTATGGGCCGACAATCCGAAGAAATGGCCCGAATTTACGGAACCGGACGAAGCCTACCACGGGATGGTCTTTACCGAAGCGTTCGAATCCATGGGGAACCTTTCCTATATCCTCCACATCCGCACCCACTGGCTTCGGGATACAGGCGGGTGCCAGAGTCCGTTTGCCGCCTTTTTATTGCTTCTGGGGCTGGAAACCCTGGACGTCCGCATGCAACGGCACACCCAAAACACGCTTTTACTGGCGGAGTGGCTCAAAAATCATCCTGCCGTTGCCTGGGTGAACTACCCCGGGCTGCAGGACCACAAGCACTATGACATGGCACGGCGCTATCTCAAAAACGGCGCCGGCGCAATCCTGGGATTCGGAATTCGGGGAGGCAGGCAGGCCGGAATAAAATTCATCGACAGCGTCAAACTTGCCAGCCACCTGGCCAATATAGGAGATGCCAAGACGCTGGTCATCCATCCCGCCTCGACCACTCACTCCCAGTTGACGGAAAAGGAGCAACAGGAAGCGGGCGTATCCCAGGAGTACATCCGGGTTTCCGTCGGCATTGAAGATATCGCCGACATCCGGGAGGATTTCGATCGGGCTTTGCGGCTGTCGCAGAAATAGGGAGCTTACACAGGGCATACAAGATGACTCCGAAAATCTTTGAAAGCAGTGATACCGCGCGTTCATCGCGTCCGCTGAAACATGTAAAAACGGTCGATTTCGACGAACCGCTCGACCTTGAACTGGAGGGGAGCCTGCCCCTGATAACGGTCGCCTATGAAACCTATGGCACCCTGAACACCGCCCGGGACAACGCCGTTTTGATCTGTCATGCGCTGAGCGGGGACTCTCATGCCGCCGCCCACGATGCAGATGACGATCCGGGGTGGTGGGATATTGTCGTCGGTCCCGGTAAGGTCATCGACACAGACAGTTATTTTGTAATATGCCCCAACGTTCTCGGGGGATGCCGCGGAACTACCGGTCCGAACAGCGTGAATCCTGAAACGGGTCATCGCTATGGAGACAACTTCCCCACCATAACAACCGTAGACATTGTTGAAACGCAACGAAGGCTGATCGATCATCTCGGCATATCCCGCCTGCTTGCCGTGGTCGGCGGTTCCATGGGCGGCCAGCAGGTATTGACCTGGGCGACGCGCTATCCCGACAGGGTCGCCGGCGCCGTGGCGATCGCCACATCCGCCAGGTTGACAACGCAGGCGCTGGCATTTGACATTGTCGGACGCAACGCAATTCGACGGGATCCGAACTTCGAAGAGGGCGATTACGTCGATAAGGGGAATGTCCCCGCGGTCGGACTGGCGCTGGCACGCATGCTGGGGCATATAACGTATCTGTCTCCCGAAGCAATGAGGGAGAAGTTTGAATCCAACCGTCTTCAACCGAGAGAACTCGATACGGAATTCGAAAAGAAATTCAGCGTCGGCTCCTATCTGGCATACCAGGGCGGAAAATTCGTGGAGCGTTTCGACGCCAACAGCTATATAAAACTTTCGATGGCCATGGATCTTTTCAACCTTGGAAATTCGGGGAAAGAGCTGTTCGAAAAACTGAGCCGGGCCACCTGTCGCTGGCTCATTATCAGCTTTACCAGCGACTGGCTTTTCCCTCCGGAACAGTCCCAGGAGTTGACAAACACGCTGCTGGGCCTCGGCAAATCGATCAGCTACTGCAACGTAGTCAGCAGCTGCGGCCATGACGCGTTTCTGCTCCAGGACGACCTGCCGATCTACGGGGAGTTTATCCGCGCGTTTCTCGACAATATGCAGAACGGAATTCCGAAATGCGTTGAGGAAGACGATTTCTACGTCCATGCGCCATCCAGTATTTTCGGCGCCATCCACCGCCCCCGCCTTGACAACGAACAGATTGTCAAACTCGTGCATCCGGCTGCGAGCGTGCTGGATCTCGGTTGCGGCAGGGGAAGCCTGCTGGTGAAACTGCTCGCCAACGGCAACAAAAAACTGACGGGGCTCGAACTGAATGAAGAAGACGTTCTGTACTGCCTGGAAAGAGGTTTGAATGTCGTACAGGCCGATTTGAACTCGGGGCTCCACCCTTTTTCAGACGGTCAGTTCGACTATATTGTGCTCTCGCATACGCTTCAGGCGGTGAGGGATGTAGAGCATCTCATCAGGGAAATGCTGCGGGTCGGACGAAAGTCCATCGTCAGTTTCCCGAATTTCGCCTACCATAAGCTGCGTCGGATGCTTAATGAGGAAGGACGATCGCCGCGCTCAACGGAACTGCTGCGTTACGAGTGGTACAACTCGCCGAACATCCGTTTCTTTTCCATCGAGGATTTTAAAGTCTTCTGTAACGAACGGAATATTAAAATCCACGAATGCATAACCCTGGACACAGAGGAAGGATGCATCGTTACGGAAGATCCCAACCTGAAGGCGGATATGGCTATTTTCGTTATTAGTCGGTAGTGGCCATACGCCTCTTAACGTTGCACGTTGAATGTTAAACGTTGAACGTTAAAAGCAAAATGCGTCGTTGAACGTTTGAACCCGGGACCTGGAACGTTGAACCTGGAACTTTTAACGTGGAATGTGAACTCCCATAGTCCCACGTTCGAAGTTAGCGGTTAGAAGTTAAACGTTGAACGTTTCACGTTAAAATCTAAAAGCGTTCTTGCACTTTGAATAAAGTTTGAACGTGCGAACGCGGGTTGGTGAAATTCACTCTTGGATTGACCGAAGGTGCATACGCTGGTGCAGTGGCTGCTTTTAAAATCCATTGCATTTTAAACGTTATTTTCCTTCCCCCATACACCCCATCTGCATATAATCGACATCAAGATTCATCCGGATCCATAAAGCTATAATGCAATTCCCCTTTTCGTCAGGAGGAATAATATTGCATGTAAAGAGTAACTATAAATATTTATGGGTGGCTATACTCACCATAGTTGCTGTAGGACTGTGTAGTTCTGTTTCGATTGCCCAGGAGCTGGCAGATCCTGCAATTGAAAAACTAAAGGCTTTGGCTGAATCTGTTTTGTCGGGCGATATTGCTGAAGTTCGCAGATTGCTCGAGGCAGGTGCCGATGTAAATGCCGTTCCAAAAAGTAAAATGCCGCCGTTGCATACTGCATCATTAAACGGCTACACAGAAATCGTCAAGCTGCTGCTCGAGGCCGGCGCCGATGTAAATGCCGCTCCAAAAAGCAGAATGACGCCGTTGCATACTGCATCATTAAACGGCTATACAGAAATCGTCAAGCTGCTGCTTGAAGCTGATGCTAAGGTTAATGCTAAAGACGAACACGATACGACTGCGCTTATTTTGGCTTTACAGCATCATCATATAGAAATTGTAAAATTGCTGATCGATGCCGGGGCAAATTTGAATTCTAAAACAAAAAGTGGCAATACAGCGCTTGATTGGGCTTTACAGATTGGCAATACAGAAATTGTCGAGCTGTTACTCGACGCAGGAGCAAAAGCGAATGATTCTGCGCAGGTCAACCTGGGAATAATGTACCTTGAGGGCAATGGAGTTCCTCAGGATTATTAGAAGGCAGAGAAATGGTTTCGCGAGGCTGCAAAAAAAGGAATCTATCCGGCGCAGGTCAATTTGGGGATAATGTATCTTAAGGGTAATGGAGTTCCTCAGGACTATAAGGAAGCAGAGAAATGGTTTCGCAAGGCTGCAAAAAAAGGAATATCTGAAGCACAGGCCAACCTGGGAATAATGTATCTTCAGGGCATAGGAGTTACTCAGGATTATAAGGAAGCAGAGAAGTGGTTTCGCAAGGCTGCAAAAAAAGGAATATCTAAAGCGCAGGCCAACCTGGGGATAATGTATCTTCAGGGTAATGGAGTATCTCAAGATTATAAGGAAGCAAAAAAATGGTTGCGCGAGGCTGCAAAAAAAGGGCGACCTTCGGCGCAGGCCAACCTGGGGATAATTTATCTTCAGGGCATGGGAGTTACCCGGGACTACAAAGAAGCAGAGAAATGGCTGGTCAAGGCTGCCGAACATGGGGATGCTGCAGCGCAGTATAATTTGGGAACGATGTATGCCAAAGGTTTGGGTGTAAAGATGGACTACATTCAAGCCTACCTGTGGTTAACCTTTTCCATTGCCGGGTCGACGGGCAGGCAAAATCAAACCCTTCAAAAAGCAACGGATTTGCGCGATTCATTCGTCGAGAAAATGACGCCCCGGCAAATAAGTGAGGCCGAACAACTGGCGAAGGAATGGAAGTTTACAAAATTTTATATCTTGAACAATGAAGTTGCCCGCGCCGAAAGAGCAGTTTCCGATCCTGTTATGCTGACTTGCCCTTTGCCTCTCTACACGGAGCAAGCACGCAATGCACGCATCAGTGGCATTGTTGGCATGCGATGCTTTATCCGAAAAGATGGAACTGTGGATAACTGCATGCTTACAAGAGAATTAGGATTCGGTTTGGATGAGACAGCCCTCAACACCATTGAAAAACAATGGCGCTTTAAGCCGGCTACCTATAAAGGCAAACCCGTCGATATTCAAGCCGACATCGAAACTACTTTCTCTATTTACTAGTAAGATCCGGTTCCTTCAGAGACCTATGGATTTTCAGTCCTTTCCAAGCACCCTGCCAAATCCTAACAAATTCACCGAAAAAAACTTTGCGATGTGTTGGGACTGACGGTGCCTCCGATCGAGCAGAACGAGAACGACGAATAGCTGCTTGCAGGGAACTGCGCACAGTCGGAAGTTTACAAAGCTCGGCTACCGGCAAAGCGCCGAGACTTCAAACTTAGGCGGCTACCGAGACTTCACGGTTCCTCGGAACCTGGTCTCCTTCCGACGTCCTCCGAAGAAATGAAGTAACCAAACAACCGGAACCCTGTGACGCTGCGCCGGGAACCTTGGAGTCGACACCCATATTACTTCATCATGATCCCCTCAGCGACCAATTCGGCCTCTTCTTCGGTAAAGTTGCCGCTTATTATGGCCCGTCCACCCCTGATTTCATCCATGATCTTCGGGGCCGACATTACCCGGCCGTCAAGTATCACGGCCACGTTTTCGCCGATGTGAGTCTTGGTCAGACGCGCCAGCTTCAGAGACCCTTCCTCTGTGAGCTGAAATCCTACATTGAATCCGTCAGCATCCGGTTGAGGCCAGGCGCGAGCTATATCGGCGTTGGTCAGGGCGGATTCGGGCGAGATCCATACGGGAGTAAACTGTGGTTCGGGACCGAGAACCCTCTCCCATCCCTCCACTTTTTCATGGGAAGCAAGCCGGATTTCGAACTCATGCTTCCCGGGTTCGAACTTAGGCTTCCAGGTTTGGTCGCCGGATAGCCCCTTCGCGATCGATCCGGCCTCTTCTTCAGTAAAGTTGCCGAATATCATGGCTCGTCCGCCGGTGATTTCCACCGCGATCTTGGGGACCGCCGTGACCCGGCCGTCGAGCATTATGGCCACAAACTCGCCGATGTGAGACTTGGTCAGGCGCGCCTGCTTCAGGGCGCCCTCTTCGGTGAATAAGATTCCCACCCACGGCTTACCCTCAGGCGACCGATCGACGTAGGCGCGAATCACGTCGTGGTCGGTCAGAGAAACTTCGGGCGAGATCCATACGGGGGCCTTTCCCGGTCCGGGACCGGGGACACTCTCCCACCCCTCCACTTTTTCATGGGAAGCGAGCCGGACTTCAAACGTAGGCTTATCGGTTTGATCGCCGGATGACCCTGCGGCTGTGAGAGCGGTTGTGAAGATAACCGCCAAAACCATAAAGACCAGGACTGTAGGAAAGTGAAGATGACGTTTTCCATGCTGCCCGTTGGTGGTCATAATCCGTTCCTTTCGATAGTGGTTGTGAAATATCCCGCTTCCAGCCCGGCCAGAGGAAGATCCAGCAGGCTGAGATCGAAGCTCAGTTGTGAAGGACCGGCCCCATACAGACTCGGAACCACCCTTATCTGTCCGTTGAAATCGACGATGATCAGCTCCTTCGGATTGGCGCGGGCATAGTCACGCAGCCGTTGCATGGCTCCCGGCTTCAGCTCGATCGTAATACGCACATCGAGGGGAATATCGGAATCGGGGTGGGTGGTCTGTTCGCCCCGGACCACCCTGGCCACGTCTTCTGTTTCAGTCAACGGCTCCCGACCGTCCGGACCTATCCGCAGGGTGACGCCGGGAGCAAGCCCGGCATTTGCATATTCCGCCGATTCGGTCCGGATTCGGCTGAGACGCCAGCCCTCCGGCACGGCAAGATCGAAAAGGCTTTCATCCAGCGGAACATTCCACCGGAAGTCCGAGTATTCCGTGCGCATGTTTTGCCCGAGGGAATCCCGATATTCCACCTCAATAAGCAAAGGCATACCCTCGTCCCCGGATGCCCAGAGTTGCGCACGGACCTGCCTGTCCGGATCGACATACACCTGACCCGGGATCTCGAACTCGAAGCCTACCGCGGGGATACCGTTGATTACCCGGTCGCCGATACGCCTGGTTTTGTCCGCCGTGATTTCCTTCATCAGTTCCCAGTTAAACGAAGCGAGATCAATGGGAAGCTGGGAAGACGGCTTTGTGCCGTCGGTAAGGAAGACCGAATCGAACAGTTCCGCCCGGCTGGATCCAGGATAGAGTGTCAATCCTCTGCCACTGCCCGGCTCCCATCTGTTGATTGTTATCTTCCCGGGTTCTTCTTCGGCCAGACCTGTGCCGGAATCCGGAGGATACTCTTCGGTTCTCGCAAGCCCGGGATCTTTATAATAGACCTTGGTGCGTCCGGTTATCCGCATACCAGTGGTTGAGGAAATCCCGGCGAGGCCGCTTAATGTCAGAGTATGAACCTGATCGAGATGCCCCTGTACGTCGGCCCAAACGATAGTGGTGGGTGAACCACCGTTCCAGAATGCAATAATAAAGAAAAACAGCGCTGCAGCTGCAGCCAGGGCCCAAACAGTCCGGCGACCGGGAAGGATGTTCTTTTTGTCGGATCCCTGTTCCACTTCGACCAATTTGGATCGGATCCTGGATTTCAGATCCTCCGGCATCCGGGGAGATGACTCGCTCAATTTGAGCAACTTTTCCAAGTTGTCTTCCAGGCGGTCTTGATCATGATGTTTGTCCATATGGGTCATAGGATTACCCTCCCTTTTCCCTGCCTGTCCAGGATCGAAGCGGATATTGTTTCAAACGCGGTTCGGAAAGCCAGCCTTGCGCGGTGAAGCAGCACTTTCACCGCGCCTTCGTTGACTCCTTCGAGGGCGGCGATCTCGTGGAGCGACAGTTCCTCGAAGTAGTGTCTGCGCAAGGCCGTCTGGTAACGCAAAGGCAGGTTTGTCAGCGCCATACGCACCAGTTCCGCGGTCTCCTTTTGCGCCAGAAGCTCTTCCGGAAAACTGTTCGAGCCGATGCCCGTAATCGCCCGGGTAAGTTTTTGGTCAACGGTTTTCCAGAAATCAGGCAGAGCATTGTCCCGGCCCCGCCGGCGCAAGGCCTTCCGTATGCAATTGCGCGCGATGTGCGTCAGCCAGGGAAACATCTCGCCCCGGTCCGGGTCGAATCGATCGATGGTCTCGAGGGCCGTAACGAAAGTTTCCTGGGCCACGTCACCGGCCAGATCGGCATCCCGACCTACCCGGTAAAAGATGAAACCGTAGACCGGATCGGAATAGGCGTCAAACCAGCGAACAACCTCTTCCCTGTCCCGTCGGCGAAGCCTGCGGAAATCGATTTCCGGTTCGGATTGGGCGGTTGTTCTCTTCATCATGATGGATAATGTCCCGGGAAAGGAAAAAGGTTACAGTGCATCATAACTTTTCGATGCAGTTTCTGAAAAGCCATAAAGGATCACACTACGAACGGATAATCTCGACCTCTGATTTCCCTCCTATTTTTGCTACAGTTGGCTGGAGTTGGATACGCTTGGGTTCTCGCGGACACAGGTTTGGGCACAGCAGGGTGATTTGGAAGTGCGGCAGCAAGCTGCCGCCTTTGTTACGTCTAAATCAAGGCTGGAGCAAGCTCCAGCACTCCAAAGGAAGCCTCGGTTTATGAGGAAAACTGTTACCTATGTGTTCGGTATGGACCAATTGATTCAGATCCATCCTAAGCTCAGGCTTTCATACGATATTGGAACAGGCATTCGCTGTCCCCCTTCATTAGCACCTTAGGCCTCGTGAATGTGATTTGGGGATTGAAAGCCTGTATAAATCCCACGTCGCCATGACACACTAAGGCATATCCTATATCCGCGGCATCCAACTCTCGAAATGTTTTGGCCCAAAGGCATTCTGTGATACTCATTTCCGCTTCGTTTTCCTTATCTTTCAGGATCTTGTAGGTGAGGGCATGTTGATAGAGCAGACTGGGCTTTTTCATATAAGACATGACAGTAGTTATATCGCGATTGAGGTTAGGATTCTGTTTTATTAAAGCCTCCGACCTTTGAAATGCGCTTTCATAGGTTGCTTTCTCCAACATCTCGAGGAATTTCTCCTTGCCAACCTGATCACGGAGATTCCGGAGCACAGGTATATATCTGCTATAGGTGAACGAGAAGAGATCTACATAGCTCATATCCGTTTTTTCAGCCGCCCGCTTATCAATGGAGAGAGACTGTGCAGCTTGGGCAAATGTGCCGCTTAATGCGAACTGCGGAATGCCAAGACAAAGCGAACAGGCCGGGAAAATCCGAAACAGCAGTTCTCTGCGGCTTGTTATTTGATTTCCCATGATCGCCTCCTGTGTGGACAAGTATTTTAAACATGCATGTTATAGGCGGATGCGGTTATGTTGTCGTGATGAGCCTGTCCGGTCCGACCGGATCCTCCGGGTATCTCTTCGAGAAGAGAGGAACGGAAATCGGCCTGGCATAGGACTTTCCGGGTCTGTAATCCGCTTTCGACAACACCCGGTGTTCAAGTCTTTCTATTTTCCAGGTCCCATCCTTCATGTCTTTCACATAGGATACATCATATACTCCGCCCTCCCACCATTTCCTGATTCCCTGTCCATGCAAGCGAATCATTTTTATTAATGGCCAATCCGAGACCATGGGGACGCCCACCTGCATGGAATAGGAGAATTGAGCTTTGGCGGACTTACGATCAGCCGCCACCTTTATCCTATCTTGCTCTTTTTCAATATCCGGCTGAAAGCCCGGCGCCGGATCGATCCGCTTTCCGGTCAAACCGGGACTGAAGTGCTCGAAATACAAGCGACGGACACCCCCTTCTTTTCCCTTAAAGACGCCTCCATTAAATAACACCTCTCCGTTAATGGTGAACAGGTTCACGACATCTTCATACTTGCCGCTGTTAAGACAGGTTTCATAGGACTTGTGCAATTCACGGATGGCATTCTCATCTTCGAGGATTCCCAACCGATTGGAGAGTTGATCAACCCGGGTCTTCAACTCTGTATCACGGTCCATCCCGGGTCTGGACATGCCCGGGACGGCGAAAGCCATTACAGCGGACATACCGGCGCCGACCTTCCACATAAAGGATCGGCGTCCCGTGTTCGGCTGCTCCGGACTGTCGCTGGGTTTTGATGCTCTTCTAAAAATATCCATCTTACACTCCTTTCCTTTTCCCATTCGGTCCGAAGAATTCAGCCACGTCATATTTTCCGAGATCGCGAACAATGGCCCCAATCATAATAAGACTTACTCCCGTTTCACCGCCGGAGAAGCCGAAGCCGGTGTAGAACAGGTTTTTGTCATTCATTAAAACGCACATTTCAGCGCCGTTGCAGGCTTCCTCACATTCGGCGTATATATAAACGCCGTCACGAAGCTTCACATATATGGACGGGGCACACCATTGCATTCCAAGGGTCTGATCCTCCAGGAAGATTGTCCAGGCCGAGGAGTGGGGCGTAGTGAACAGATGCATGGATGCCCCCGCATCGGAGTAAGTCGTGGTGATTGCGCGTCCGGCCAGTTCATCGGTCAGTTCATGACGTACGTATTTCGGGGCTTGCAGACCTTCCATCTCGACTACACCAAAGAGGGCTCTGTAAGATGTCTCATTTCCATAATACTCCGTGCCCATCTTCGAGAGAACACAGGTGGTTAAACCGTTGTTCAGGTCTAAAGCGATTTTTCTACTGGCACGGGGCCTGCTTCCGCTATGAATATGGCCGAGAAAAACCAGGTTATCATCGACTTCAAAGCCCCGGTAGGTCTCTTTTTGCCACCGGGTTTCACCTTCTTCTTTCCACTGTAGATTATGAATGTCAAGGATCCTGTAATTCCAGACCGGGCCGTCGTGATCATAACGGAGAGTGAACTCTTTACCCACCAACAGATCACTGAACGGAAGGTTGTTGTCCCCCATTGAACCGGACTGCACCATGGGAGAATCCGGAATTTCGTCAAAAGAAAGGGTGCTTTTTTCGGCGGCCTGATGGACTTCTTCCGGCGTCATATTCTTAAAGGACCTCACCGGACGATAGACGGTTCTCTGACCTTTAGGCGGGGCAGCCGGCGGCTGCTCTGAATCGGCGGCAGGGCCCCCCGTACCAGGGTTAAGGATCTCGCCATGTTCATCCCAGGGTTGCAACGGGGTCAGATGACCGAGGGTCTTTCCCGTTCCTCTGAACATGTAATACTCCAGCTCATCCTTTTCGTTAAAACCAAGCCGCATGCCCACCTGGGTTTCTGTGAATTGATCCACGGCATACATGGTCATGATGCCGGAAAACTCACACTCCGTCCGGTCATAGATGAATATCCTGTCATTGGCCAGAATGTAATCCGTTGGACTGCAATAGCTGAGATCGTCCGCGTGCCGGGTCAGCTCAACAAAATTTGTTGACATGACGGAAGCATAGAATTCAAGGGTTTCGATGCCGGTATCCTGTTTCCAGTACATGCCTTTGCCTTGAAGCCTGTTTGTCAAATGGTGAAGCTTTTCCGGCGGTTGCAGACCTGAAATCTCGATATAGCCGTAGTAAACCTGACGTTGTACTTCCCTGTCATCTATCACGATATCAACGCCATACGTGGCACTTTCCTTTATCCCGCTGGATAACCATACTTCGATGACTGTGACAAGATTTGTGTCCAGATCAACAAAGACGTTGTAGCCCTTCTGTTCTTGAGGAATCATGTGAGAGAAAAAAACCATCTGTTGCAGGGTGAGTGCGCCATAGCCGGATTTTATGGAATTTTCTTCATTCTCGGTTAAGGTAAGTTCGTTTGTATTCTTATGGAATGCATAGTTCAAAACGGGACCATCCTTTGTCACGATTTTGAATGATTTTCCATGAAGAACATCAGATAACTCAGACGCGCACTGAGGTCCAGCAGCAGTCCGGGCAAGTTTTTCCCCAATCTGTGCTTTAGTCAGTTTCGTGTACTTAAATCGATGCATCGGTATATCCATTGGCCTACCTCCTCTAATAGAATGTGACTCAAGGGGACGTCTATAAGTTCATAGGTTAATTGCTTTGTGCCAGCACAGTACATTTACATCTTATAATCTTATGGGCGTCTCTGTAGCGGATAAGTGGGATAAAAGCCCTTTTTGTGTGATTCCGCTCTATCCGTAAGTTCTCCGGATTTCCGATAATCTCCTATGTAAACTTTCTTGAATATTCGCCCGTGATTTAATCCCGGGCCTGCCTTTCTAAGAGCCTATAGTGTGAAATCACCTGGCCGATCTCGGGCATGCATTCCTCCAGGTATAAGTGCCTGCTTCAATGCTTCTAATTGCTTGGTGATGTTAGGCCTTATCATAGGGAGATAGGCCAGATGGAGGAAGAGAAAATAGAGACTTCATGAACCCATAGAAAATCCGAAAACCGCAACCTCATTAGGACACACGTTGGACACGCATCCTCCGAAAGCCTTGTTCAGGGCGTCCATACAGACGGACACAGGATTGGTGGTCCGGTGCCCATTACTCTGTGATTGCTGATGTGTTGTTTTTAGGTCTGGTCACTTTTCAGGTAAGCCGACTATCCGTCCAGTTGAATCTTTTCACTTTAACAATTAGATTGTTTTTATATAGAACGATTGATTCACTTAATCCTGGAAGATACAATCGCTTACGTTTGCTTAGATGAAACTTCCGTAGAGAGGAGTCGGTAATTGAGCCTAAGGTATAGTGGCGACTGGAAGTTCGGCGACGGCATTGGGTTTGGCGTTTCACGCGAGGTGCGCGACGCGCTGGAAGGCCTGTTGATCGATGCGGCAGACGGTTCGAAGCCGTTAA
>JAFGTD010000042.1 GCA_016934295.1 Acidobacteriota bacterium
GCGACTGAAGACCCCGCAGGCGTACTTTAACAGTACGTCGAGGAGTCTGAGGGAAGCGCGGCCAATTTATGCAAAGCATAAATTGGCAACGCAGTAGACATGCCCGTCTGTGCTGCTGCAGTAAAAGCTTCATGAATAGTCCGGGTTAAAGTTTTTCACTCAATAGACTCAGAACTACAGTAAAATTAAAGCCTGAAATCAAGACAGTTTACGTATAAATCATTATCTGAATCACCATAATAATAAGCGGAAAGCAAATTTGTAAAAGCTGATGTTTATTCTTTCGGCAAGGGGAGATTCAATGCTGTCCGGCAAAATAATTAAAGCGCTATTTTCATCGATCAAACCGGCAGCCGAATTAAAATAAGGCTGGACGCTTTGGCGGATGCAGGAAAGCTGCGCTATTGCTGGTCGTATGGGGGACAGTGTGCGCTCAAGGCGATGAATGGTTTGCCCGTCAGCTCTTTTGAACTGAACCTGGTTCGCGACTGACTGTTCGGACCGATTAGTTTTTCAGGAGTGCACGTATTATGAAGCCCGGAAATCCTATCAATCGAAGAGAGTTCCTTATGTCATCCGGCTGCGGTATCGCGGCCTTGTCATTGTTTTGCCGAACCGCATCGGCCGGTTGGGGCGATGTGCCCGGAATCCTTGCCCGAATCCGGGCCCCGGCATTTCCCCAACGTGATTTTGTCGTCACCCGATACGGCGCCATAGGCGACGGGATCTCGGATTGCAGCGAAGCTTTTCTCAAGGCAATCCATGCGTGCAGCCTGTCGGGAGGCGGCAGAGTTGTAGTTCCGAGTGGGGATTATACGACCGGCGCGATCCATCTTCGCAGTAATGTCAACCTGTACATTTCCGAGGGCGCGACATTGCGGTTTATGCCCGATCCGCGCCTGTATCTGCCGGCGGTGTATACCCGATGGGAGGGTGTGGAATGCATGAGTTATTCACCCTTCATTTATGCGTATGACCAGGAAAATATTGCGGTTACCGGCACCGGCATCCTGGACGGACAGGCAAGTAAGGAACATTGGTGGCCGTGGTGCGGCAGCCCCTTTTACGGCGGCAGTTTTGAAGGGCCCAACCAGATGGCTGCGCGTAAAAAGCTGTTCGGGATGGGAGAGAACGACGTTCCGGTGAAAGATCGCGTATTAGGGGAGGGGAGCTTTCTACGGCCGAATTTCATCCAGTTTTATCGATGCCGGAACGTGCTGTTGGATGGTGTGACTGTCCGCAATTCGCCTATGTGGCAGATACATCCCGTCCTGTGTGTCAATGTTACCGTCAGAGATGTATCCATGGTCAGCCACGGTCCAAACAACGATGGCTGCAATCCGGAATCGTGCCGTGATGTCCTCATTGAAAACTGCTTTTTTGATACCGGGGACGACTGTATTGCCGTAAAATCCGGCCGGAATCGTGACGGACGGCGTATCGGAGCGCCTTCCGAGAATATCGTAGTGCGGCATTGCCGGATGAGAGACGGCCATGGCGGTGTGACGATAGGAAGCGAAGCATCCGGCGGTGTGCGGAATGTATTTGCCGAGGACTGCGATATGGACAGCCCGAATCTTGAAAGAGCGCTGCGCCTGAAGACGAATTCCGTACGGGGCGGATTTATCGAGAATGTGTTCATGCGCAATGTGAAAATCGGGCAGGTGTCCGACGCGGTTTTGCGCATCAACCTTTTTTACGAGGAGGGGGATGCAGGACGTTTCCCGCCCACTGTACGCAATATCGAGATGGCCAACGTTACAAGCACGAAAAGCAAATACGCGTTATACCTTCGCGGCTACAAAAATGCCCCGCTGCGCAACATACGCATTTCCGGCTGTTCGTTTGAAAATACCTCGCATCCCGATGTTATCGAGAATGTTGAAGGGTTGACGATCGACTAAGTACTCGTATTCGTAATAACGAACGCGAGTACTTAGAAATACGGGTATGCCTTCCTGCGATATTTCCACTCTGGAATATACAGGCTGCGTGGTGCGTTCATGAACAATGCCGAGGGAAAAATAAGAGCGCCACGGCTTTTCACGCTTTCCCCGGGCAAAGTGTGAAAAAAAGGAAAACCCAAGTTTTTCCTTTATAGAATGGGTGGATTATGAGATTGTATCTGGAAATTGACTTATAATGTATGATCGCTATCGTAAAAACCTATTGGGCAAGGAGGAATAGTGATGGCTAGGATTGTGGCGAATAAGTACATCGGTGTGCTTCTGTGTATGATTTTGTTTCTCGGTGTTTCTTCCGCCGAAGAGCATGAAGGCATGTTCTCTATTACCCCCCATGTGGGTGGTTTTCACTTTGACGACAATTTGGATCTGGATGATGGATACGTCGTCGGAGTGGGCGCCGGCTACAATTTTACCGAGAATTTGAGCTTCGAATTCGTTCTGGATGTCGTCGACATGGACACGGAATCCGGAGGGGAGGATATGTCCGGATACATGTTTCGTTTTGACGGCCTCTATCATTTTCGCCCTGAAGAGAGGGTGGTTCCTTATGTAGCTGTAGGTATTGGCGGCATGACGTTCGATCCTAATATCGGCGACATGGAAACCAGGTTAATTTCGAATTACGGCGCCGGCGTGAAATACTATTTCATGGATAATATCGGCTTAAGGGGCGACGTTCGACATCTATTCATTGAAGATCAATCCCATATAAATATTCTTTATACCATGGGTGTCGACATCCTCTTCGGAAAGGAAAAAGCCGCGCCTCCCCCGCCTCCCCCGCCGCCGGACAGCGACGGTGACGGTGTGATTGACAGCGAGGATAAATGCCCAAACACGCCCAGGGGAGTCAAAGTAGACAGATACGGCTGCCCGCTGGATACGGATGGCGACGGTGTCTACGACTACCTGGATAAATGCCCGAACACGCCCAGGGGAGTCAAAGTGGACAGCTCCGGCTGCCCGCTGGACACGGACGGCGACGGCGTCTACGACTACCTGGACAAGTGCCCGAACACGCCCAGGGGAGTTGCAGTAAACAGCTCCGGCTGCCCGCCGGATACGGACGGTGACGGCGTCTACGACTACCTGGATAAGTGCCCGAACACGCCCAGGGGAGTCAAAGTGGACAGTTCCGGCTGCCCGCTGGATACGGACGGCGACGGTGTCCTCGACTATCTGGATAAATGCCCGGATACACCCAGGGATCTCAAGGTCGACGACACGGGATGTCCCATTCTGATGAAGGAGCAGGTGTCTATCCGCCTGGATATTCAATTCGATACCAACAAGGCTGACATTAAGCCTGAATACAACGATCGCCTTAAGGAAGTCGCGGATTTTATGGCCAAATATCCGGGAACTAAAGCCGAGATTGATGGACATACGGACAGTACCGGTTCCGCGACATACAACCAAAAGCTTTCTCAGAGAAGGGCTGAAAGCGTCCGGGATTACCTGATTCAGAATTTCAACATCAGCCAGAATCGTTTGACGGCAAAGGGCTATGGTGAAGAAAAGCCGGTGGCTTCAAACGATACGATAGAAGGCCGCAGTCAGAATCGACGCATCGAGGCGGTATTCAGTGCTGAAGAGGAATATTACGAAAAGAGGTAGTCATCAATTCTGATGATTCTATGGGCGGGGCTCAGGCGGCCCCGCCCATATGCACTATACCTGCTGCCGTTATCCGTTCTTGCGGATTAAGCCTCATTCCGGGCCAAAGAATCTTTTTACATCATAAACTCCCGCGTTGCGGGCATAGGCTCCCATGGTGCTGAGTCTCAGCCCGTCCTTGGTGCCTGAAAATCCGAATCCACAGTCGTGCATAATTTTGGTATTGATTATAATTGTGCCCTGGCCGCCGTTGCAGGCTTCCTCGACCCATGAAAACAGGTATATGCCGTCGCGAATCATTGCATACCGGCTGGGAGAGCTCCACTGCATGCCCATGGCACCGTTTTCCATGAAAATAGTCCAGGAATAAGAGTGGGGTGTGCTGTAGACGTGCATGGAGGTCAACGTGTCGGAGTAGTTCCATGTGAGGGCACTGCCTACCAGTTCATCGGTAAAAGTATGGCGCAAATACCTGGGCGGCGTCAGGCCTTCCATTTCGATAGTACCGAAGATGAACTTATAGGAAACTTCGTTGGCCATATACTTCGATCCGACCTGTGAGTGCACGCACGAGGTGAGCCCATTGGCAAAGTCCAGGACGATTTTTACGCATTCGTAGGGTTTCACGCCGCTGTGCATATGGGCGAAAAAGATCAGTTCCTTGTCGGGTTCGAAGGCTTCATAGACCTCTTCGTGCCATTGAGTCTCGCCGTCTTCCCTCCAGTGGAGCTTTTTAAGGTCGTCGAACCGGTAATTCCAGGCAGGACCGTCGTCGTAGCGGACGGTAAATTCCTTGCCGACGAGATAGTCGCTCAGTTCCATCCTGTTTCCCGCCATCGCGTCGCCGCCGGGGAAAATACTGGTGTTTTTCCGAACCGCCTCTTCAAGCTCTTCCGCAGTCATTGGCGGGTGATCCCCGAAAGGACGGTAGACCGGCCTCGCGCCCTTCTGGTCCATTCCGGGCATATTCAGGGGGATCTTTTCGCCGTGATCGTCGAAGGGCTCGAATATGGCAAGCTGCCCCAGGATTTCTCCGTTTCCACGGAACATGTAGTACTCCAGCGCATCCTTTTCATTGAAGCCGAGGCGCATTCCGACCTGCCTGGCGTCAAGCAGATCCATGACGTACAGGGTCATGATGCCGGAAAATTCGCACTCGGTCCGGTCATAAATGAACATGTGGTCGTTGATCTGGATGTAGTCGGAAGGGCTGCAAAATGTCAGCTCGCCCCCCAACCGGGTCAGCTCTACGAAGGACGAGGATACGATGGACGGGTAGAATTCCAGCGTTTCAATTCCCGTATCCTGTTTCCAGTAAAAGCCTTTGCCCTCGATTCTGTTCGTAAGATGATGGCGCTCTTCAGGAGCTTCTTTAGCCGCAACTTCGACATAGCCGTAGTAGATCTGGCGCTGCACTTCCCGGAGGTCTTTGTACCCGCTGAACCATACTTCTATCACCGTGACAAGATTGCTATCCAGATCGATGAAGACGTTATACCCGGTCTGGGTTTTGGGAACCATATGGGAGAAGAACACGACCCTCTCCAGCGCCAGCGCCCCGTAACCCGATTCCACAGAAGCTTTGCCGTCTACAGAAACAGTAAGCCTGTTCCTGTCTTTGAAGGCGTAGTTCACGGTCGGGCCACTGTCGGTCACGATTTTGAGCTTTTTCCCTCCAAGAACATCCGAAAATTCAGACATGCATTTCGGACCAGCCGCCGCCGGCGCCAGCTTCCGGTCGATCTGTTCCCTGGTGAGTTTTGTGAATTTGATTCGGTGCATATGCTCTTTTGGGTATGTTGCTTTTGCCATTAACTCACCTCCTCATAGAGGTCGATTGGGTGCATATACCTTGAAGTGCGGCAGCTTTCTGCCGCATCCAAAAATAAAGCCCTGGAAATGGCTTTGAGGCCGGTTTCCAGGGCTTTAGAGATTTGCGGTTTTACGTTCCCGATTTATACGAGCTTGTCGGGACCGGCTGGATCCGCAGGGTAGACTTTTGAGAAAGCGGGAATGTCTATCGCCCTGGCGTGAGTCCGGCCCGGTCTGTAATCGGCTTTCGATACAAGCCGGTACTCAAGCCTCCGGATCTTCCAGCTTTCACCGACCTTCACGCAGGTAACTTCGTGGGTTCCGCCTTCCCACCATTTCACGATTCCTTCGCCCTGCAGACGGGCCATTTTTACGAGGGAAGTATCCTCGGTCATGGGTGTCCCGACCTGCATAGAGTAAGGGAATTGACCGGTGGCGGTTTTCCGGTCTGCTGCGACGTCCACGATATCCTGAGGTTGTTCAGGATCTGGTTCAAAGCCCGGCGCCGGTTCAATCTTCTTCCCGGTTTGACCGGCTTGGAAAAATTCGCAGTACAGACGACGGATGCTCTTTTCTCCTTTGAAAAGGCCGCCGTTGAAAACTACCTCAGCATTATTGGCAAACATGCCGACAACCTCTTCATACATGCCCTTGTTGAGGCGGGATTCATATGTCCGGTGCAGCGTGCGGACCGCATTCGCGTCTTTCAGGGCGTCTGCTCGGTCGACGCCGGTCTTCGAAAAACCGGTCGCGGCGGATGCGACTACGGCGCTCATGGCAGCGCCCGCTTTCCAGATGAAAGACCGGCGCCCGGTGTTCGGTTGTTTCCGGTTGTCGCCGGAGCCGGATAGAGATTTTGTGATACTCATCTTATGCTCCTTTCCCGGCAACTCTTGGACCGAAGTATTCCTTGACATCGAAAGACCCGATATGGCGGCCGATGGCGCCTACAAGGCCCAGATTCACGCCCCCTGCCCCGCCGGAATAGCTGAAGCCGCAGTCATGCGATATCTTCGTGTTGATCAATTCGATCATCTCGGCGCCGTTGCAGGCTTCCTCATTCTGGCAGAATATATAAACGCCGTCCCTGAGTTTGACATAAAGACAGGGAGAGCCCCACTGCATACCCATGGTCTGATTGCCGGTAAATATTGTCCAGGACATGGAATGGGGAGAACTGTAAAGATGCATGGAAGTCATGCTGTCGCTATAGGACCATGAAAAGGCATGCCCTACCAGTTCATCGGTGAATTCGTGGCGCATATATCGCGGAGCCGCGAATCCTTCTCCCTCCGCCACGCCGAACAGCGCGCGATAGGTTGTTTCATTCCCATAATACGGGGTCCCCATATGGGAGTAGATGCAGGTGGTCAGTCCATTCAACAGATCGACGGCGATTGCCACGCTCGCGCGGGGCTTGCTGTCCAACAGAATATGCGCGAACCATACCAGCTTCTCATCCCCTTCGTAGGCGCGATAGGTTGCTTCACGCCATTCGGTCTCTTTCTCTTCCTTGTATTTGAGCATGAATTTATCCATGAACTTGTATTGCCATACGGGGCCGCCATTGTCATACCGGACGGTGAATTCCCTGCCGACCAGCATATCGGTGAAGGGCATATTGTTGCCGGCCATACTCATCGACATATCCATGGGCGATGCATCTCCGCGGCCGCCGAAAGCGTTGGTGGTTTTTATGGCCGCCTGATGCACCTCTTCGTCGGTTAAATGCCGGAAAGATCGCACCGGTCGGTAGGCCGTTCTCTGGCCCTTTTCCGGAATGGCATTGGGGGTTTTCGACTGAGCCCCCATCGGCGTAATGCCGTGATCGTCGAACGGTTCCAGGTAGGCCAACTGACCGACGACCTTGCCCTCTCCACGGAACATGTAGTATTCCAGCTCGTCCAGATGGTTGAAGCCGAGGCGTACGCCGACCTGGGTCTCGGTGAACAGGTCCGCAACGAACAGGGTGAAGATGCCGGCGAACTCGCATTCGGTTCTGTCGTAAATGAACATATTGTCGTTTACCAGGACATAATCGGATGGACTGCAGAAGGCGAGATCGTCATTCTGACGCGTCAGCTCGACCCAGTTTGAGGAGATGACGGATGCATAGTATTCCAGGGTCTCGATACCGGTGTCCTGCTTCCAGTACATGCCTTTGCCTTCGATCCTGTTGGTGGCGTGATGAAGCTGCTCCGGGGCTTCCTTGCCGGGGACTTCCACATAACCGTAATATATCTGGCGCTGTACCTCCCGGTCGTCGAGCGTGTACGGCTCGCCCCCCAAAAATCCCCCGCCGCCTTCCTGTTTGCCGCTGGAGAACCAGACCTCGAATACCGTGACGAGATCCGTATCGAGATCGACGAAGACGTTGTACCCCTTCTGGGTGCCGGGGATCATGTGGGAAAAGAAAACCATCTGTTTCAGCGTCAGGGCTCCGTAGCCGGCTTCAATGGCCGCACCTCCGTTTTCTGAGAGCGTAAGATTGTTCTTGTCCTTAAAGGAATAGTTTAAAACGGGACCGTCTTTGGTCACTATCTTGAGCGATTTGCCTGCGAGGGCATCCGACAATCCGGATACGCATTTCGGTCCCGCCGCCGTCGCTGCCAGTTCCTGACCGATCTGTTCTTTGGTGAGTTTTGTGTACTTGAATCGATGCATCGGTATATTCATAGGCTGATACATGGGCTCATCTCCTTAAAAAATATCAATTTGTTCCGATACTCAATTGATTGGAGCGTTCATTTAAGTTTTCAAATAAAGTCCTAACGGTAAATACGCCGCTCTTCCGCAAATATTGCAGGTGACGACAGGCTGAAGATATATAACAATCCGCTCCGGCAAACTGTCTAATTACTTTCGGTCGATCCGTAGAAGATACATTAAATCCGGCCGAATTAAACCAAATTTTTCCTTCAACCGACGATTCCGATACCGAACCCGATAATGCTTTTCAAGCTGCTTTGACCGGCTCATTTGATAAAGCCGCCGACTATGCCGGAGGATATTTACTTTTCCTGTGGATGTTCGTGTTTATGGCGGTTTTTAATTGTGAGAAAAAGAAACCATAGGACTCCGAATGTAATCGACATGTCGGCGACATTAAAAATGCCCGTTCGCAACTGTCCGATGCCTACATTCATGAAATCGAAGACACGGCCTTCATTCGCTATGCGGTCGATCAGATTGCTGAAACCGCCGCCCAGAACGAGCGACATAGCCGAAACCTGCAGCCGGGTCAGCTGTTTCGACATCAGAAGGTAGATCAGTAGGCATGCAAGGAAAACGCCGACCAGAAGGGTAAAGACAATATACCGGGCCGGTTCGGAGATATCCGAACCCAGGCTTAAAAATGCTCCGGTATTTTCGGCGTACTGCAGCCGGACGGTATCATGCAGGAAGCGGATGGTTTCATGTTGCGGCAGATTTTGTTTGGCAATATTTTTCGTTATCCGGTCGCAAACGATACAGGCAAGCAGAATGAAGAATATAACCAGGACTCTTTTTTTTAATTCCATAATTTCAATTACATATCCGGGATCGATATTTTATTTGCATGGATCCGTTGCGATTCTCCGGGCAGGGCCAGTTCCGTACGGCTTTTACAGAAAAATGCCAAACCTTTATAGCTTGTCAGGTATTTGGATGTTTTGGAAAGGAATCCTCCTTTGGACTGCACGACAAGAGGATTTTTCTGGAAAGACAGGATCTTGAGAAACTCGTCCGGTTCCACATGCACGATGGTGCCGCACGCTTTGACGGCGTTGGCGACAGCCGCTGTCGATGCGGCTGCGGCTGCAGCGGCGGATGCTCCTCCCATAATCAGCGCCTCCTTTTAAAAAGATCTAAGTGGAACGTTCCAACGTTAGAACGTTTTTGTATATGGATATATAATGAAGGTAAAAATCTTCAACTTGATTTATCAAATTTTGAAAAATCATCATTTATCTGACTTCTGGCCTGTGACTCTTTCCGAAGCGAAAAGCTGGGCCGGGAATACATCGGCGTCGGGGTCGGAATCGGTATCGGGATCGAGCTTTTAAAAACCGATTCCGATACCGACGCCGAGACCGACCCCCGAA
>JAFGTD010000043.1 GCA_016934295.1 Acidobacteriota bacterium
ATGAATTGTCATGCCGATAACCAGCTCTCGGCTATATTCCCGGCGATCTTTATCGGAAGATAAATTCTTATAACGGTAAGAAGAATGGCAGGGGCAATCCTTGCGTTCGCTTTTTTTACAAACCCAAGAATAGGGCTGCCGAGAATTGGGTCAACCGCTCGAAACCGTTCCAGAAAAGAATAAGACCGGCTGTCGGCAATACCATAAGCCATAAAAGGATTTGACTCGTTACCGGTAACGAGAAACGCGACTTGTCGGCGGATTCCTCGATGATCATCGCTTTAATCACACGGGCATAGTAGTAGACCGACACTACGCTGTTCAATGCGCCAACGACGGCAAACCATGCGAGGTTGTTATTGACGGCCGCACCAAAAACATACAGCTTCCCCAGGAATCCCGCAAACGGCGGAATCCCCATCAGGGAAAGCATGAAGAAGGACATGGCGATGGTCAAAAACGGCGAACGCCGTATAAGGCCTTTATAGTCTTTAATGTCAAAACTTCCGGTCTGATTGTACACCGCAATCACGACGAGGAATGCACCCAGGTTCATAAACAGGTAGGTGACAAGGTAAACAAGAACCGATTGAAGTCCCTGAGAGGTCAGTACGACAGCGCCCATGAGGATGTATCCGGCATGCGCGATGGAGGAATAGGCAAGCATGCGCTTCATGTTTTCCTGGCGCAGGGCGGCTATATTCCCCAGCGTCATTGTCACAACGGAAATCAGGATCAGCAGGATATTCCAGTAAACGGTGCTGACGTCTGCATAAAACGCCGCTCCTGGAGAAGAACCGGTAAAACCGGTGAAAAAGAACCGAATCAAAACCGCGAAAGCAGCCGCTTTCGGAGCGATGCTGAGGAATGCCGTAACGGGAGTCGGGGCGCCGGTATAAACATCCGGGCACCAGAAATGAAACGGCACCGCTGCCATTTTGAATCCGAATCCCGCAATTATCATTACGGTCGCTATCAACAACATCACCGAGTTATCCCCTGATGCAGCCCCCTGGATAAAAGCTTCACGGATGGCCGCAAGCTTCGTGGTACCCGTCAATCCGTAAATAATCGTCATGCCGTAGAGCATGGATCCGGTCGCGACGGCGCCGAACAGAAGGTATTTCAGGGATGCCTCATTGGACTGCCGATCGTTTTTGAGATATCCGACCAGAACATAGCTTCCAATGGAGACCGTTTCCAGCGCCAGGTACAGCATGAGCATATCGGCGCTGGCTGCCAGCAGGATCATGGCAAGGGTAACGCCCAGGAGAAGCGTATAGAATTCTCCCAAATTTCGTTGTGCAAGTTCCTTCGATCCCGGTACGGAGAAAAGAATAAACAACGATGTCAGGATCAGGAAACATTTGAAAAATACCGCCATCGGATCCAATGAAAGAACCCCGAAGAAAAGAGTCCCGGGATCCTGTTCAAAAAGACGAATGCTGAATATCATGGCGGCGACCAAACCGGCAGCAGTCAAAACGAATGACAGGTTTCTTCGGATTCGCGGAAAGGCCAGATCCCCGATCACTACCAGTAGAAGAGCTGCAGTTAAAATAATCTCCGGATAGAACTGTTTAAGATCCGAAAGAATCTGTGGATTCATGACTACCCCTTGAGCGTATCCGCGCGATCCAGATTGACCGATCGTAAAATCCGGTACATGGACAGGACGATTGCCAGGCCTACAGCGGCCTCGGCTGCGGCGACAACAATGATGAAAATTGCAAAAATCTGTCCGTCGATATTTCCGGTAGAAAATTTGGAAAATGCAATCAGATTAAGGTTTGCGGCGTTTAAGATCAGCTCGATTCCCATCAGGACGTTGATGGCGTTCTTGCGCGTCAAGACGCACATGATTCCAAAGGAAAAGAGTGCAGCGCTGATGACCAGATAATGGCTGAGTCCAATCATTCGGGTCGTCTCCTCACTATCATGGCGGCACCGATCAGGGCCAGGAGCAGCAGGACGGAAGCGACTTCAAACGGCAGTATAAAATCCTGCATCAACAGATTTCCGATTGAAGCGGTGGTCGGTCCTGAAAGCATGGAGCCGCTCTGGAACCACTGGGTGCGCAACATAAAAAATGCCAGTACGGCAAAAACGGCGACAACGGCAATAACGGCCGGTATCAACTGAACGGATGCGGTTTTTATTTTCAGGTCGTATAATTTATGGGTAAGCATAATCCCGAACAGGATCAGCACCAGGATCCCGCCGACATATATCACCATCTGGGTCGCGGCTAGAAAATCCGCTCCCAGGTAGGCATACAGCGCAGCGACACCGAAGAAAGTAAAAAGCAGCGCAAACGCAGACCGTATCAGGCTGCGTGCAAATACAACCACTGCAGCGGACCCGATAGTCAGGACTGCAAAAAAGTAAAAAACAATTTGGCTAAGAAGATTTTTGTCCATAGAAGAATTAACCCTTCGAGGGACTTTGCTCTTTTGACCCGGCAGGGATCAGCGGCTTTTCTTTAGCAAAGTGATATATGTGTTCGTCAATACTATAGACGGAATATTCATAATCTCCCGTCATCACCAGGCATTGGGTCGGGCAGGCAAACGTGCACAATCCGCAGTAGCAGCAAAGCGCCATATCGATATCAAAAACATAAGTCCGCAATTTTTTGGCCGTTCCGTCGGCAGCGAAAACCGGCGGTTCTTCCTTGCCGCGCTTCTCCGTTTTCACGAGGATGCAATCGGTGGGGCATGTTCGCGCACACTGACCGCACCCGATACAGTCCTCGACTTTATTATGGAGCCGCATCCGCGATCGCTCCGGCATTGCCCATTTTTCCTTGGGATACTGGAGAGTTACAGAAGGCTTGAAAAGATGGCGGCTGGCTACTGCCATGGAATTGACAATAGTCAGAATCCCCTGCCCTATATTTCTGAAATAAGTCAGCATAAAATTCCCCGCAAATACGTTCCTACAGGATGGCCATCCACCCGGCGCCCAGGATCAGCGCGAAAGAAATTGGCAAAAGCACCTTCCAGTTTATGTACATAAGCTGATCGACGCGAAGGCGCGGTAACGACCACCGCATCCACATCTGGATGAAAATAAGCACAAGCGCTTTAACGAAAAATACTACGGGTCCCGGAATGAATTGAAGTATTGAGAACGGTGCTGTCCAGCCGCCGAGAAAAAGAGTTGCGGCGACGCTGGAAACAAGAAACATATTGGCGTATTCGGCAAGAAAGAAAAATGCAAAACGCATTCCGGAGTATTCCGTATGATAGCCTGCCACGAGTTCGGATTCGGCCTCGGGAAGATCGAAAGGCGTACGGTTTACTTCCGCGAGCGACGCGATGAAATACACAATAAATGCTAAAAATAGAAATGGATTCCGGAATAGGAACCAGTTCAGGAAGCCGCCTTCCTGTGCCCGGACGATTTCCACCATCGAAAGGCTTCCGACGTAAATGACGACCGTCATAATGGCAACGGCTGCAGGAATTTCATAACTGATAACCTGGGCGGCCGCGCGCATACTGCCGTATAGGGAGTACTTGTTGTTCGAGGCCCATCCGGCCATAATAATTCCGATAACCGAAAGGCTGCTTACGGCAACTATATAGAGAATACCGATATTCAGGTCTGTAACGAACGACGATGCGCCGAACGGCAGAACGACAAAGGCGGCAAATGCGCCCAGGAATACGATAAACGGCGCCATTTTAAAAAGTACCCTGTCGACCGATTCCGGGACGATGTCCTCCTTCAGGAGGAGCTTTAATGCGTCCGCTATCGTCTGCGCCCATCCATGCCAGCCTCCTACGACCATAGGGCCCAGCCTGTCCTGAATATGCGCGGAAACTTTTCTTTCCAGCCATACCATGAAAAGGACGGCCAGAGCCAGCAGCGCGAAAATAACAATGCTGCTGACTATTATCGGGATCAGAGCCTGCAGCATTTCAGGAAGCCCGTCGTATTTCGGTATTTTTTGCAGGAGTTGTGCGATTGATTCCATCAGGAATTCCCTTTATCGATCGATTTCACCCAGTACGATATCGATGCTGCCCAGAATCGATATAACATCCGCAATCATGGTCCCTTTACACATGTCCCGGAAGGCGCTCATGACGGTAAAACACGGTGATTTCACCTTCAGGCGGTACGGTTTCGGACTGCCGTCGCTGACGATGTAGTATCCAAGTTCTCCGCGGGGGCACTCGGTTCGCATGTAAACTTCCCCTTTGGGCGGCTTGATTCGCTTCGGCACGTTTTCACGCACGTCTCCGGGGCTCAGTTTTGCGATCGCCTGCCGAACGATCTTGCAGGATTCTAAAACTTCCCTGATGCGAACCATGTAGCGATCCCAGCAGGATCCCAGCCTGCCGTGCTCCCCTTTCCCTACCTGAACATCAAAATCAAACTCTTCGTATCCGAGATAGGGTTCATCTTTGCGCACGTCGAATCGTACCCCGCTTCCACGGAGGTTCGGCCCCGTTACGCCGTAGCTGATTGCCTTTTCGGGAGAAAGAATACCCACATCAGCAGTGCGTTTAATAAAAATAAAGTTATCTGAAAGAAGGCGATTCAGGTTATCGACTTCCGGCTCGAAACGATCAAGGAATTTGAGGATCTTATCCTCGAGGCCCGGCTTAATATCTTGCGTCAGGCCGCCGATACAGTTGTAATTGTAGAGAAGTCGCGCCCCGCAGGTTTCTTCAAAGAAGTCCAGGATGTCCTCCCTGTCTCTGAAGCACCAGAGGAACGGAGTAAAGGATCCGATGTCGTTTCCATAGGTTCCGGCCGCGATCAGATGGCTCGCAATACGGCCCAGTTCGGCCATGATAATCCGCAGGTATCGGGTGCGTTCATTGACCTCGATACCCATGAGCTTTTCAACCGCCAGAACATATCCCAATTCCATATTCATTGCGGCGCAGTAGTCCATGCGATCGGTAAACGGAACCACACCGGCGTAATCGACATTTTCGACATGTTTTTCGAAGCAGCGGTGGAGGTATCCTATGTGGGGAATTGCATCGGCCACGATTTCTCCATCCGTTTTTAATTCAAGACGCAGAACGCCATGGGTCGACGGGTGCTGCGGCCCCATATTCAGAGTCATGATATCGCCGCTATAATTGACTTCCATCTGTCCTCCTAAACAGGCATATCACGATAGCTCTCGGGTGCTTTGTAATCCTTGCGCAACGGGTACCCTTCCCAGTCATCCGGGCAGAGAATCCTGCGCATATCGCTGTGTCCGTCAAACAAGACTCCGAACATGTCGAAGGCTTCCCGTTCATGCCAATTTGCGACGCTCCAGACCGATTCTACAGTCGACACGTGCGGATCCTCTCTGGGCAAGAGGCATTTGAGAGTATATCGATGGTGGTGTTTCATGGAGTACACCACATAAACCACTTCAATGCGATCCTCGTAGTCGACACCGCCCAAAAGCTCCAGATGATCCATTTCGAGACGGCTGTCGGAACGGATAAATCTGCAAACGTCCAGGATGGAGGATGGATCTACAGCACTCCATGGATTTAATTCTTCCGGTTTTGATTCCAGGATCCGGTCGCCGAACTGTTCCGACAATAATGCAGCAATTTCCTGCGCGTTCATGCAACACCTGCCTTCTTTTTGGCGATGGTTTCACCTTTGATCTTCTTCTGAAGCTTGATAAGACCCTCTATCAACGCTTCGGGTCTCGGAGGACATCCCGGAACGTAGACATCCACCGGGATAATTTTATCTACGCCTTTCAGCACATGATAGCCTTGTTGCCAGTAAGGTCCCCCCTTGTTGGCACAGCTTCCCATGGAGATGACATATTTCGGGGAGGCCATCTGATCGTAAAGGCGTTTAATCCGTGTCGCCATTTTCAGGGATACGGTACCGGCTACAATCATGATGTCAGCCTGCCGCGGCGTACCGCGAAACACCTCGGCGCCGAACCTGGCCAGATCGTACCTCGACGCTCCCGTTGCCATCATTTCAATAGCGCAGCATGCGAGCCCGAACGAAAGCGGCCAGGGGGATGAAGAGCGTGCCCAGTTAAAAATCCAGTCCAGCGAGGTAATAAAGACGTTTTCTTCAAACTTTCCTTCAATAACTCCCATTTTTTTCTCCCATGGGAATCTCTCGTATTGTTCCCGGGGGTTACGATTTCATCGCATCCAGATCGTCGGACTTCACCCACTCCAAATCACCCTTTATCCAGACATACGCAAGGCCGACGACCAGTATGGCTATGAAAATAAGCCCTTCAACGTAGGCAAATGTTCCCAGTTTTTTAAACACGACAGCCCACGGTAAAAGAAAAACTATTTCCACATCGAAAATTATGAATATTAAAGCAAGGACGTAGAAGCGAATGTTGAATCGAATCCATGCCTGCCCTTCCGGCAGTTCTCCGCATTCGTAGGGGATATACTTGTCTCTTCCCATCTTGCCCTTTGACTGGATAAGCCGCGAAAGGAAAAGAGTGAAGGCTAAGAAAATTAGTCCTATTACAAAGAACAACAGTACGCTTACAAAGTCTGAGAGCATAGATCCATCCATACCTTTGAATTAATCTACATTTTTAAACGTGCTACATTACCCATCCCCCGGGAAATTTTCAAGAACTTCTTTAGACATCATTTTTAACAGGGTTTTCAGGTGTTTAGAGTTACCTTGCATAGCCTCAACCGCGCCTCAATTTTCGGCACCGCTTTCGTCAGCTCCCCCATACTACTGCAGTAAGACGCTCCTTGATATCCGGGTAAGTCACTTTCATCCATTTTGATGGATAAACGCCTCAATCTGTATCACTTATAAAATTTAAAGCGCTTTTTCCTGTTTTCATACTGCAGGATAAATGCTGCGGTTTCATTCCATACATGCAGTATAAATCTTCCTGAATTTACTACTGTTCCGCAGTAATTTCGGAAGATTCCAATAGTACCACAATATTTTACGGAAACCAGACCGCTCCGCTTTCGGGGCAAACGTGGGGATTTTTCCCTTAACTCGACCGAATTCGGCCAATTACGGCCGAATCATACAGCCTTTGGCTTCGATTTCGCGCACTTCTATGGGGCGAGCGGATAGTAACGCGTCGATAGCATCCTCGGCATAGGCTTTTCTTTTTCCGTCTCCTATCCGTTTATCGTTATCAATAGCTCCTCGATATCGCAGGCGGGAATTTCCATCGATGATAAAGACGCTGGGAATGTGCGTTGCACCAAGCATCGTCGCCAGGCTGCCGTCCCGGTCGAGAAGTACCGGGAAATTAACCTTCAGGTTGGCCTTATTGGCCTGTATTGCAGAAGCGGTTTCGCTGTTTCCGGTGGACACGCCGACAACAACGACCCTGCTTTTATCGTACTTGTTCTGAAGAACATCCAGTCGATCTGTGTAGCGTATGGCAGAAGGGCATTTGTACGACCAGAAAACGAAAACTACAATCTTGCCGGAATGGGAACTCAGTGTATGTGTGTTTCCGGATTCGTCCGATAACCTGAAATCTCCGATCTGGGCACCGATATCGACAGCCGGAATCGGTTGCACGGATATTCCGATCGCCAAACAAACACATAAGAGAAAGATTCCCGATCGCGGCATAGTATTAACCCGTCAATTCTATATAGATGCCTGTCTTTGAATTATTTCTTAAAATAATCATAACAGTACCGTCTTTACTCTCATCGGCAGGCCGTTTATGAAATCTAAGCTGACTATTCCGTTCAAGCCTGATTTTTCCCCCGGTTTCAGGTTGTCAGTCCGTCCATTGCGTCCAGGTTTGCAGTTTATCCTTCATCGCAGCCATGAACTGATCGGCTACAGCCCCATCGATTACACGGTGATCGTAGGAGAGGGACAGGCAGACCATGGGGCGGATGGCGATCGCATCGTCAATAACAATCGGGCGTTTTTCGATGCCTCCAATGCCTAAAATGGCAACCTGGGGCTGGCTTATAATGGGTGTGGCAAACAGGGCCCCATAAAGACCAGGATTGGTCAGGCTGATTGTGCCGTTCTGCACGTCTTCCGGTTTAAGTCTTTTCGTTCGCGCCCTATCTGCCAGATCGGCGATTGCAAGCGCGATTCCGGTTAAACTTTTCAGATGTGCGTTTTTAATCACCGGAACGATCAAACCGGTATCCAGGGCAACGGCAATCCCCAGATTTACCGGCTTCTTGTATACTATGTCGTCTCCGGAAAGGGATGCATTTAAAACGGGAAAGTCGCGCACATTCTCTACAAGGGCTTTAGCAAAAAAAGGCGTGTAGGTCAGAGAGATCCCTTCCCTCTTTTTAAACTCTTCTTTATAACGCTGCCTCAACTGCACGATGGATTGGAGGTCCACCTCGAAAACGGTATGGACGTGCGCGGAAGTTCGTTTGCTGAATACCATATGCTCGGCAATTGCCTTTCGCATGGAAGACATGGGAACGGTCTCCGTTTCCCCGACAAACCTTCCCATCACCTCCGAAATCGAAGAAGGTTTCTCCTGTTCGATCGTTTCTTCGACCTGAGGTTCCCGTGAGGTTGATTTATCCGTTTCCGGGGAAATCGGCCGCGCTTTCTGAACATTTTTGGCAGTGGATTTTTCTTCCACGTGCTTCAGGATGTCTTCCCTGGTGATCCTTCCCTCCAATCCGGTCCCACGAACATCCTGAAGATCGATGTTATTTTCCCGCGCGATTTTGCGCACCAGAGGAGAGGTTCTTATGGCCCTGATCCGGATACCCGCAGCCTCTTTCTCAGCAGGTTTTTCGTCTGAAGGCGGAATTTCCGGTTCATCCGGCATTGCCTGAATGCGTAATTCACTGACGGTGTCCTCCCCCGGTGTTTTTTCTTCAACAGGTTCCTCAGGCGATTCCTCTGAAACGATTTCAGGGGCTGAATCCGCTGCTTCCGCCGGGGTGCTTTCTCCCCCGGTTTCCTTTATTACTGCCAGGACAGCGTCGATCTTTACCGTATTACCCTCGGGAACAAGGATTTCGCTCAGTATCCCCGATGCCGGTGAAGGAATTTCCGAATCCACTTTGTCCGTCGAGATCTCGAACAAAGGTTCATCCATGCTTACGGCATCGCCCGTCTTTTTCAACCATTTTGTGAGAGTGCCTTCATAAACGGATTCTCCCATCTGGGGCATGGTCACTTTTATTGTCATTGGGTGTCCGTCCTCCTGATTTCATCGAGCTTTGGCAATGAAGCGCCTCTATTGAAGGTTTTCAGGTATGATTGAAGCGATCATTCCTGCAACTGTTTTAATCAAAAAAGCCTTTGGCGCTATTAACCATAGCTTAAAAAGGGGATCCCTGCACCGGATCGTTCATTTCTTCGAACCGATCGAGTTCCGACCGCAAGCCATTGAAGTCCATTTTTATCATATGACGTTTAAAGATACCCTCGAATTCTTGGATGTATTTTTCGGCCACAGACTGCAGATCCAACTTGCGCGCCAGCAGTTCCTGCACGGAAGTAACGCTTCGGTTGGAAATCCCGCAGGGAACGATCAGGTCGAAAAAAGAAAGATCCGTATTGACATTCAGCGCAAAACCATGACGGGTGATCCATCGGCTGATATGTACGCCCATTGCAGCAATTTTACCGGATTTTGTCCATACTCCCGTGTACCCGGAATCTCGGAAGCTTTCGATCCCGAATTTACGGAGAAGCCGTATCAGGGATTCTTCCAAACGTCTCATATAATTGCGGACATCGCGTTCCCCGGACCCAAGAGCCATTAACGGGTATCCTATGAGTTGTCCGGGGCCGTGGAAGGTGAAATCCCCTCCCCTGTCCGTTTCCTGAAGATCGATTCCTTTTTCTCTCAGATAGTTCTCGTCCGCCAGCAGGTTTTTTCTTTCCGCACTGCGACCTAGAGTAATGACCGGGGGATGCTCCAGCAACAATAGCACGTCCCTTTTATAGCCACGCTTTTTAAGCGCGCAGATTCTCATCTGTAGACCCAGCGCCTGGGAGTATGGAAGGCATCCGCACCAGACGACAACGCATGCATTAAGTTCCGCCACGATGCGATTAAATATGGATAGCGGCGCCGTTGTATAGAGCATGAGCCGCCTCCATGATTCCCTCCGAAATGGTGGGGTGTGGATGTATAAGATGAGACAAATCTGCTGCTGTAGCCTCCAGCCCGATTGCAGTCGCCGCGGCGGCAACCAACTCGGTCACCGTGGGGCCTATCATATGCACTCCGAGAATCTGGCGATACTTCTTTTCGCTGACCAGTTTCACGAATCCTTCATTCTCGCCCGCGATCGTAGCTTTGCTGACGGCGGCAAACGGGAATTTCGCCGTTACGACTTCAATGCCTCTTTCACGGGCTGCTTCTTCCGTCAATCCCACGCTGCCGACTTCGGGACTGCAGAACGTACAATTGGGAACCAGGTCATAATTGATGGGAGTTGCGCTTCCTTTTGCAATATGCTCCATGGCCAGCATCCCCTCATGGGATGCAAGATGCGCCAGCGCCTGTGTCGGTACAACGTCCCCGATCGCGTATATACCGGGCGCGGAGGTCTGCATATTTTCGTCGATTGAAATAAATTCGCGGGATGTTTCTATCCTCATCTTTTCAAGCCCGAGATTTTCCGTAACCGGGCGCCTCCCTACGGCAATCAGCGCCTTTTCAGCAACAATTTCCTGAATCCCGCCATCCGGAGTCGAAACCTTGGCAAGAGCATTCCCGTCCCGGACCTGCATATCTTCAAGTTTTGCGTTCACCAGTATTTTAATGCGCTTCTTCACAAGAATTTTCCGGATCTCCTCTGAAATCTCGTGATCCTCAAAGGGCAGAAGGCGCGGAAGCATTTCGACAAGGGTAACTTTTGCCCCGAATCGTGAAAAAATCGAGGCGAATTCAACGCCCACGGCCCCGCCGCCGATTACAAGCAGGGATTGTGGAACGGTTTCAAGATCGAGAATTTCCTTGTTGGTCAGGATTGTACGCCCGTCTGGTTTCAGGCCGGGAAATATTTTAGCCTCGGATCCCGTAGCGATAATTATTTTCCTGGCGCGCACTTCTTTTACCTGTTCTCCCTCGACCTGAACGACTCCGGGGGCGATCAGTCTTCCCTTGCCTTGAAAGGAATCGATCTTGTTTTTTCTCATTAAAAAATCGGTTCCCATTGAGAGCTTCTTGACCATCTTATCCTTGCGGGCCTTAACCAGGCTGTAATCCAAACGGATATCCTTAAATAGAATTCCAAATTCCTTTCCTTTTCTCGCTTTTTCATAAAGCTCGGCGTTTGAAAGAAGAGCCTTCGTAGGCACGCATCCCCAATGCAGGCAGGTGCCGCCGAATTTTGTGTATTTTTCTATTATGGCAACTTTAAGACCCAGCTGACTTCCCTTAATGGCCGCGACATACCCGCCGGGACCGCTTCCTAAAATCGCAACATCGTATTGAACGGAATCAGTATTCAAGAAGACCTCATCTCAAAAAAAGTGGCGTTATTATAATAACCGGGACCCGTTTGGTATTCCCGCACATGCTTCGTCAAAGACGTCAAGATTCATTGTCGAACAACGCATTAAAATATTTACTGTCTGCAATATAACGGTTTCATTCCGAACTTCTTTTTAACTACGGCATCCATTATATAAATTTGAATACTATCATCGGCTTAAAAACGGAGTCAAGGCAGAGGAAGTCGACGGTAGGCAGACGGCGTTAAGTGAATGCGATTCAGTTTTCGGGGATCCGTTGTCTTTCTGCCTCCTTCGGATATAGGGTTCTTTCGGGATTGGACCTATTTAATCCGCATATGAATCGGCAACCGGGTAGTCACTGGACGTTTTTCTGTGTTAAGTTCTAGCCATGACAGAAGATATTTATGAAAGAATTGTTACCCTCAGGTCCAGCGGTGTTCGTGGGGTCCTGGCGACGATTATCGCACGAAATGGGGCCACTCCCCGCAAACCCGCAGCCAAAATGCTGATTGACGAAACAGGCGGTCACTTCGGAACTATAGGCGGCGGTGCCGTCGAGTCGCTGGTTTTTGAAGAAGTCCCTGGAATCATCCGGTCCGGCAATCCCAAAATTCTCAGGTTTGACCTTTCCGGAAAGTCTCCTGAAGAAAACGCGCTCGTTTGTGGAGGAATTATGGAAGTTTACCTGGAACCGATTATTCCGGAAACTACCTTGTTAATTTTCGGCGCCGGACATGTCGGGAGGGCGCTGGCCGAGATTGCCCGGTTTGCCGGTTTCAACATCGCGGTTGTCGATGACCGGAAGGATTATGCAAATATTGAGCGTTTTCCGCAGGCGCAAGCATTTTTTGTCGACAAATGGGAAAACGTTTTGTGCAGAATCGGAGTGAATGATAATTCTTATATATTTATCTCCACCCGTGGACATCATTTCGACGAATTGTGTCTTCGTTTCGCCCTGCTGTCTTCCGCAAAATATATCGGCATGCTCGGAAGTCGAAAAAAAATCCGGCTATTAAAAGAGTATATTGAGAAACAAGGCATCGATCCTGCCGAGTTTCAGCGTGTATCCGTACCTGTAGGATTCGACATCGGAGCGGAAACGCCTGAAGAGATTGCGATAAGTATTACTGCAGAGTTGGTGGCTGCGCGAAAGAACAGGGACATTGTTTCTATAAAGAATGCCGTTCACAACGCGGCCCGGGATTTTCCGGATCAGCCCAGCAGTTGATCCATGCGGTACATCATCCCATCGCGTGTGTATGCCGCAAGCTCCACTATTCCGGTATCCATTCGAATGGCATCTTCGGGGCAGGCTTCAACGCAGAAACCACAAAAAACACATACGCCCAGATCGATATCGAATGTTTTCGGGGCTTTTTCTATATTGGGATCCGGATGATCCATCGCTACAATGTGGATACAGTGCGCCGGGCATGCGGTTTCGCACATCATGCATGCAACGCAGCGGGGACTTCCATCGCTTCGAGTGGCCAGACGATGGCGTGTTCTCAACCTGTTCGCCAAGGGTTTCTTTTCTTCGGGATACTCAATGGTAACGGTATTCCCTTTGCCGATTTTTATTCCGATCCCTCGCGCAACATGACGTGGAAAATTCACAAGGAAGTGTTTGGCCGTAATAGCCATGCCTCGTATTACTTCTGTGAGGTAAAAACGTTCGAAAATATTTAATGGACGCTGATTCATATCTTTTAATCTTAAAAATTGAGCCTGTAAAGTTCAGGCGGTTTATTGCACACCGGACAGTTGGCGGCTTTCCATACGCTGTCTGATTAGATCGCAGTGATTTTCCTCCTGGACGGCAAAATTCATAAAAATTCGTTTTCCAAGAGTATCGGTAAACTTTTCGGCATATTTCTTAAAGAATTCTGAAGCGCTTCGATTCAGCTGTGTGGCCATTTCAATAGCAGCCTTTGAATCCAGATTTACTTCTCCCCTGGTTTCATGCTTGGAAAGATCCGGGATCATCCTTTCAAGTTCGCCGGTATCAAAATGGAGAAAGATCGGAGCTTGATCCAGGCCTTTTTCCTGCTGCATTAAATCGTCGAGCTTTGAATTCAGTTCCGATATGTGTTTTTCCTCTTCCGGAATCATCCGTTCAAATACCTTTTTCCCTCCGGGGTCCACAGTGCACCGCGCCGCTTTCTTGAAGAATTCAAGACAACGGTTTTCCATGCTTAAAGCCATTTTCAGAGCGTCCCTGGCAAATATTTTTTCCGTATCGTAGTTCGTGTTATCCGAAACGTGCCTGTTTTCGCGGCATTCTTCGCAGATCCCATAAGTCTGAAACCGGTGATAGCTGGGTGTAAAATCGTATTTCTGAATGATTTCGTCCTGGATGGTGTCGAGTCCGGGACAGATAAATTCGATAGCTTTATGGCATTTAGTGCAGATTATATGATGGTGATAGGGATGCTGGTAGCGATGCTCGAATCGAGTTAAACCGTCTCCGAGCGTTATTTTTCTCGCAATGCCGCATTCTTCCTCGGCCAGTGACAATAAGGTGCGAAAAACCGTCACAACGCCTATTTTTTTATCCCGTTTCTTTACCAGAGCGTAAACGTCCTCAACGCTGAGGTGCCCTTCCGTTTTGAGGAAAGTTTCGAGAATTAAATCCTTCTGATAGGTCTTTTTTTTCCCTTTCCGACGCAGAAAGTTGTGAAAATGCTCTATTTCTTTCCCGAATTTTTTCACCGGCATTATTTGTTCTCCCCCGTCGTCCGACGGAGTCTCATCATACCATTAACCCCATAAATGGTCTTCATTAAAGGAAAGTCTGGGAAGCATTCGTCTTATTCCATCCTGGTAAGTATTTCAGGACCGTTTTCAGTGACGGCAACCGTGTGTTCAAAATGAGCCGAGGGCTTTCCGTCATTGGTGACTACGGTCCATCCGTCAGAAAGTATCCTGACCTTATCCGTTCCGATATTGACCATGGGTTCGATTGCCAGAACCAGCCCGGGGCGAAGCTTTATTCCCCTCCCGTTGGTAACATAATTGAGCACCATCGGATCTTCATGCAGATTCCGCCCGATTCCATGGCCTCCAAACTCTTTCACAAGTGAAAAACCTTTGGATTCCGCGTGGTTTTGTATGGCGCGTGATAGATCCGACAGATGATTTTCCGGAACCATTTGATCGATCCCCAGATACAGGCACTCTTCCGTAGTTTTAAGAAGTTTTGCAGTCTCGGGCGTGATTCTGCCGATCGGAACTGTTATGGCGGAATCGCCATAGTATCCTTTGTAATGGACGCCGTAATCCATGGAAACTATATCGCCGTCCTTCAAGACATAATCGCCCGGGATTCCATGAACAACCTGCTGATTGATCGAAGCGCACAAGGCGCCCGGAAATCCTCTGTACCCTTTAAAGGCCGGGGTAGCGCCGTATTTTGCCGGGATTTTTTCTGCGTAAACATCCAGTTCCTTTGTTGTAATACCGGAGCGGCAGAGGGTACGCAGCCCGTTCAAAACCTCAGCCACGATTCGGCTGGCATCCCGCATTATCTCTATTTCACGCTTTGATTTAAGGGCAATCATAGTTCAATTAAGGCAATGATGGTTCGGTCCGAAAATATTGTAATGCTTCAGATTATTATTGAATTCGGTTCATCATTTCCCGTTCAATCGTCGTTCTTACCGATCCAGTTCGCCCGCGATCATGTTAATGGATCCGAATGTGGCGACTATATCCGCAACCATATAGCCCTCAAGCATGGTATGCAGACCGGCCATTGCGAAAAAACAGGGCGGCCGGACACGGACACGATAAGGCCGGTCTTTTCCGTCGCTTACTACATAAAACCCCAATTCTCCATTTGCGGCTTCAACCGGGAAGTATGTATCTCCCTTTTCGGGTTTAATGCCGTGCGAATTCATGATGAGTTTGAAATGGTTCATCAGGCCTTCGATATTTCCGTAGGTATCTCCTTTATTCGGCAATGCCACCCGTTTGTCGTCGGTCATAACCCGTTTGTGAAACGGTCGTTCTGTTCCTTCCAAAGTCGGGTCCACCTTGGGAATAACATCCACCAAGCCGGCTGTGTGCCCCAGCTTGGCCTCGTCGACCAGTTCGGCGGCCGGCAGGATTCTTCCTTCCGAATCTACATTGACAGGACCGCCGGGGATATCTTTCATAGCCTGTCGAATTATGCGAATGCTCTGCCTCATTTCTTCCATGCGCACCAGGTAGCGATCGTAATTATCTCCACGCTCCCCGAGAGGCACGTCAAAATCGATGCGATCATACACAAAGTATGGAAACGCCTTACGCACGTCATAGTTGATTCCCGCAGAACGTCCCAACGGACCGTTGATGGCGTAACTGATGGCCGCTTCTTCCGTCAGCACTCCGATATTCTTCGTTCTATCGACGAATATTCTGTTCCGGGTCAGGAGCTTATCGACTTCGTATATTTCCTTTTCGCATTTGACCAGAGCCGTTTCCAGCTTATTTTTGATATCTTGAGGCAGGTCGCCTTTTACGCCTCCGATGCGGCCGTAGCTTACCGTAAGTCGAGCCCCAGTGACTTCTTCAATGATATCGTATAGGTATTCGCGCGCTTTCATCAGATAAAGGAACGCTGTCATGGCTCCAAGTTCCATGGCCGATGCCGCAATACAGGTCAGGTGGTCCGTGATGCGCGATATCTCGCTCATGATAACGCGGATATACTTACAGCGTTCTGTAATCTGGATTCCAAGAAGCTTTTCAACTGCGCCGCAATAGCCGAAATTGTTGATCAGGGGCGAAACGTAGTTCAGCCGGTCTGTATAGGGTATGGACTGGTTCCAGCTTGAATCTTCGCATTTTTTTTCGAAAGCGCGATGCAGGTATCCTATTTCGGCCTCGACTTTTATGACTTTCTCCCCTTCCAGTTCCGTTATCAATCGGATTACGCCATGCATGGCGGGGTGTGACGGGCCTACATTCAGCAGCATATTTTTAACCGCAGCGGTCATAATTCCCTCAGTGGGTGTCTTTGGTTTTGTATTTTTGTCTGAAGTTTCATAAGGCCGTCCAGTACCGCTTCAGGCCTTGGCGGGCAACCGGGTATGTAGATGTCGACAGGAAGGATCGTATCGATTCCCTGTACGGTTGCATAGTTATCGTAAAAACCTCCGGTGCAGGTACAGACGCCGAACGCCACCACCCATTTCGGTTCGCACATCTGGTCATATACGCGACGAAGGATGGGAGCTATTTTGTGGCTAATGGTGCCTACCACGAGCAGTACATCGGCTTGGCGCGGTGAAAAGCGCGGCAGACCGGCACCGAAACGATCCATATCAAAATGTCCGGATGCCGCCGACATGTATTCCATTCCACAGCAGGCCGTTACGAAAGGATATACGAAAATAGAATATTTGCGCGCCCAGCCAACGGCGCTCTCCAGTTTGGAGGTGATGAAACCGGGACCTTCATCGGAACTTATTTCCATGGATTTTCCCCATTTTGCGGGATCATGCCCGACCGTTAAAAGCGCTTTGGCATTGCCGGCAAATGACCGAAGTTGCCATCGATCGACAGCCGCGACTCTAACCTCGCACTGTATCCCCATTCGTCGGGTCTCTTGCCGCCATCGTCGGCACATAGACCCGTATTCTTCGCCACTCCATTGCTTCGCCCGTTAAAATACCTTGCAGCCCCCATACTATAGCCAATTTGAAGTCATTCCGTACAGAAGAAACTATTCTCATCACCGCCTGTCAAACCGGCCGGTTTTTCAGAACGCGGGAGAGAGCATAAAAAGACATCAGGGTTCTTCTACTTCCACCTCAACGTAATTTATTTGACCCTGCAGGCTTGCGGGACGTTTCCGGATCTTTACTCGTACGCGACTCACAGGGAAAGACTGTAGAGTATTTCGAACTATTTTATATGCAAGTGTTTCCACGAGGGAATATTCACCCGTGGATGCGATTTCCCGTGTGAGGGCCAGAAGACGGCTATAATCTATGGAGCTTTCCAACGAATCCTGTGAAGCGGCACCTTCAAAATTGTCCCATATTGTCAGGTCCGCTTCACATTCCTGCGGGCTGGAGCGCTCCTGAAGTGTAACGCCGATTCTTGGATTTATCCTGATACCGGCAAGAGTGATTGAATCGTCCCGTTTATTTCGTTTCAAGGTTATTTACCCGATACATTCCGTCTTATTTGCAGTTGGATGGATTCTTAACCCGGGTTAAGGCAAATGAACATCGGTGGCGGTTTCGCCGTCTATGTTTCAGGCTTCGAAGGTTTCGCCGCATCCGCAGGAAGGTTGTGTATTCGGATTCTCGAATTTAAAGCCTGATCCGTTTTCGCCTTCTATGTAATCTATTTTAGTTCCATTCAAATAAAGAAGCGATTGTTTGTCGATAAAAAGCTTCAAACCGTCCATTTCCAGAACTTCATCATCCTCCACGGATTCTTTTTCCAGTGTCATCCGATACTGAAATCCGGAGCATCCGGCGCTAACGACTTTGATCCTCAGGCCGTTGTTATCCTCCTGGCCTTCAAGAATCGATTTAACTTTGTCGATTGCAACCGGTGTCAATGTAATCATTTTTTCTCCTTAATGCACATTATTTCAATATATTCAGCGAAGTTATGAGAATCCTGCCAAAAAGTCAAGGTTTGGTCCTGCCGGCGGCATGCCCCTCTGTATTGCATCCCTACCGGCATTTCCCGCCTAATTCTTATTGTGGAGGCGCAAAATCTAGTGGCAAATATCGTCGCATTCCCATACAACGGACTTGTCGGGAATACACCGTATTATAATAGGGCGTGCATATTTCAGCCGCGACTGCCGCTTTGGGTTTTCACGTCTTTAATTCGGGATCACGGAGGACATTATTTATTATCCGCGGAATTTCTCTATCAAACTTCCGGAATAATTCTTCAACGATCCCGGGATTATGAAAAGCTGAACGTGCAAGCGCTTTGGTTGCCAGTGTTTGAACAACTGCATTTTGATCATCCAGGCGGTCGAGAAGATCCGGAAGAACGCCCGGCAGCCGTTTTGGAAACAGTTCGCAGAGTTTTCCCATCGTATGGACAATATGCCAGCGCACATAAGCGGATTCATCCTGCAGAGCCTCTCTGAGTCGGGGAATGAAGTGCAACAACCTTGACGGGTGCAAGGATGCAAACTGAGCCAGGGTTGAGGCAGCACTGTCCCGCATAAGGCGATCACGGTCCCCCAACATATCGAACAGCTCCTTCAGCCGGCGCGGGGAATCGGAAACAACCTGGACGGCATCCGACGTTCTCAGTCTTGAGAGCGGAATATACCTTTTTTTACTTTTTCCGACAATTTGTGGTCGGGCATTCGTGTCTGTCAATTTTTTCATTTCAGAACGGCAAGATGATCGCGATATTGGGATCGAATCGCAATAAAATCCCGGTGCTCGATTCGAAGTTCATCCGCAATTTGGCTGATTTCGTTGTCTTCAAGCGTGGATATGGAGTCGTGTGATGCGGCAATCGCAAAGAGGCAGTCCAAAAGAGCCAGGCGTTCCTTTTGACTCGCCATTTCCCTGAATTCCCTGGCAACCAGATAGTTTTCCGTGCCGCCGAATACCAGGTTCTGTGTTTTCGCCATTTGAACAACGATAACCGCCTGCTCTTCCGGCAATCCTCCTTTTTCCATAATGATTTTTTCCATCATGGATGTTTCTTCCCTGCTGATTTCAAGATCCGCACACGCGGTACGGCTCAGCAAATATGCAAAACAAGCGATAAATTTCGCGTGCGTTGCATCCAGTTTATCGAGCTCCCGCGTTATCTTACGGACAGTTTCGGTACTGGAAGATACTTCGGATTCCCTTGTCATGTTGCGTTTTATAAGACCCAGTATCGACATGGGATGAATGATGGCACAATGGTTCCACGGATCCAATAGAAGAAAATGCGGATTACGGCATAACGGGCAATTCCATTCGCCTACCTCTTACGAAAGGACCGCGGTTCCCGCTGGGAAGGATTGTATTCATAGCAGTGAAGGACTGTGAAAGTTGACGGGCGGTTAATCCACGAGCGCCTTCCAGCACGCTGCCTCGAAAATCGGTCGACATCGTGTTTGCTTCGGAAAAGAGCGATTTCTGCAGGGAAGAGCCTGAGAAGTCTGCAGAATTTAGATTGGACTCCCGCAGATCGCATCCCGGCATTTCCGCATAACAGAATAGATTCTGGCACAAATTTGCAAGGCTGAATTTGGCCGAATTCAACTTAGCCCCGCGGAAATCGCAGTCATTTGCCTGAATGGAGGAAAGATTGGCGTCCATAAGTTTTGCCGCGGTAAAACGCACCGATTGAAGACGCGCTCTTAGGAAATTGGAGTTTTCTAAATCCGCATCGACAAAGATGCATTTTGTGAGAACGGAGTGGTTGAAATAAGCCGCGTTCAGATTGGCATTGAAAAAATCGCAGGAATTCATTTGCACTTCATACAGCCTGGTGTCTCGCATATTGGCGTCCCTGAACTGCACCTGGTTCGCCTGGGCCTGTGAAAAGTTGGATTCTGCCAGCAGGCTTCGCTGGAAATTATTATCGGACAAGTCGCTCGAACTGAAATCCGCTTTGAACAGGACGGCATTTCGGAAATCGCACCCCCGAATTTCCGATTCGGTAAAATCTGTACCTGACAGATTCGCATCCAAAAAGTTGACGCCTACGAGTATTGCACGCCGTAAATCGGCTTTCTGCAGATCCATATCCGAAAGGGTAACTCCGCGAATATAAGCCTGTTCTCCACCGTTTCCCTGAAGCCATTTGGAATGTAGCCTGAGAATTTCACGCAGCGGTTTACCGTGAACTGAAAATTTAACAAATGGAATTTTCTGTTCAGACATAGACCTTCCTTGAAAGTGCCACTTTCCATTCGTGTGCATGCTTTTCAATTACTAGTATCGGCGGAATACTGCAAAACTTTATCGCCCCGGTAATTGCAGGTCTATGATTTTATCCTTCTACGGGGGGCTTTGAGCGCAAAACAAATTCAAACGGTATTAGTGTTGTGTTTCCTTATTGCCGCATTAATGTAATAATTTCTTCATTGTATGTTATTGAGATTATGCGGCCCGGAAGCATTCTTGTGTCGCTGAATCTTTGGAAAATGTTGTAAAGAAAGGGATTTAGCCCCTAATTCTCACAGGGTTCCGGTCGCTTCGCTTGGCAAGCATCCGCAGTAGAAAGCTTGTGAGAAGTAAGGGTTACAGTCAGAGCGTGTGCAAGCGGTTAAAAAATATATTTTGTGAGAGAGCACCCTATGCATTCCGATCATCCGATTTCAGGGGAAAGTGCTGAAACAAAGCGTGATAAAGCGGAACACGAAAAGCAGCCACCCGCCTCTTCTTTCGAAAAATCATACACGGTGGAACCGGTTCGCGGCGGAAACCTGAAGGTTGTGGAAAACATGGAAGCAAGCCTTGCCGTTCCAACAGCAACCTCGTATCGCACGATACCCGTAAAACTCCTTGATGAAAATCGCAAGATTATTAATGAATATCTGGATGCTGAAGGCAAAAACCGCATATCCTTCACCCATCTTATTTCCTGGGCGATCGTGTGTGCGCTTAGGGACCATCCCGGGATCAACGCTTCCTTCGATCTCATAGACGGCGCGCCGCATCGTCGTCTCAACAAGGGTATAAATCTGGGTATCGCCGTAGACAGTGCGCGCAAGGACGGAACCCGTACGCTGCTTGTGCCCAATATCAAGAATGTCGAAACATTAAGTTTCCGTGGATTGCTGCAGGCGTATAACGAGATTCTTGAACGTGTCCGGAAAGGCGTTTTTACGCCTTCGGATTTTCAGAATACTACGGTCACTTTGACGAATCCCGGAACAGTGGGCACCTTCTTCTCCGTTCCACGTCTGGTTCAGGGCCAGGGTTCGGTTATTGCAACCGGAAGTATCGAGTATCCCTCCGAGTACCATGCGTGGTCTTCAGAGGCTTTGTCGAGCCTTGGACTGAGCAAGGTAATGAACATCAGTTGCACCTACGACCACCGGATTATCCAGGGCGCCGAATCGGGGGAATTCCTCGGCAGGGTGAAGGGGCTTCTGATGGGGGAGGATTCCTTTTACGAAAATATTTTTGACGATCTTCAACTCCCCGTTGTTCCCATACAATGGTCGCCTGATCATCATCCTTCCCTTCTCGGCGCCGGGCAGACAACCAACGATCTTGAAAAGCAAGCGGGCGTGCTTCGCCTGATTAATCGTTACAGGGTTCGGGGCCATATGATCGCGCAGCTGGATCCTCTGGGAAACTCTCCTCTATATCACCCGGAACTCGATCCGGCTACTTTCGGTTTAACCATGTGGGATCTCGACAGAGAATTTTCTACAGGAGACATCGGGGGCCTTCCCAGGTCAACCCTGCGACGGATACTCGAGGTTATGCGTACGGTTTATTGCAAAAAAATCGGGATTGAATTCCGTCATATACAGGATCCTGAAGAAAAAGACTGGATCCAGCAACACATCGAACCCGAAGAAACCAGGCGTCCGTTGGATCCGTCCCATCGTTTGAGAGTGCTGCGAAACTTGGTATCTGCGGAGTTGTTTGAAAAATTCCTGCATTTGAAATTTGTCGGGCACAAACGCTTCAGTCTTGAAGGAGCCGAGACGGTTGTATCCGTCCTCGACACGATACTTTCCAGGTTTGCCGATTTACATATCAGGGAAGCGGTTCTGGGCATGGCCCACCGGGGCCGATTAAATGTGCTGGCGAACATAATCGGAACGCCCGTGGCGAAGATACTTTCGGAGTTTGAAGAAAATTTCGATCCCTATGCAATTCAGGGATCCGGAGATGTTAAGTATCATCTGGGTGCTTCAGGCAGGCTCCGCTCCTCTTCCGGGAACGAGATTCTCGTGTCTCTCGCTCCGAATCCGAGTCACCTCGAATGGGTGAACCCCGTTATAGAGGGCATTGTTCGCGCAAAACAGGACAGGAGCGGCGATATGGAGCGGGAGCGCATCGTTCCCATCCTTATACACGGCGATGCAGCGTTTGCCGGACAGGGTGTCGCCTATGAAACGCTGAATCTTTCTCAGCTTTTCGGATATAAAACAGGCGGCTCTATTCACTTGATTATTAATAACCAGATCGGTTTCACCGCGTCGTCTCAGGAAACAAGATCCTCCCCCTATGCAACGGATCTGGCCCGGTCCGTACAGGCGCCCGTTTTCCATATCAATGGGGACGATCCTGACGCTGCCACACGGGTTGCTCTTTTATCGGTGGAATATCGGCAGCGCTTTAAAAAGGACATCGTCATCGACATTTACTGCTACCGGCGTCACGGGCATAACGAAACGGATGAACCGAGTTTCACGCAGCCGCTTCTTTACAGGAAGATTCGTGAAAAACCGTCCGTCTTGACGCTTTACTCGAACAGGCTTATGCGCGAGGGAGTGATCTCACAGGAATCGCTTGAAGAAATGCGCACCCGGACCCGCGAGAAACTGGAATCCTCTTTCCGTGAAAGCATTGAGGGAGGGGAGAGTTTCAGCCCCGATATCCCACTTGCCGTTTCTGACGAGGAACTCAGCGAGTTTCAACCTACGGAGGAGACCGGTGTCGGTCTGGACATGCTGCGGGAAGTCGCAAAAGGGCTATCCGGCGTTCCCGAGAATTTTCACGTCCACCCCAAACTCGTTCCATTTCTTAAAAAACGGCAGGAGCTCATTACAGGAGAGCCTGGTATTGACTGGAGTTTTGCGGAAGCACTGGCATTCGGTACGCTGCTTTACGAAGGAACCCCTGTAAGGCTGAGCGGGCAGGACAGCGCTCGTGGTACGTTCAGTCAGAGGCATGCTGTCCTAACGGATTTCGAGTCGGGTGTGGAATATATTCCCCTTCAGAATATAAGCCGGGATCAGGCGCCTTTTGAAGTCTATGACAGTCTGCTTTCCGAGGCTGCGGTATTGGGGTTCGAATTCGGTTACAGTGCCTCCGATCCCCTTTCATTGGTTTTATGGGAAGCCCAATTCGGTGACTTTGCAAATGGAGCGCAGGTCATTATCGATAATTTCATTTCCAGTTCGGAATCGAAATGGCGGCAACCCTGTGATTTGGTGCTGCTGCTTCCGCATGGATTCGAGGGCCAGGGTCCGGAGCATTCCAGCGCGCGATTGGAACGATTTCTAAGCCTATGCGCCGAAGACAATATGCGTGTATGCTTTCCTACCACTCCGGCTCAATATTTTCACCTGTTGCGCAGTCAAATGAGAGACGCAAAACAGATCCCTCTGGTGTTATTAACGCCCAAGAGTATTCTCCGCCATCCAAAATCGCTCTCACGTCCCCGGGAACTTGCCGAAGGGCAGTTCGAGATGGTTCTGGACGATCCGATTGTTGAGGAGAAAGCAAGCATCGGTCGCGTTCTATTGTGTTCGGGAAAAATATATTATGACCTGCTTGCTGAAAGGGAAAAAAAGAATAAATCCAGTGTCGCCATTGTGCGTGTGGAACAGATATATCCCTATCCGGAATGGAATCTCTCAAAAATCATGTCCGATTACAGTCACGTCAGAGAAATATTCTGGGTCCAGGAAGAACCGCAGAATATGGGCGCCTGGAATTTTATCAGCCGTCATATGGAACACAGCTTCTCGATAGGTAGATCCTTTCGCTATATCGGCCGTCCTGAAAGTTCCAGCCCTGCCGCCGGTTCTCATAAGGTGCACTTGAAGGAACAGGCAAAGATCATGCACGATGCATTTGAATAGGGGGGAAAATTTGAAGATCGGCATTACATGCTATCCGACTTATGGAGGGAGTGGAATCGTCGCCACCGAATCGGGAAAGGAGCTTGCCGACAGGGGACACGAAATTCACTTCATCAGTTATGCTCCCCCACTGCGTCTCACCGGGGCTTCGGCCAATATCCAGTATCACGAAGTGGAGGTTTCGAATTATCCCCTGTTCGATCACCCTCCTTATACCTTGGCGCTTGCGACCAAAATGGCCGAGATCGCCGATACCCAGGGCCTGGACCTGCTTCATTGCCATTATGCAATACCGCATTCGGTCAGTGCCTTCCTGGCAAAATCCATGCTGGAACCCCTCAGGCTCCCTGTTGTAACAACGCTTCACGGGACCGATATTACTCTGGTTGGTTCCGATCCTTCCTATCTGCCGATCACGCGCTTTTCCATCGACCAGTCGGATGGTGTAACGGCCGTATCTGATTTTTTAAAGCAGGAAACCATACGGGTTCTCGGAGCAAAGAACGACATTGAAGTCATATACAACTTCGTAAATTGCGAAAAATACAAGCCTATAAGCGATCATCCTTTAAGAGAATGCCTCGCTCCCAAAAACGAGAAAATCCTCATTCATGTATCCAACTTCAGACCGGTAAAGCGTCCTGCCGATGTAGTGGAGGTCTTTGTCCGCGTCCTGAAGGAAATTCCCTCGGTTCTTCTTATGGTAGGAGACGGGCCGGAACGCGGGAATACAGAACGGCTTGTAAGAAATTATGGAATAGGAAATCACGTCCATTTTTCCGGCAAACAGGACAATATCGAAGAATTCATCGGAATATCCGACCTTCTTCTTCTGCCCAGTGAAACGGAATCCTTCGGGCTGGTAGCACTGGAAGCAATGGCTTGTGAGGTCCCGGTTATCGCCACCAATGTAGGAGGCGTGCCGGAAGTCGTCCGAAACGGAGTGGACGGGTTTTTAACGGAACCCGGGGATATTGAGAAAATGACGGATTTCGCCCTTACGATACTGGGAGACGATTCCATACGCAGGCGTATGGGAAAATCTGCCCGAGAAACCGCCAAGGAGCGCTTCTGCTCTACGAAAATAATACCCATGTATGAATCGTTTTATCGGAAGGTCCTCGATCCCGGGTGTGACGCATAAGCTTCAACGATTAACCCGGATTATTCATGAAGCTTTTACTGCGGCGGCTTGTTAAAGGACGCCTCGTTCTGCATTGCTGCGACGATTCCGCCCCTAGCCCTGCCTTTCTCGGAGAAAATCAGCCGCCTCACCTACCATTGGGGTGACGTTCGTTAAGATCTTCTCTAAAGGAACAGGCGGAGAGAAAGGAGCCGGTGAGTCCCGGAAGGTGCGGCTTGTCTGGTCTCACCGGCAAACTTTTCGTTTCGGTGCGTAGAATCCAATCCATTGATTTTACGCGTTTATGCACGCATGGACTTCATTTCTCGCATGCATTCGAGGCAATCGCCTCGATTCCATCTTTACCGGCGGCGTTTACCGAATCCTGATCTGCACATCCTCATTTAGAGTAAACTGAAACGGATGTTCAGGATTGTACTGCAGCTCCTTGCCACGGGTCGCCGCTACTGTGGCCCCCCCGGCGCCCGCACCGACAGCGGCTCCGATGGCTGCGCCCTTCCCCCCGCCGGCTATGGCGCCGATAGCCGCGCCGATGCCGGACGCGACGCCTACTTTTGTGGCATCCTCTGACTTCGTCGCTTCAGCTTCGAAAGACAGGATTTCAGTCTGCAAAGAGTAAGTACGACTGTCCACATGCAGGTTGATAAACTGCATGGACATTGCCGCGCGTCCTTTTACTCTGCCCGACCTCTCGACGTATGTCAGTTTTCCTTCAACCAGACTGCCCCTGGGCACGACAACCCTGTTTCCGGCCAGAATGTCTTCATCGACGACAGCTCGGAAAGTGTCTCCAGTCTGGTTGACGGCGGTATCCAGTGGATCCTGCAACCGAACCGGGATTACCGTACCGGCGCTTAATGTGGCGTACCTGGGTTGCGGCGGCGCGGGGGGCGTTTCCTGTCTGGCGCTTTCCTGGGCTTCCGCCGCTGCCTCGGTTTCATCCGTGGCGACATTCGACTGTTCCATATCACCGCACGCGGCAGTTAAAAGCAGTATGAGCCCCAAAATTAAATAGTGTATGCGCGACATAGTCCTTCTCCCTTTCAATTTACGGACGCATGTGGCATCCGGTGGATGCAAAACGGCATTGCACACTTTTATGAACAGAATGTTAAAGGTGTCGAACGTATTTTCAACAGAATACATCGTCACACCCTGTTTGATAACGACCGTTTCAAGCTTTTGTATTTCCCGGACATACTCAATCTATTTGATCCTTCTTTCTTGAGCGTATCACTTCCCGACCTTTTAGAAAAGCCGGCATTTGTTAAAGATGTGAGGACGATTACAAAAAATTACTGAAAACAGTCTTATCGAGTCTAAAACCACTTTAATTCTATTCCCCGCGCGGTTTTTCCTTGAACCTGGTGATGCATTCTATCCGGGGTTCTCGGATATCCGAATGTAAGCTTTATGACGGATATTTTCGGGATTGGCCCGGGATCCCGAGGCGCCTGTCCCATTGTTCCGCTGGAACTGATCGGCTCTGCTCCAAAAAACTTAAGGTTTCCTTCGGTCCTTCCTTATCGCCCGAACAACCCTTTAATATCAGGCCAGAATTCACGAAAAACATTTTTCCCTGCATCATATCCCAGGGAAGTGGCTATGGAAATCATATATTCTTCGCCGGTCCGCGAACGCTCCGGATACCACTGTCTTGAGATAAAGATACCCCCCAACGTACCCGACAAACCCGAATATGCGAAACGCCTCCCGCCTGAATCCTTATTTGCTATAAAAGTCTGACCGACGGCGTAAAAGCTTCGCTGCCAAATTCCGGAACGGCCTGATGCCAAATATCTTGGATCCTCTCTCAGTAGACCGCCCAGACCGTGGTGAATAGAGTTTTTTATGATCCTGCGTCCTACGGAGGAGGCAAAACGAATACCGTAGCCTTCGATTCCCTGCCCCCATTCGGGTGTCGAGTTTATTGTGAGTTTTAAAGTGGATGTTGCAGCACTACTAAGTATCGGCTTCAAACCGAACGTGGCATCCAGGTAAAAATCCAGTTTTTCTCTACCCGACATTGGAACTCGAGGTTGCAGATTACTTTTAAAAATAGATGTTCGAAAAGGGTCTTTTGGGGGGGGAATTTGAATATATTTTGATGGGTCTACGAATTCTGGGGCGGCAACACGCACCGCCTCGACATCTTTTTCTTCGTCAAGCGGAGTCCGGCCTATCACGGTGGAGGGAAATACACATACGGCAAAAATAATTATCGAGAGACGCCGCTTCGTATGCCGCATAGGATCCTCAAAAATTCTTATATCTCATTGTTGCAATCCAAAATTCCAGGTCCCGCGACCGGCATATTCCCCGTGTGTCTGAGATTTCCGTTACAGCGGCATCCTTTCCCCTTCAAGGGCATGGTTCCCAAAGACTACAGATTAGCATAAGCGATATTGCAGGTGTAAGCCCGCATTTCTTAAATGCGCAGAAAGGATATTGCCCCTAAAATGCAGGGAGGACTTATTTCCTTGGGGTGGGGCGCATCTTTTATGACGGGCGACTGTTTCCGGTGTCATTTTGGCAGACTGATTTGATTTCACGGTGCGGCCAGAATATCTCCATCTTACCGGGAACCCCCCTTGAATTTGAAGCAGGGCCGAAACAGATAAAATCGGGCAATGTTCCCGCGAAAAGAACATAGGCGCTTTCGGTAATGGAAACCGTATTTGAAGCCCCGAACCAATAAACTTCGTTATTTTCATACCGTCCGGTTCCCGTGACTTCGCCGAATCGCACTTTTGAGAGTTCTCCCCCGCCTGAATTTCCCTGTCCCCAACGAATCGGATGGCAGGATTTGGGAATCGCAAAACGCCAATCCTCAAGCGCTTCTCCTCTGGAGCGCACTTCAATGGCCGTTATCGATGGATTCCCTCCGTAGCATGGATGCAGTTTCCAAACGAAGCGTGATTCCTTGCGAATCCGGGGCTTGGGATCGGATGATTTATTCTTATTGAATATTTTACATACCTGTAAATTCCATTCAGGATCTCCAAGTGATATGCAGGGCAATATCCGAAGTCGGGGTGGGACATGATTTGAGGCAATTCCATACATGAGACCGGCAATAGGGAACCGGGGTCCCATATGTAAAATGGTCTGATCGATTGCCGAGGTCAATTCATCGGTATATTCCCGGCGCGTAATGCACTGATGTGTTAGAACATATAACCAGCCGTCAAAACCGATACTCTGCAATCTTTGCACAATTCGCTGCGATAGGCGCTTGTCCTGCATTATTTTCATGGAATTGTAAACGGTTTCGAAATTTTTCGTTTCCAGCTGTTTAACTAAATAGCCGAAATCTCTCTCTTCCCTTTCAACCCATGGATAACTTATCCACAATTTGGGGTATGCCGCGCTGTTTTTTTCAACCACTTGGACACTCCATGAGATATTTAAAGTTGATTAGCATCATATCGCTAATGGATTGAAATGCGGTGACGGCCATCACAGGAGACATCAAAAGAATTTTTCTCCAATAGGTATAATCTCCGAAAATACTTCGGCGATCCGAACGACTGCAACTGTTCTATATTTTGTACTTATTGAAGGAGTGCCTTATTTGCGGGAGTAAACAAGGTCATTGGTAACTGCATTATTTTAGTCAGATCCCGTTTCCTGCTCCATGCATATACGGGTAGTGGGATCTGACTCATTTGTTCCGGCGGTTCAAAGATCAGGAAATCTTCTTCTTTTTTCAGGGATTTACAGTTTCAGCATGGAAACTTTTAAAAGGCCTTCCATATCACGCAGCTGGGCGAGGATATCCTCCCCGACCTCTCCATCTACGCTGACAAATGATACGGCTTTTTCACCTCTTCTGTTTCTGCTCCACTGCATCGCAGCAATATTAATATCGTTGGATCCGAGCAGCGTGCCGATCCTGCCGATTATGCCCGGCCTGTCAATGTTTTGAATTGCAATTACGAATGGGGATGGCTCGAAGTCCAGTTTATAGCCGAAGAAATCAACGATCCGCAGTTCCTCTTTTGCGAATACGGTGCCGGAAATCGACAACTCTCTGTTTTTCGTAAGAAACTTCACCGTTATGAGATTTGTGTATTTATCGAGATGGGAACTGCGGCTCTCGATCAGCTCGATTCCCATTCTTTCGGCAATCAGTTCGGCATTTACATAATTGACTTTCTCCTCGATTATAGGGCCCAGAAAGCCTTTCAATACGGAAAGAGAAACGACTCTTGTTTCCTTTTCAACCAGGTCGCCGGAGAAAACGACTTCAAGCTTTTCAACGCGTTCTTTTTCGGCCTGATAATAAATTTTGCCCAGCATTTCCGCAAGGTCGATGTAGGGCTTGAGCTGCATCAGGTCACCGCCCTTCAGCGGAGGCATATTGACAGCAGAAACCATCTTTCCATTCAGGGCGTCGGCGACTAATTTAGTAATGGCGGTCCCGACATTAAAGTTTGCTTCTCTGGTGGAAGCCCCGAGGTGCGGCGTTATAACGACACTATCCAGTTCAAGTAGAGGATTTTTGAAGGTCTGCTTTTCGGGCGGCGTATCATATCCAGGTTCCGGATCCAGAACATCGATGCCGGCGCCGGCAACATGACCGCTTTTTATGGCATCATAAAGAGCCTTCTCGTTGATCAGCCCGCCTCGTGCCGCATTGACAATCCGTACTCCTTTTTTACAGATTTTCATCTGTTCTTCTCCCACCATTCCGTATGTCTCGGCTGTTTTAGGAGTATGGATTGTTATCAGATCCGACCGTTTAAGAAGCTCTTCCAGGGTTTCACACTTTTCTACGCCATTACGGGTAAATTTGTCGTCCGTTATATAGGGATCGTAAGCTATGGCTTTCATGTTTGCACCGATCAGTTTCCTGGCAACAATCGATCCAATTCTGCCGAGTCCGATGATACCGACGATCTTTCCATCCAGTTCATTGCCTATGAATTGGTTTCTTCTGAAATCCAGATTCTTCGCGGCGACATGTACCTTGGGAATATTCCGGAACAGGCAATAGGCCAGACCGATGGCGAGTTCTGCCGCTGCCATGGTGTTGCTCTCAGGCGTATTTACGACAATAATCCCTTTTTGCGTGCAAAAGGGCACGTCGATGTTGTCAATACCGTTTCCTGCCCTGCCGACAACCTTCAGGCGGGAGCCTTTTTCAAGCAGTTCCTGATTAACCTTGGTTACACTTCGGACAATAATAGCGTCATAGTCTCCGATAACTCCAAGAAGTTCATCGCGTGAAATTCCATATTTAACATCCACTTCAAATTCACTGTTCCGAAGAAAATCAATGCCTTCCTCGGCAATTCTCTCCGTGACTATAATTCTCATTTTTTACTTTCCTTTGCTGTTTGTATTAAAAAACCCAGTATATATATCGCGGCCGCATATGCAGGGGCAAGAAAGAAATATTATCATTACCGGCTTTTACTTCGGTTTGGATTTCCATAAAATATCCATCGGTTACCATATGAATTCTCTGATTCTCCGGCAATTCGATGTGGAATCCATGCAAATTCAATTATTTGATAGTTAAGGAGCTTCCATTGTCCCCTTCACGAATTGCGAACATATCGGATACGACGGCTTTAGCGCGTGCAGCACGCATTATCCGTGCCGGGGGACTGGTGGCCTTCCCAACGGAAACGGTCTACGGATTGGGCGCGGATGCGGAAAATCCGCTCGCCGTTGCCGGAATATTTGATGTGAAAGCCAGGCCCAGGATCGATCCGATCATCGTACATGTATCGGATATTGATATGGCAAATAAATATGGCGTATTTCCGCAAAGGGCTCATAAGCTCATGGAAATGTTCTGGCCAGGCCCCCTCACGCTTGTTGTGCCTAAAACATCTTCTGTCCCCTCCATTGTGACCGCAGGGCTCGAAACCGTGGCCATCCGAATTCCGTCGCATCCCGTCGCCCTGGATTTAATACGGACCTCCGGATGCGCCATCGCGGCTCCCAGCGCCAATCCATTCGGCTATGTCAGTCCAACCGAGGCCCAGCATGTTGCCGAACAGCTTTCCGACAGCGTGGACATGATTTTGGACGGCGGCCCTTGCCCTATAGGGCTGGAATCCACAATCCTGTCTCTGGTCGGAGTTATTCCATGTATTCTCAGGCCCGGCGGCACGCCTGTTGAGGAACTCGCCGCCATACTGCAGCCTTTGGATACCGGAAACATAGTCTCAAAACTCCCTCAAGCACCGGGTCAGCTGCAGCGCCACTATGCAACCCTGACTCCGTTGGATATTGTTGAAGAAGGCCATGAAGACATAAAGCAGACCGACAAGGTGGGCCTTATCAGCTACAAACCTGTCGAGCGCCATGAAAAATACGAAACGGTCATAATATTGTCGGAGACAGGGGACATGCGTGAGGCTGCGGCCAACCTTTTTCGTTCGCTCCGCAGGCTTGATGCATTGAAATTGGACAAAATCATCGTGCATCCGGTACCGGAAAAAGGTTTGGGAATTGCCATCATGGACCGGCTTCGGCGTTGCTCTGCGGGAAGAAAAGTCGCTGATTCGTAATTATGGGAGAAACCGTATCCCCGCGTGTTAAAGTAGGTGTCATGATTATGTAAAAAAGGAACAGACAAGACGGATGGCTGCGGAACCTGTATCTCAATTCTACTATTCCCACAGACTTAAATTGCACTTTTGGGATTGGGGCAATCACGATAAACCCAATCTTGTTTTCGTGCACGGAGGGATGGACCATGCCCGGAGCTGGGACCGTATCGTGAAAGCTTTTCAGGATGATTTTCATATAATGGCTCCCGATCTTCGGGGACACGGCGACAGCAGTTGGGCACCCGGAGCAATGTACAGCATCGCGGAATACCTTCTGGACCTCTCTGCGCTACTGGATATCGCCGGAAAGTTCCCGGTATTTCTGGTCGGCCATTCACTCGGAGCGGCTATCGTCCTGCAATATGCCGGGATATACCCTGATCGCGTAAAAAAACTAGTTGCCGTTGAAGGAATTTCTCCCCCACGGGAAATCACACCGCCTCATCCACCGCACGAACGCCTTAAGAACTGGATCGAAACAATGCGCGACTATGAGAAGCGAACGCCGCGCAGATATCCGAATTTAAAGGCTGCGATTGAACGCATGCATAAAGAAAGTCCGTACCTGTCGGAAGATATGGCCAGACATCTGACACTTTTGGGCTCGATTTGGAATGCGGACGGAACCCTGATCTGGAAATTTGATAATTTTGTCCGGGCATTTTCCCCGTACATTTTTAATATGGAAGAAGCCTGCAAGATATGGAGCCAGATTAAATGTCCTGTTCTATTATTCCGCGGACTGGACAGCTGGACGGAAGATCCCTATATAACAGGACACATCCGATCCATTCGAGATCATCGTCTTGTCAATGTGCCGAATGCCGGGCATTGGCTGCATCACGACCAGACCGATATTTTCATCAGAGAAACAAGCGAATTTTTACTGTAGGGATTCCCGATTGCGACCTATGCAGAGGAGTGGACGACCTCGGGATTGGGGTATATATCTTTATTCGTCAGGCGCTCTTTTTAAGTTCGATAAGCACCTGTCGCGCTACCGCTTTCAGTGTATTCAGTACCCCGGTGCCTTCTGTGGCGACCGCTTCAAAAACCGGCTCATCCTTGACGATCAATTGTTTGGTTAATTCTTCAACCGGTATTGCGTTGGGAAGGTCGCGTTTATTCAACTGCAGGACATAGGGTATTTTCTGGAGGTCAAATCCATGTTCTTTAAGATTATCCGCGAGATTTGACAATGATTCCAGGTTTGCATCAATCCGTTCTTCCTGGGAATCCGCGACAAACACCACCCCGTCGACTCCCTTGAGAATGAGTTTTCTGCTTGAATCATAGAAAACCTGTCCCGGTACGGTGTACAAATGGAATCGAGTTTGAAATCCACGAATCTGACCAAGATCTATAGGGAGGAAATCAAAAAAGAGCGTTCGTTCCGTTTCGGTGGCAAGGGAAATCATCTTACCTTTATTTTCGGTATTGGTGATTTGGTAAACGTACTGCAGATTTGTGGTCTTTCCCCCAAGACCGGGACCGTAATACACTATCTTGCAGTTAATTTCACGCGCAACGTAATTTATGAACGTCAAAACAAAGTCCTTTAATCAATGGGAGATACGGTCCGCACCCTGTATACTTGAATTCCTATGAAGCGACAGACGAGGGCATCCGATTGCGGACGGGACAGCTCCCCTTGATTCCGCATGCTTACGATGCTGCCGCCTCGTTTTAGAACCTGTGGAAGTGCGGTATTAGGTTTCATAGTTCCAAAAGCTTCTCGAGCTCTTCCTCGCTGAAATCAGGATTTCCTGCAGCCGGCGCATCTTTGTCACTTCTACGCAGAACATCCTGAATAACCTCTTCAAGCAAAATAATTGCCTTTTTCGCTTTATACCGAACAAGTCCCAGGGTTGTGGCTGCATTAAACACCAGGACTAAGGAAAATTTATGGAGTAAATCCGAAATATATAGACTACGGTTTTGCCCCTGATGCACAAGAACTGAAAACTCACCTTCACCTACAAGATTTGCGAGACTGTCCGTAGCCGCCAGATTTGCGGCCGCCAAAGAGGCCAGGGATGTATAATCAAACTTCTCCCCTGATTCCAGTATTACTATGGGCTGTCCGCTCTGGCTGACCAGTAATACAATATCCGCCCGTAATTCTTTTTGCACTTTTTCAAGAATTGCCTTGATGCGTTTGAATTCCGGTTCGTGTAAATTGAGCGTATTTAAATTCACATCCATGCAATCATGCAAAATGCCGGAATCTAATACAAACTGAAGATTTCCGGTATATTCGGAAGGAAAATCCCTCGTAGTTTTATCAGTCGAACCATAATTCTCCATTGCGAAAAAACCGAGATCGTGCTTGACTGCTTATGGGATTTTCTCATAACCTATTCTGGGATTTAATAATTTGCCTAATTTCTTCTTGCACTTGACTTATCGTCTAATTTTTCCTAATAATAACCTCAATTTTTAGATCACTGAAATCTTGTAAGACAAGTTATTCACCTTATAAGATTTACACGTTATCGACTGCGAGGAACATTGGCTCAGAAAACCAAAAAAACTACAAAATCCCGGGAGAAGGCCAAGACTGTAAAAAACACAGTTAAGGCTTTAAAAAACACAGCTAAGGGAGTAAAAACCACGGCCAAGACCGTAAAAAACACCAAAAGAAAGTCCGTTTCCGGACGGACTTCCGTAAAATCGACCGCCGCCCCAAAAAAGTCTGCCGCTAAAGCGAAAAATGCTGCCGTTCGGACTGGGAAACAAAAGACATCAAAATCAAAAAAGCGCATTGTCAAGGAAAGTAAGATTATGGTAGCGGAACAGAAAAAGGCGTCTTCATCCGGCAAAGAAGCATCCGGGACAAAAACATCCCAGGGACTGCTGCGCCGGACAAAGACTACCTCGGCAGCTCTTTCCCACCTTGGGAAGGGTATCGAATTTATACATAAAAAAGATTTCAAGAAGGCCCATAGCGAGTTCACAACCCTGGTGCGTTCTTTTCCGGAGGAAACAGAAATCCTGGCACGGGTTCGAAGCTATTTACAAATCTGCGACCGGGAAGAACAGGCGCAAAAGAAGCCGGAAATTACCCAGGATCAGTTGTATACACTGGGAGTCCTGGAACATAATAAGTCAAATTTTGATGCGGCGATTTCATATTTTCAACAGTCGCTGAAAAAGCACCCGGATGCCGATTATGTTTACTATTCCGTTGCAGCCTCCCTGGCCAGGAAGGGGGATCGACAGGCATCTATGGAACATCTCAAGAAAGCCATTGAGCTCAATGAGGATAGTCGCATATATGCCAGGAATGATGAAGACTTCTCCGTATTTGAAACGGATGAAGAATTTGCCGAACTTCTGGGAATCTTGCCGAATCCGGTCAACGATCCTCAATAGAATCCCGTCGATTTTCCTGAGCCCGCGACCCCACAATTTCGGGACAGTTTCATGGACACGGTTTTGCCGTTGTCCGGATACCGGGAAACTTGCAACCAACCGGGCTTGATTCAGCCATGATATATTGCAAAAACTGCGTCAACTGGATTGACGAAAACCTTGAGCAAATCAAAGAAAATTCCCAAAAGCATCCCCATATTTTTATGGGCTGTCGCATTTTCGGCGATCTGGAGGGCATTTACGAGCTAAAGAGCTGCAAACACTATATTAAGAGCGAAAACCTTTTTACAATCTGCAATACCTGCAATATTACCGTTCCTAAAATCTGCGTTTCCATGGGGGAATGCGTCAACTGTACGGATACCGACCTTTTCTGTGTTGATTCATGTATTGGGGGCGACAATAGAAAGTATTGCACGCATTTCGTTCGTCTTCATGCCGAGGGGATTCACCTCATTGAAGACAACCGAATTTTTGACATCTTTCCCAAGAAGGGGATGCCGGGGAATAAAAAGATTTAACCCGCATTTCTAATAGGGTTAGGATACCGTAAAGAAATGATCGGGATTGTCGGTTGATGCACCGGTGTCCTGTATGCTGCCGTGATATTCCTGTAGGCTTCTGACCGTAAGATCTTCGTTTCGAATGGTTTGAATGGCTTTTGCTGCAGCTGCAGCGCCGGACAGAGTTGTAATGCAGGCGATCCCGTGTTGTGTCGCCGCTCTCCGGATCGCTCTTTCATCGTACCGTGATTGGCGTCCCAGAGGAGTATTGATGATAAGGTCGATCTTGCCGCTTTTAATAAGATCGACGATATTCGGACGCCCTTCACCGGCTTTGAAAACATGGTCTGTTTCAATGGCATTCTTCTTAAGATATTTATTGGTTCCGGTCGTTGTATATATCTGAAATCCCATGGACTTCAAATCCCGTGCAATCGGAGTCAGCCCCTCTTTATCCTTTTCGTTGACGCTGATGAATACTGTCCCTTTGCGCGGTAATTTCAATCCGGCCGAAAGTTGAGCTTTGGCAAAGGCGCTGCCAAAACTATCGGCAACGCCCATCACTTCACCGGTAGATTTCATTTCGGGGCTGAGTATGGTATCCACGCCGGGAAACTTGTTAAAAGGAAAAACCGGTGACTTGACAAAGCAGTGCCGGACCTTTAATTCACTGGAAAGACCGAAATCCCCAAGTTTTTCCCCTGCCATGATTCGGGCGGCGATTTTAGCAAGCGGAGTGCCGGTAGCTTTGCTGACGTAAGGAACGGTGCGGGAAGCTCGGGGATTCACCTCCAGAACGTATACGGTATCCTTCTGAATCGCAAATTGAATATTCATAAGTCCCACTACGTTAAGAGCTTTCCCAAGCTTTCTTGTATAGTCTTTCATTCTTTCCAGCAGTTTGGGATTGATAACAATCGGAGGTAAAATACAGGTGCTGTCTCCACTGTGAATCCCGGCTTCCTCTATATGCTCCATCACGCCGGCAATGACAACCTGTTCTCCGTCGCAGAGAGCGTCCACATCGTATTCATTCGCGCGTTCAAGGAATTTATCGATGAGTACAGGATGTTCCGGGGAAGCTTCAACCGCGGTTTCCATATAACTGTCCAGCGCATCCTGGTCGTAGACAATAGACATTGCCCGGCCTCCGAGAACATACGAGGGACGGACAAGAACGGGATACCCTATTCGGGCGGCGATTTTGCGCGCTTCTTCAAGGCACATCGCCGTTCCATTTTCAGGCTGAGGAATGGCAAGTTCATGGAGTAACTGTCCGAAACGCTTACGATCCTCTGCCAGATCGATATTTTCCGGGGAAGTGCCGATGATGGGCACGCCGGCTTTTTTCAGTTTCAGCGCCAGATTTAAAGGCGTCTGCCCGCCAAACTGGACGATAACACCTACCGGTTTCTCAACCTCGATGATTTCCATAACGTTTTCAAAAGTCAGAGGTTCGAAATACAACCGGTCCGAAGTATCATAATCCGTAGAGACGGTTTCCGGATTACAGTTGACCATGATGGTCTCGTAGCCGGCATCCTTGAGCGCGAAAGAAGCATGGCAGCAACAATAATCAAACTCAATGCCCTGCCCTATACGATTCGGGCCGCTTCCAAGCACCATGATCTTTTTGCGTTCCGTGGGATCCGCTTCGCATTCGCTTTCGTAAGTGGAATAGAGATAGGGCGTATAGGATTCAAACTCTGCGGCGCAGGTATCGACGCGTTTGAATACCGGGCGAAGTCCGTTATCGCGACGACAGCACATGACCTGGTTTTCCGAACAGGCTTCTCCATGCAGGGGCATCAATAATTCTGCAATATCCTGATCGGAAAATCCGGTTCGTTTGCAATGCCTTAAAAGATCCGGCGGAAGATCCTCTATGGAATATTGCTGAAGTTTCTTTTCCAGATCCACTATTTCTTTGAGTTGATTCAGAAACCACAGGTCGATCTTTGTATGTTCGTGAATATCTTCCAGAGTCATTCCGGTAACGATCGCATGATGGATGTAGGCGAGTCTTTCCGGAACGGGTGTCCGGAGGTAATGCAGCAGGTTTTCCGGGACGATTTTTTCCTTAACGAGGCTCTTCCCTCTTTCAAGAGAACGAATCCCTTTCATCAATGCTTCTTTGAAAGTACGACCGATCGCCATCGCTTCTCCGACCGATTTCATCTGTGTGCCAAGGGTCGTATCGGCCTCGTTGAATTTTTCAAAATTCCATCTGGGGATTTTCGCGACGACGTAATCGATTGTCGGTTCAAAACTTGCCGGTGTTTTCTTCGTGATATCGTTCGGTATTTCGTCCAGAGTATACCCTACCGCAAGTTTTGCGGCGATTTTTGCAATCGGAAATCCCGTAGCTTTTGAAGCAAGGGCGGAACTTCTTGAGACCCGCGGGTTCATCTCAATAACGACGATTTCCCCGTTGCCGGGATGTACTGCAAACTGAATATTGGATCCGCCGGTTTCGACTCCGACTTTCCGGATAATATCAATGGCTGCATCCCGCATCCTCTGATATTCCTTGTCCGTCAGAGTCTGCGCCGGTGCAACCGTAATGGAGTCGCCCGTATGAACTCCCATGGGATCAAAGTTTTCGATGGAGCAGATGATGACGACATTATCCGCGAGATCGCGCATGACCTCCAATTCGAACTCTTTCCATCCAAGCAGCGATTGTTCGACCAGCACCGCGTGCACGGGGGATATATCGAGCCCCCGGGCAATAATTGTCTCGTATTCTTCGGCATTGAATGCGGTCCCGCCCCCGGAACCGCCCAGGGTGAAACTGGGCCGGATAATCGCCGGAAGGCCTATTTCTTTTATGTACTCCCTGGCTTCCGCAAGGCTTTTAACCACCTTCGACCGTGCCGACAGCAGACCTATTTCCGTCATGGCATCCTTAAATAGCTGACGGTCTTCGGCAATTTCAACCGCCTGCAGCTTCGCGCCGATCATTTCTACGTTATACCGGTCCAGAATACCCGATTTTGCCAATTCCACGGAAATGTTCAGCCCGGTTTGCCCTCCCACCGTTGGAAGAAGAGCATCCGGCCGTTCCCGGGCAATAATGGCTGCTACGGCATCTTTGGTCAGGGGTTCGACATAGGTTCGATCCGCAAGATCCGGATCCGTCATGATGGTGGCGGGATTGGAATTTACCAGGATTACCTCAAAACCTTCACTCTGAAGAGCTTTGCATGCCTGGGTGCCCGAGTAATCAAATTCACAAGCCTGGCCGATTACGATCGGTCCGGAGCCTATAATAAGGATTTTTTTTATGTCGGTACGCTTTGGCATTGTATATCTAGCTTTTCATCATGAGCTTTATAAATTCCTCAAAAAGGTAGTGGGAATCATGCGGCCCGGGAGAAGCTTCGGGATGATATTGAACGGAAAATGCGGGAAGGCTGCGATGCCGCATCCCTTCCAGTGTTTGATCATTTAAGTTTATATGCGTAATCTCAACCTGACTTTGTTTCAACGAATCGGGATCAACAGCAAATCCGTGGTTTTGCGCGGTGATTTCAACCTTGTTGCTCTTCAGATTTTTAACAGGCTGGTTGCCTCCCCGGTGCCCGAATTTCAGCTTATACGTTTTTCCGCCGAAAGCCAGCCCCATAAGCTGATGTCCGAGGCAGATACCGAATATCGGTTTGCGGCCGAGTAACTTCCGAATATTCCCGACTGCGTATAAAAGAGGCTCGGGATCGCCTGGACCGTTGGACAGGAAAACACCGTCGGGATTAAGAGAAAGCACTTCTTCCGCCGGCGTGGATGCCGGTACAACAGTAAGATCGCATCCGACACGGATAAGGTTGTTCAGTATATTGCGCTTGATTCCATAATCATACGCAATGACTTTAAATGCTTTTCTCCCATCGAATTTTTCGGTAGGCGCAACCGAATATGGCTGCAGGCAGGAAACGGATGAAGCCAGATCGGCTCCAAGCATGATTCGCGCGGATCGAGCCTGTTCGATCAAACGATCGGCATCCGGACTTTCAGTGCTGATTATCCCTCGCATCGCGCCCCGGTTCCGAATTTTAAGTACAAGAGCCCGGGTGTCTACTTCAGAAACTCCGATTATTCCGTGTCTCTTCAGGTAGGATTCCAGGGTTTCGCTGGATTGCCAGTTTGATGATATTTCGCTGAACTCTCTCGCAACGAATCCCTCGACAAACGGTCTCACGGACTCGTTATCCTTATCGCTGGTTCCGTAATTCCCTATGTGAGGGCAGGTCATTACCACAATCTGCCCGGCGTAGGACGGGTCGGTGAGAATCTCCTGATAACCGGACATCGAGGTATTAAATACCACTTCACCGGTCCTCTCACCCACCGCTCCGAACGCTCGACCGGTGAATATACTCCCATCTTCCAGCGCCAGAATTGCTTTCATATTTCCAAGGGTAACGCTACTTTTAAGAATGGCGTCGGCCTTTCAACGCGATATTGCTTTTAACCCGGATTATTCATGAAGCTTTTACTGCGGCGGCGTATCTGGGCATGTCTGCTGCGGTCCCAATTTATGCTTGCATAAATTGG
>JAFGTD010000044.1 GCA_016934295.1 Acidobacteriota bacterium
CACCGGGTCCCGGAACAGGCTGCTTGGCTTAAAAAATGTCCGGAAAACCGTGAAAAAATCGGCCGCACACGCTTGCAGAAAAGACACCGACTACCGAATCGATTCCGTCGTCTTCGAAGACGGCCGGTCCCTCGACGAGGGCATCATGTATAGTCCCGAAGCCGCCAATCCGATGCGCCTTGCCATCCGGATCGTCTGGAACGAGGTTTCCGGGCCCTACGGGATCCAATGCAGCAACCACAAGTTGGCGATTGTAGACAGCCGTGGTTCTATGATCCTTAATCCGGCGACAATTCCGGCTCCCGACCGCAACGGGGTGATTACGATGCCCGTACGGACCATGATTCCCCCGGGATTAAGAGTTGGGGATCCATACAGTTTTCGCGTTACTTATCGTCCTGCCGATCCTGCCTGTGACTCTGATTCTTCGAACAACGAGCGCTCGTTCAGCACCCGGCTGGTTCGGATGGGAGGGAATGATCTGGTCGTACGAATTCACGAACTTAATTACCGCTATCCGGACCTATCGGTCACATATGAAGTCAACAATCTCTCGGGAACCGAAATCCTTGGGAGGGTCAGGGTAACCATCACTATCGAAAGGACCAAGCAAACCAAGAGAATCATCGTGAGCAGACTCTCTCCTGGAACCTGGGCACGGTACACACACTCCATGCGGTTTGAAAAACCCGCCGGGGCGGCGAGGGGAGAGACTATGGTAACGGTTACTATCGATCCTGAGAATGAGTTCTCGGAGCTTCGCGAGGACAACAACAGCGCCGGCAAGCGAATACGCTGGTAGTGAGGCTTCTCGAAAATAAAGAGAGGATCCTCTTGAAAAATCGCGTAAAACGAAGAAAGAAGGTCGGATTGATAGTCTTGGTCGGCCCAATCACAAAGCCGCCAATCCTATCGGGGAGGGATCTCCTATGATTCCTTCATCAAGGATATGATGAAGACCGGCTTTAATACAGCTTCCAGACATGAATGATCGGCTGCTCGCGGTCAACGAGAATTTCCATGACAAACAACAGGCCGTTTTTTCGATCGCAGGCCGAGGCGCCGAGATAGCTCATTTGTCTAGTGCGTTCAACGGCGGGCAGAAATAGTATATTGTCGATGTTCATGGTGGCGTACGGCTGAGGTTCGTGCGGAAGCATCATACCTGCGGCCACTTTCGCCAGCTCATCGGGATCAAAAAACAGAATCTGCGGTTCAAAACGTTCCGACCACCATCCGCGCTGATCGTTTGGATATTCAGGTTCTTCGGGATACGGTGGCTGCTCCGGCCAAACAAGACCATTGGCAAATCCATACCACGTTTTACCGATACCTTTGGTTCCAATAAACAGAACAGCGGACTTATCGTTGTTCTCCATCCACACGGCCCCACTCCAGTGATCGCTGTGGCGATAGCCCTTAAGAGTGTCCTTATGGTTTTCATCGGCAACGGCGGCATATTTCAGCAGTGTGACAGCATCGAGTTCAGCGCCCGATTGAGGTGGATCTTCGGCATCCACGGGTGAAACGGCAAATAATGTAGGACCTTGTGATGCCTGTCCTCCGTCGCGGAAACGCCCGCAGGCCAGCCGTTTATCGCGCGTGTGTCTTGACGCCCATCCGGCGGGGATTGTCAGAAGGTAATCGTCGGTATAATAGTTGGCCAGTCCACCAATGTTCCACAACCCCTTCGGTTGAGGATCGGCAAAGTCGACGGCGCACATTCCGAACGAGGGGTGTTTCCCTTCCTGATCGAGGTGGGCTGCACGACAGAAATACACAAAACCCGACTCCGAATCGTCAGAAGCCGGCAAATATGCCAAACCCATTCGAGCCTGCTCAAGGTACCTGTTCTTGTAAAGCTCCCCGGTAATGTTGCTGAATTTCTGCAGTGTCTTGGCGGTGTTCAGGTCGTTTAGGTTCTTGTTTGAAGAAACGACCGGCATAGGAATGGTAATTTCCGATACCCATTGATGCCAATTGTGCCCTGAACCCAGAAGCGACCCGGGCAGATCTGATTCGGAATTCCGGGCATTGCCGTCAGAACGATACTCCAGAGCCTCGCCGCTCCATTTCCATGCAAATTCTTCCGCCCCTGTTTCAGGAAGCCGAAAGGCTCCCTGATATATGAGGTCATCAGGTCGGAAGCATTTCGTTTCGTTAACATAAAATATTGGTGAAACTAATAGAATGGTCGATAGAAATTGTAATGCGAGCCTTAACACAAAAGGGCCTCCTGGGAAATAACCTTCCGGTTCAATTCCAGCGGAAACGTTTTCCGTCGCGATTGTTGTCCTCGCGCAATTCCTCGATCTCGTTCTCCGGATCGACGATCACGACCGCTATCTCTTCACCGCTCAACTCAGAAAGCACTCTGCCGTGGATTACGGCGGAATGCCGCTTCCAAACGCCCGGAGGTAAATTTTCTACACGCTCATCTGCGAAGACTATATCGATTCCTTCAACCATGATTCGCGCTTTGACTAGTCGGAGCGACTCGGCCCCCGAGACGTTCATGAGCTCGTAGACGACCCTCAATTGATTATCCGTGATAAATCCATCCGGGCGGTACCTCCCGGCCTCCACAATGCGTACTACAAGATCGTTCCCGCCCATTCGGATCAGCCGGGTGCTGAAAGTTCGTTCGTTGTTCGAGGCGTTGGAATCGCAATCCGCGTCGGAGGGTCTGAAGATAACCCGGAAAGAATACATCGATCCTTCCCGCAACCCACCGGGAACTCTGAATTGAACCGGCATTTCGATCGATCCGTCCCCGTCGGGATCCGGTACTGTAGCCGGATTCAGGATCATGACACTGCTTTGATCCAGAATAACCAGTTTATGGTTTCTACACTGAATGCCGTACCGGCCGGGTACTTTGTTCCAAATAATCCTGACGAGAAGCCTCATATCGTTCGACGCTCCGGGGTGATACATAATTCCCTCATTCAGGGAGCGGCCGTCCTGGAAGGAAACGGAGTCGATACGATAATCCGGAGCGCGTCCGGCGGCTTTCACGCTTTTTTGAAGCCTTTTATTCGGATCCCTGATAATAAATATCGGACTGTTGACGGTGATCGGCACCGGAAGGCTCCAGATCGCCCGGATCGTCGCTTTTCCCGAAACCGACGCGGGGATTTCCCAATCATACTTTTGACGGAAAGCCTCGATTCGTCCGATTTGTATCCATGTTCCACCAGGCGAGATTCGATATAACAGCCGCACTGGAACGCTCCCCACCGACGGATTGGGAGCCCTGATGGTCCATGTAATGGTGTTTGTTGTTCCAGCCTGCCAGGTTGTAGTATCTTCGGGAGATGTAAACGTTAGAGATTGAGCGGGAAGAAATGTGGATGCGATTAAAATGCCTCCCGCAATTCTGAAGACGGCCAAAATCCCGGCTAAAGACGCGATTTGCTTTCTCATGGCAGTTCCTTAAGTAGACGAAATGCGGGTTAACCTCGATTCGGCTGAATTTTTGGCTGAAAGGAGCAGCAATTATTTTATAGGTGTCATTTACATCAGGGCTCGCACTCATCACCTAAATTGGGATTGCTGCACCGTTACCAATCACAATCAACCGGGGAGTGGGGTTCATTTCTGTTGTCAATGCAGGCGCCCGTTGGATCGTAGGTAGCGTCTGGTGGGATCCCCGCCGGCCCTTCGATGGTGTAAAAATCACGAAACTGACACTTTGAAAAAGCGTTCGTCCATGTAACCCGCATCGTTTCAACACTACTGCTGTTTCTGACCGGTCCGCTTTCATAATAAGCACCGCAATCGGGCCTGTCTTGCCATCCCGATCCGTCGAACAATTCAGTACGCCCGCTGACCACCTTCCATCCGTTCAGCAGCCCAAAATTTACGCGCTGTTGCTTCTTCTGTCCAAAAAGACACAAGAGCCAGGCAGGATTATCGCCGTCTTCTGTTGGACCCAACCAAGGGGAACAGCTAACTTTAATAATAATGTCGCGATATCCATCACCGGGGCCAAAAATGTCATTTCTCCAGATTGCTGGATTAAATGTGACCGGAGCCGTCGCTTCGTATCCTGCGTGGTTCCGAACCACCAACCACCCCGGGGCTTCCATCAATCGAATAATCGATGGCACCTGGATCTCTATCGCTTCATCGTGCCATGAACGAACAACGGCCGGAAATTCCTTGCCGGCGAACTGAAGGACAACAGTACCTCGCCGTGCTGAGAGAAAGTTTTTCCCCTGTATGAGAAACGGCTGGTCGGGAGTCACCAGCGTGTGTGACATTATGGTAATTTCAGGCGGAAGAAGCGATAGATCCGGCAAGAGAGTAATTTCGTGCCATGGCCCGACCTCGCCGCCGGCAACCTTCACCCATACCACGACTCGCTTATCTGTATCACGTACACGATCGGCTGCCGCCCTCGGGATGGTTGCCATGATTCGGTTGTCCGACCACGATACAATCCGCTCACAATCCATTACCTCGCCGCGGCGGCTTGGTGAACTGGCGAATCGGATCACGACACGGCCCGGAGTTGTTCCGAATCCTTCTCCGGAAATTGTTACATTTCCGCCAATCCGTACACTGGAAGGAGAGACCGAAGCGATGCTCCAGGCTGGCGAACTGGGTGCAGGCAGTTGTGTTGCTGTTCTTCCCGAATCGGGGTAAGATGTTCTGCCAGGAGCTTTTTTTGTTTCCAGCGCGGCTTTCATGTTTTCAACTTCTCTCCCTATCTTCTCAAGGCGCTGTGTATGTGCTTTTGTTGGAGTACCCCGAATCCCGGATGCCGACGCTCTCGTATTCTTATTTTTCGTTTGCGTGGCTGCCGATCGGTTCGATGTCTCACGGCGTGCGATTCCATTGAGTTTGTTGAGATAGCGGGAGTCCTTTATGGCATCAGCCAATTGTTTCATATCTTTATCGGATAAATTAGATTCTTTGAATGCCCGCTGGAGATCCTCCAAGGAATTGGCCTTTTCAATCTTTTGCAAATAGGTAGAAGCATTTTGACTTAATCCGGGCACGGCATTTGCCCTCCGGTCAACAGTCGTTCTGCTGGTTGAGGCACTTCCGGTGGGTGGCTGCTGCTTTATGGATTGCACCCGGCTGGATGTCCGAGCTGAGGTCGGACCGGAGTCCTTTTTTACGGAGTCCTGGTAGCGGGAAATGTCCAGCGTTTTGGAGATCGTGTGCCCCTGGCGATCCCGCGCGATAACCCGGAGCTGGCCATTCGGGATCTCATTAATAAATTGGGTGATGTCGAACCGGGTGCGGTTTTTACCTTCGATAAGAGTCACCTTACGGTTCCCGGCGTAGAGTTCCAGTCGCTCAGGCGAGGGACGTACTTCCAGATAGAGTTGCTGCCTCTGTTTTCGAAGGGTGATACTGGTTGTTGCCTTTTGTACGGCACTGGCGTCCGCCCCCTTTTTTATGGTTGTGGATTGTACTGCCAAGGCAGAAGTAACCGATAAAAGTGTCAGAAACACAGCAAGGGAGAGAAGGTATGTTTTGATAATTCTATCTCGCATCGTGAACCTCCCAACATTGAATTTACAAGGCATTCTCGAGCTGAATAGATGAATATCTCCATAGCGTGCTTTGGGAACATGACATGGATACCATTCTTATCATTAAGCGGTCTATCGAGGTCAGGGCAACGATCCGATGATGATAAATAGGATAGGCCGCAATTTAACCTGCTTTTGGAAAAAGAATATTTTGTCTAATACTAGAACATATCCCGGTCAGCGACCATAAAAAACTGATGACAAAATGAAGGTGTGCAGGATTCCAATTAATTAGCCTGTGTGGTTGCGTGCAACAGTAAAATCAAAACCTGAAATTCAACAATAGCTTACATAAAATTACTGGTCAGCAACCCGGAAATGGCTCGATAGGAAAGCCGATTTGTAACTCGCTTGTTTATCTCTCTTTTACGTTTAGTAAAGTGTTTGTATAGCGCAGGCTATAATTCGAGCAGCTCGCTTCGAAGTCTGTTGATCGTTTCATCGGAAGTCTGAAGAATTCGCGAATGGAGAGGCATTTCTAAAAAAGGCTTTTATTACGCCTATCGGCGCTTATACTCCGTGAAACCGCAGACTCCCATACACGTCACAACAGCCTGTAACGGATGCCAAATCGAAAGATTTAATTCTAAAAATCCAATGCCTCTGAACTTAAAGAAAAAGGCAAAAGGGCGAACCCCTCGAGTGCCCTCGGGGTAAACACCAACTGGTCCGCCGACTTGTCCGGCGTAGCCCGGCTGAATCTTCGATTCAGCTATGGGCGAAGGTGGAAGGTTCGCACTCATTTGGTGACGAGGTCGGAAGAAGGGCGAACACAAGGTTCGCCCCTACTATATCTTCCCGAGGGCCTTGAGAACCCTATTGGGCGTCAGCGGATAGTCCAGGGCCCATTTGCCGGTCGCGTTGAAGATCGCTCCAGCCGTTATTCCGGAAAGAGACGCACCGGTATCCTCCCCGACACCACAGGCCCCGTAGGACGAATACCCCAGGTGGCTTTCGTTGAGGATGCATTCGACCGGTGGGTAATCGTTCATCGTCCCGATATGGTAGCCGATGTTGTCGAAATTCAATCCGACGCCCGTCGCCGGGCAATAGACTTTCTCTTCCGTAGCGCTTCTTCCCAGGCCCATGACGGCGCCGCCATACTGTTGGGCTTCCGCGCCCCGGCGATTGAAAAGATGCCCGACGTCGTTCACGCAAACGAGATTTGTTACCAGAACCTCTCCGGTTTCGATATCCACTTCGACTTCCATAAAATGCGCCTGCCGGCTCATGATGTACATTTCCGGGTGCGGCTTGCCGTCAAGGGTCAATCCGCTGACACTCGGGACTGTAGGATGGACGATCGCCGGATCGTCGTTCCAGAAAGGTGTCGCCACGTCTCCAACGGTTTTTCTGTTGGCGGGATTGGCCTTCTCGAAAACGAAGCCGTCTTTGACATCGAGATCCTCCGGTTTTTTCCCTGGGAATTGAGCCGGGCCCGGCCCCATCATGCCCATACCCGGACGCACGGCATAATCGAGAATCTTCCGTTTCAGCATCCTGGCAGCCATTATCAGCTGGGGCGTATTCTGGCTGATTCCCATGGAACCGCCCGGCACCCAGAAATGAAAGGTGTTGGCATCGGAGCGCTGCTGCTGCAGCACAATGTCCTCGTACGGTATTCCGGCTTCCGTAGCCACGCAATGACGGATAGCCGATTCGGTATCCATTCCGAAATCCGCCCGCAGGCCCTGGATTGTGACTTTTCCTTCACGCAATATCAGACAGGCAAACTGCCTTCCCGAAATCCAGCTCCACTCGTTGATGGAAACAAACCCGAGCCCGTGCATTCTTCCGTTGTGCAGTTTCACCGTGCCGGGAGCGTGCCATTTCCTGTCCCAATCAATCGCCTGTTTCCCCTTTTCTATACACTCCTTGAGGCTCTGCCGTTGTGGAAATCCGTTCTCCTTCTGATACTTTGTTACCCAGTCCCAATAGCGCCCCTTGCAACCGTCATTCTTAAGCGCCACTTCCGTCGGGTCCAGGCCGAATTCAGCCGCCACCATATCGAACATTACATTATGCGGTGCGCAGCAATGGGCCCCGTGCCGGAAACAGACATGATGACCGTGGTTGATCAGGGCCCACTCCTGGGTGTTGCGCAGATTCGGTATGCCGGTGGATTCATGCGTTTTGTCGATATGCAGTTCACCGAAAGGTCCTGTGACATCCCAGTCGCAGGCTGTAATGGTTCCATCTTTCTTCGCGCCCACCTTGCATCGGTATGTGCCTTCGTCATCCCCATTGACATAAAAATTACTCTCGTCATATAGAAGTTTTACAGGCCGGTTCCCGGCTCTCCTCGCAAGAATTGCCGCCATGCGTATAAATGCCGTGGAATATCCAAGCCATGCGAGACCGCCGTACCAGGCGCCCTGAAAAGGGACTGTCACAGTAATTTTATTGTGTTCGCAGATCGGAGCGAGCGGCTTGCTTCTTCCCGTCTCTTTAGAGTCGGGATCGACTTTCGGTATCGGCTGTGAAAGCAGCGAGATCCATGACAAACCACCTCTCAGAGTACTCGGGCTGCTCAATACCGGCTGCATATGGGCGGTATGGTGGGGCCATATATCCAGAAAGTCCCCTCTCCACTGAACCACACAGGCCATCGCTTCAACACCCGCAGTGGTATTTGGGGCTCGTGTAATCGTATATTCTAAAATTTTGTCCGCTTCAGCAAATCCCTTATCGACGTTTCCCATTTCCGTCGTGCTGGTCGTAACGGTATTCGGTTCTTTGGCTTTCTGATTCAGGCGCCAGACTTCCGGCATGATTTTGGGTGCGTCCGGCTTCAGGGATTCTTCCATATCCAGTATAAAAGGCAATTCTTCCCATTCTATTTCAATAAGCCTTAGTGCTCGGTCGCATATCTCTTCGCTGTCGGCGACAACGGCCACACCCATGGGATGCTGATAAAAATCGCCCGTGCGGGGAAGCGCGAGAATGTTGTATTGGCTGGAGCAGTATCCACCCGTGGAATTCTCAAACTCTATATCCGGATCATCAAACCTCAAGACGTCCCGGACGCCCACAAACCGCTCTGCCTTGCTCGTGTCCATCCTCTTGATTCCGGCGTGTGAATAGGGCGAGGTAAGGATTTTTGCATACAGCATTCCGGGAAGATCCACATCCCGCGTAAAAACCGCCTGACCCGAAAGTTTGTCGTGGGCATCCTGCCGCAATTTGCTGTTGTCAACGGGAACAACTCCCTCGGGGGCTTTCCATGTCCAGGGTTTAAATTCATCCGGCATCTTTGTCCTCCAACCCCGAGCATTGCATCGGGCTATTACAAATGTAACGAAACCTTAGAGCATAACCGGCCAACCGTTCGTCTAGCGTGGCATCGGAATACTCAGGCATGTAAATTCCATAATTCTTTATATAGCTGGTCGGCAAGTTTAACACTGATTCCCTGCGAACAGACACAGGAAAAACCGTGCCCGGGATTCATTTACCAATTTCTAAACAGGACAGGATTGTGCGAAACTGTGGAACGAGTCCCGAGAAGCGAAATTCACTAACGGATGTACAAAGCTCATCGAGGTAATGCCTTATGAACACCCTCAATCTTCCCGCTCTGGTCGACAACCGCATACTGAGACTCCTGGCATTTGCCGGTCTCTATGTCGCGCAGGGACTGCCTTATGGATTATTTATCGTTGCACTGCCCACCTGGTTTGCAGCGAAGGATTATTCCAGTACCGAGGTGGGTTTGTTTATTGCGGTCGTGAGTCTCCCCTGGACCCTGAAGCTTCTGGCCGGTCCGATTATGGACCGGTTTTCTTTCCTGAGCATGGGACGACGGCGGCCATGGGTGTTGACAGCCCAGACCGGCATTCTGTTCGGATGCCTCATGCTGTCGACCGGCATAAACGATTTCTACTGGCTGCTTGGATTGGGATTTTTCATTAACTTTTGTGCCGCCTGGCAGGATGTAGCGGTCGACGGCATGGCCATCGACATCCTGCCTGAAAATGAGCGTGCCCGCGCGAATGCGTTTATGTTCGGCGGTCAGATGGCAGGCATTTCCGGCGCCAGTGCAGGAGGGGCCTGGTTGCTCTCCGGATACGGCCTTGGCAGCGCTTTTTTTGTAATGTCCCTCTGTGTCGTACTGATCATGCTCATTCCACTGCTTCTTCGTGAACGCCGGGGGGAAAAACTGCTGCCGTGGACCAAAGGCGAGGCGCTGCAGAGATCCGTTGCATTACAGGAAACAAAATGGAAAAAGATATTCGGCGACCTGTTCCGAACATTGTTCCTTCCTATGAGCGTCCTGCTTATTGTCGTTGATTTCGGGGAACGGATGACATCCGGCATCCTTCAGACTGTTTTCCCGGTATTAACGACCCAGGAGCTGGGATTCTCGGATACCTTTTACCCGGAATGGACCGCGGTCGCCGGCATAATTGCAGCCGTATTCTGTATCGTAATGTCTCCGATCATCGACCGCATGACGCCTCTGCGCGCGATCTACGGGGGATTGATTTTTAAAGTGTTTACCGTCGGTATCGCGGCATTGCTTGTAAGCTGCTGGAGCAAACCGTTTATCATGACCGGGATAATTTTTTCATTCGAGTTTTATACACTGTGGCTTACCATCGCCACCGTTTCGCTCTTCATGACCCTGTGCGCATCCAGAGTGGCGGCATCGCAATTCGCCATCTATATGGCCCTGTCCAACCTGGCCCTTTCCGCCGGTGCCGGGCTGACCGGTCCCCTGGACAAATTGCTGGATTTTCACCAGATTTTTTATGTCGTTACGCTGTTTAATCTTGCCATGATAGGCTGTCTCTTATTCTTTAACCTGGACAAGCACAAAGCCAGGCTGAAAATCATATTCGCATCCGGCGGCAATGATACCCGGGCCGGAGCTCCCTACCGGTAAATTCGAGAAATTCCGGAAGATCTTTACCGATAAAAAAACTAGTCCGTTGATTGATTGTCATGACTTGTGATATCAGAGGCATTTAAGCGACATCCACGGAGGGCACACGCTATGGAAAACAGCAAGTATGGGCATTGCATCAAGCCACTGAGTATCGGTGCCGTTAGTTGGGACGATGTGGAAAAGGCACCGGGTGCCCTGATGATCGGACCGGGGAATGCAAGCCGGGAAATCCGGCTTAACGGGCGAGATCACCTGGAAGGGCTGAATCTGAATTTTTCCTGGGGAGTCCATACAGAATTGGGCGACTGGCACGCCGGCCTGGACCCGCATGTTCATCCTTACCCGGAGTGCCTGATGTTCGTGGGGCTGGATACGGCCAACGTCAAATACCTGGGTGCGGAAATCAGCTGCTGCCTGGGACCGGAACTGGAAACCTATACCTTTAACGATCCCACCGTCATTGTGATCCCGGCCGGCATGCCCCACGGACCGATTACGACCGGCCGGATTTACAGTCCCAAAGGCTTTGGATTCTGGGCCGTCGAACTGAATGCCGTGACGGAAATGACCTGGATGGGAGAGGGAGCCGCAAACCTGTCCGCCGAACAGTTGAAAAATGCTCCGGAGGGCATGCAGTTCGCCCCGGCGGATAAAATCCTGAAGAACAAACCTGTCGAAGCGACCGGAAAATACTCCCATCTTGTGAAACCGCTGAAATCTTTCATCCTTGTAGAGCGCAAGCAGCTCAATCCGGAAAGACTTGCGCAGATTCAGGCAGGAAAGAAGGAAGATGAAAACCGCTCCAGCGGAGTGCCGGGGCCGGGCAGTCCCGATCACCTGGCCTGGATGTGCGGTTCCGACCTCGAGGGCATGGACGCCAATATCCTGTGGGGATTCTGCAGCCAGCCCGGCATTGCGCGCCGGGGAGCCGGGGCCCACGTGCATCCGACGGATGAAGTCCTGGTCTACCTGGGCATGGACCCGGAGAATCCCGACAATCTCGGCGCGGAAATCGAAGTGGATATGGGGAAGGACCATGAAAGGCATTTTATCGACAAGCCCACGGCCATCGTCTGCCCCGCCGGAACACCCCATACGCCGCTGGTAACCCGGTGGGTCGACAAGCCCTTTGCGTTTTTCGCCGTCACCCTTTCCGGTGAACACGAAGCGGAGGTCATCGATTAAACGATGTAGGGGCGAACCTCGTGTTCGCCTTATAAAAAACCGTTGCATGTTGAACGTTTACACGTTGCACGTTAAAAACAAAAAGATCGTTGAAGGTTCAAACATGGGGGTTTGAATCTTCAATCTTTAATTTGAAATCTTTTTTGAGGGATATTCGAAATGGCGACCGGAAAATATCAGCATCTGTTCAAGCCTCTGAAAACGGCCGAGATCCCCGGACAGGAACAGTTTTTCAAAAATACGGGCAATGCGGACGTCAACCGCTGGCTCAACGGCCGGGACCACCTGGACGGGGTGGCGCTCAATTTTTCCTGGGGATTCTACACCGGCCTCGGCGACTGGCATCCCGGAATGGATCCCCATATTCATCCCTATCCGGAGGCCCTGGGATTTGTCGGGCTCGATCCCGACAGGCCCGAATACCTGGGCGCCGAAGTTGATTTCTGCCTGGGGAAGGAACTGGAGGTCCACACCTTCGACAAACCTACGGTCGTTGTGGCGCCGGGCGGATTTCTTCACTGCCCTTTAGTGACAAAGAACGTAACCAGCCCGATCGGCTACAGCTTTTTCATCATATCCCTGGGGGCGGATCCGACAACCCGGTGGATGGGAGACGGCATGTCCGAGGAGCAAATGGCACGCATGCGGCCCGATCCCGACAGCGGAATCAAGTCTCCCATGAATTCCTCATTCAGCAAGAAAAGGTACCGTTTTGCTGAAGATACAGTGACGCACGGCAATCTTTACACACATTACGTCAAACCTCTTATTCCCAATACGATGACCGCGCGGCCCCTGGACGAAGAGGAAAAATCCCTGTTTGGAGAAATGGCTCTGAACGGTCGGAAACCGGGGCCGGGACTGTCGGAAAACGCCGTCTGGATGTTCGGTCCCGACCTGGCGGGCATGAAACTGAATTTTTGCTGGGCCATCCACAGTCAGCCCGGACTCTGGATGCGCGGCCCGGGGCGCGGCGCCCATGTGCACCCCTACGATGAAGTCCTTGTATTGGCCGGAACCGAACCCGCCGATATCAATTACCTCGGAGCCGAGATCCAGATCGACATGGGCCCGGAACACGAAAGGTATGTTATCGATGAACCCACCGCCGTCGTTCTGCCCGCCGGTGTGCCGCACAACCCGATCGTCACGCGCTGGGTCGACAAGCCGTTCGGAGTACTGATGATATCCCTGGGCCCCGATCACCAAACCACCTACGTGGATTAATCTGTTTATTCCGGCGCGGCAGGGGCGAATACAAGGTTCGCGCACATATGATGACGAGGTCGGAACAAGGGTAAACACAAGGTTCGCCCCTACATATTATTGCTTATCCGACTCTTTGTTGAAATATCGGTCGTAGTTGATCCTGTCGTTGATGATCAACGCGATTCCGATGAGCATCGGGATGGATCCTAAACCAATCAATGGGAAAAGGGCATCCTTCTCCGTTTGCCCGATTAATAAACCGAAAACGCAGACTCCGATTCCAACCGCCAGGGCTACCATTCCACTCCGGTACGGCACCCGGGGCGCCTTCTTTTCCTCCAGCGACAGGCCTTCAAGAGCCACGCCCTTTTCGATGGCCTTTTCAATAACTTTCATCTTATTTTTCTTACTAAAATGATCCACTATTATCGCAACAATCGGGATGGACAGGGAAAAAACGATCGCGACGATTGGTACCCATTCTATTGTCATAAGAATCCCCTTTAAAGGTTTACATGCGTTTTCATAGTTTTTTGATCCGGCACTTTATCATCCGAAGCTCCGTTATTTACTTGGACCTGGAAAATTTTTAAACGGTTGCATTTTTAGGTTTGCAACCATTTTTACTGCAGTTCGTTCTAAATTAATAGCCTTGGCAGGATGAGGGCAAAAGAGGAATCCGATACGTTGACGATCGAACAGCGAGAGCAAATAGAACGATTTTTGCCCTTAAATCCCGAACGGGCCGAAAGATTTGTTCAGGAATGGGAGGAATACGTGCTTTCGTGCATCCGTCGAATGCGCATCGCGGATGAAGAGGACGTTCTTTATCGCATTTTTTACAGGGCGCTGAATGCCCTGCCCGATTTTCGCGGCGACAGCAAAATCTCCACCTGGCTGTACAGAATCACCTGGCGCGAAGGCATACGTCATATCCAAAAAAATAAATCTTCTGCACGGATTGAAACTCCCATCGACGAGGTGGACGATCCGCCGGATCCCGGCGAGAGCGTCCTTGAAGTATTGGAAAGACGGGAAACGGCCGGGCATGTGCAGCGGGCCCTGTCCAGGCTGCCTGTAAAGGACCGTGAGATCCTTGCCCTGAAATATCTGGAAGAACTGAAAACAGAGGAAATGGCCGAACGCCTCGACATCCCGACCGGAACGGTCAAGGCGAGAATCCATCGCGCCCTGGCCAAACTCAAAAATTTACTGGAGAAGAATCATGACGGATAAGCTGCCCGTAAAAGAACACCTTCGCAACGCCGCCCTGTACCGGCCTGTGACCGCATCTTCACCCGGCAGGGAATGGAAGAATCAACTGCTTCTCCAGTACAGCATGTCCAGGCAAATCAACCGTGCCCTGCGGACTAGAACCGGAATGTTAAAATGGTATGTCTGTATCGGAGTGCCATTCATCTGCATCCTGCTTGTATTCGCCGCTTACTTCGGCTTTATAAACCCGGTAGACTGGATTGAAAGCATTGGTTCAATAAAAGACTGGAACATTCCGCCGATCGGCCTGAAAGAAACCTTCATTTTTATCGCCGCGGTCAACGGTTTGACATTCCTGATCCAAAAACGGGATTTGATATTTTGATTCAGTCCCAGGGAACCGCGCAGAGGCGGCATTGCCCTAAAACCTGCCTTTGTTGATGCATATTATCCTGTCTGAAATGCAGGTTTGCGGACCAAAATCGGGATCGGGGTCGGGATCGGAACCGGTATCGAAAGGGCGCGACACCAGCGGGAGCGATACCGATTCCGACCCCGACACCGATGGGAACCTGCCGCAAACGAATCGCCAATCATTGGCCACAGGGGGCGGCTGATCGGCGTGCCTGAGCCATACGTTCGCTTGACAATGCCATCTCCCGAAGTAGAATACCTGCTGGCAAATCAGGGGAATATTGAGGAAATAGAACCGATAGGAGAACATAATGGCAGATAAGACTGCGGATCTGGCAGGACCGGGAATAGGCAACTACGACGACCTGGCAAAAGAATTACCCGATAACTATGAAGCCCTTCTTCCTCCGAAAGAGCGAATGCGGGCCGTCCACATGATAAAAAATTACATTGAGGAGAACCTGTGCAGGGAACTCAACCTGCAGATGGTGCGGGTTCCCCTGATCGTCGACAAAGACAGCGGGGTGAACGACTACCTGGACCGCGACGGATCCCGGACGCCGGTGGAATTTCCGTGCGGGCTCGGCCTCGAAAAGCGGATCACGGCCCAGGTGGTGCAGGCGGCGACCAAGTGGAAGCGGATGGCGCTGACGTATTTCGACTGCGGCGTAGGCGAAGGCGTCTGCACCGATATGCGGGCGGTGCGCAAGGACTACTTCCTGGACCACGACCACAGTTCCTACGTGGACCAGTGGGACTGGGAGCGAACGATCACCGCGGAGGACCGCAACATCGATTTCCTCAAGGACGTCGTCCGGAAGCTGTGGAAGGTAATCGTGGGCGCAGGGAAAATGGTGCGGGAAGAATACCCCGCCCTCAAAACGGACAAGTATCCGGATTTCCCGGAGGAGCTGGAGTTCCTCCATGCCGAGGATATGCTCCATCTTTATCCCGACCTGCCGCGCAAGCAGCGGGAAACCCGGACGCTGCAGGAAAAAGCCCGGGCGCTGTTCATCATCGGCATCGGATACCCGCTGAAGGACGGGTATCCGCACGAGATGCGCGCCGCGGACTACGACGACTGGATCACCGAAACGATCGTTAAAAACGGCGAGCAGTATCACGGACTCAACGGCGATATCCTGGTGTGGAATCCGGTCACGAAGCGGCGTCACGAACTGAGTTCCATGGGCATTCGTGTCACGAAGGACAGCATGAAGGTGCAGCTGAAGATGGCGGGACAGGAAGATTTCCTGAAGCTGCCGTACCACCAGGCGATTCTGAACGACGAGATTCCGCTCAGCATCGGAGGCGGCATCGGCCAGTCACGGACTTACATGTACCTGCTTCGCACCGCGCATATTGGAGAGGTGGAAGTCTCCGTGTGGCCCAAGGTTCTCAAAGAGATCTGCGCCGCAAAGAATATTCACGTTCTGGAATAATCCAAATACCTTGGAATGAGCGAATAGGGGCGAACACAAGGTTCGTGCTTATTTGGTGACAAGGCCGGAATAAGGGCGAACACAAGGTTCGCCCCTACCTAAAACGCCGCGTTTCCCGGTACGCGGGGGCAGAGGCAGACATCGCGGATGTTCGCCATGCCGGTGACGAACATCAGGGCCCGTTCGAAGCCCAGGCCGAAGCCGCCGTGCGGAACGGACCCGAACCGGCGCAGGTCCATATACCAGCCGTATTTCGCCGGATCCATGTCGCACTCCTGCATCCTCCGCATGAGTTTGTCCTGCCTGTGTTCGCGCTGCGATCCCCCGATCAGCTCCCCGACGCGCGGGACCAGGAAATCGAAACAGGCAACGGTCCTGTCGTCATCGTTGCAGTACATATAAAAAGGCTTGATGGACCGTGGATAGTTGATGACAAACGAGGGACGCTTCGTGTACTCCTCCGTGATCCAGCGTTCGTGCTCCGTCTGCAGGCCCTCGCCCCATTCGACCGGATACTCGAACGTCCTGCCCGACGCCTTCAGCGCCTTGACCGCTTCGGTGTAATCCAGGACCGCAAAATCCGCTTCAAGAACCGCCTTCAGCTTGTCCTTCAGCCCTTTCTCTATCCGCTCGTCAAAGAAGCGAAGGTCTCTCCCGCAATGGTCGAACACGTATTGGATAAGGTACTTCACGAAGTCGCCGGCGAGAACGATGTCGTCTTCAAGATCGGAGAAGGCGAATTCCGGCTCTATCATCCAGAACTCCGACGCATGGCGCGCCGTATTCGAATTCTCGGCCCGGAATGTGGGGCCGAACGTATAGACCTTCGAAAGCGACATCGCCAGGATCTCGGCTTCCAGCTGTCCGGAAACGGTGAGGCTGCATCTCTCGCCGAAGAAGTCTTTCGTGTAATCAATGCCGCCGTTCTGCCCCCTGGGAAGCTTATTCAAATCAAGCGAAGTCACCTGGAACATCTCCCCGGCGCCCTCGCAGTCGCTGGTCGTGAGGATGGGGGAATGCACATATACGAAGCCGCGTTGGTTGAAGAAGGAATGCACGGCGAAGGAGAGTGCCGACCGCATCCTGAAAACCGCCCCGAAGGTGTTCGTCCGCGGACGCATGTGAGCGACCGTCCGCAAAAATTCGAACGACGTCCCCGCCTTCTGGACCGGGGAGGCGGCGGCGCATTCCCCGACAATCTCGACACGGGAAGGCACAATCTCGATTCTCTGGCCTTTGGCAGGGGATTCCCGGACCTGTCCTTCGACAAATACACTGGCTCCCGTCAGGAGCGATAGAACGCGGTCGTAGTTATCGAGGGATTCTTCGAGCACTACCTGGACGGAATCGAATACGGAGCCGTCGTTAAGGTGCATGAACGCCACGTTCTTGCTGCTTCTAAGGGATTTGATCCACCCGCCCACGGAGACTGTGTCGCCGGGCTTCGAGGATTTCAGTACGGCAGAGATTTCGTTTCGCTTCGGATAGGCCACGTCAATACTCCCTGTGTTTAATCGTTCCTGTGTCTGTATGAGCAAGACAACATAGTTTTAATCCGCATTTCCTACAAAGCTATAACGCTTCGTTGACTGTAGCAACAGAATTAAGGCAGTAAAAACAACAAAACAGAATATAATCTTCCGAATTCCAATCTTCGGTAAAAAGGAGGCGAGTCCAATGAAAAAAGTAGCAATGTTATTATTTTTTGTCGCCATGGCAGCCGGATGCAGCGTCGAGCAGTCCGATCAAGCTCAGGAAACCAGCCACTGCGATCGTGCCTGCCTGGAGGCGATCGCGGATCAATACATTGAAGCAATGGTGGCGCACGATGCATCCGGAGCCCCGTTTGCCGAAAATATTATTTTTACCGAAAACACCGTGAAGCTTCCTCTCACCGAAGGACTCTGGTACACGACTTCGGGAATCGGCGATTTCAAATTTTATATCTGCGATCCCGAGGAGGGGCAGGTGGCCTGGACCGGCATCGCTAAAGAACATGAAAAACCGGTGCTGCTGTCCGTTCGCCTTAAAGTCGCCGATCGGAAAATAACCGAAGCGGAATCGATCGTAGTCCGCGACGTGCAGGAAAACAATTTTGCCAATCTTAAAACCCCGCCTCCCGGTTTCACGGAATTCCTTGAGCCGTCCGAACGCATCCCGCGCGAGGCGATGCTCCGGATGCCCGATATTTACTTTGAAGCCTTGGACAAACTCGACGATACCGGCATCCCCTGGGATGAAGACGCCTACAGGATGGAAAACGCGATGGTGACCTGCGGGACCATTCCCGACGGGGCTCCTCCTGCGCCCGGGCTCCCGTCAAGCACCTCGTGTAAAACGCCCGACGGGAAAATTCCTCCCGTGCTGAAGACGATCCACAACGTCTATCCGAGACGCACCCCGGTGGTGGATGTGGAAAAGGGTCTTACCTGGGGCCTGTACTGCTTCAACCATCGCGGCATAAAAACGATTACTATGCCGGACGGAAGCACCCACGAAAGTTGGGCTTCAACGCCCAGCTCCATGCCTTTCGCCGACATGTTCAAGATAAAGAACGGGAAGCTTCGCGGCATTTTCGCCATCGGCGTCATGCTGCCCTACGGCATAGGCGACGGCTGGGCCGGCCCCACGTTTTAATCAGGGTCGGACCACGGTAAATTATTATAATTATTAGTTTTAAGGTGTTTTTTATACTATAATACCGGCTTTAGATTCATTTTCAGGGGTCTTTTTCTGCATTTAAGGTTTTCAAAATATAACTTCCAATTCCTTAAAATGAAAAAAAGGCGCTCAAAATTGGCTCTAAGGCCTGTTTCATGAGGCAAAACAGTATTTATCTTATGTCTTTTCAATCATTTGCCGTGGTCCGACCCCAATGAATGAACCGGTTTTTAGAGACCGCAATCTGCAGCTGATATTTATCGTTACGCTGTTTGCCGTCATGGGAGTGGCCAGCATCGCTCCAGCTTTTCCACAGATAATCCGGCATTTCAACATCGGCGAACATGAAGTGGGATGGCTGATTGCGGCCTTCACCCTGCCCGGAGTTTTTCTCACGCCCGTCACGGGCGTTCTGGCCGACCGAATGGGCAGAAAAAATATCCTGATCCCTTCCCTGATTCTTTTCGGCATCGCCGGATTCTGCTGCATATTCGCCCGCACTTACCATTTTCTGCTTATCCTCAGGTTTTTCCAGGGCGTCGGAGCCGCTTCGCTGGGTTCCATGAACGTCACCCTCATCGGCGACCTGTATTCCGGTCCCCGACGCATCGAGGCGATGGGGTATAACGTCAGTGTGCTCAGCATCGGCACAGCCGGCTATCCTGCAATAGGCGGCGCACTGGCGCTTCTGGGCTGGTACTTTCCTTTTATGCTGCCTATCCTGGCCGTCCCTCTGGGAACTGTCATTGCTTTTAAATTGAAAACACCCGGACCGGAGGCAACACAGGAACTTGGCGTCTATCTTCGGAATACCTGGAAGAATATCAACCAGCGAAGCGTCTGGGGATTGTTCGTGCTGAACATACTCGCGTTTTTCCTGATATACGGCGCATACCTTACCTATCTGCCGATATTGATGGAAACCCGTCTTCACAGCACCTCGTTCACTATCGGATTGATCATGTCGCTAGCCTCGGGAACCATGGCGATCGTGTCCGCCTCTATCGGGAAGATCAACAGGTTATTCGATACACAAAGCATAATCATAATCGGCATCGGCTTCTATCTGGCGTCCATGACGCTTTTCGCCTTCGCCTCTTCCTATTGGTTTATCGTGCTTCCGGCGCTTCTTTACGGCTTTGCACAGGGACTGGTTCTGCCTACCATCCAGACCCTCCTGTTGGGATTTGCCCCATACCGGCAGCGTGCGGCTTTCATGTCGCTCAACAGCATGGTCCTGCGCATCGGGCAGACGGCAGGTCCTGTCGTCATAGGATTCGCCTACGCGACAGGAGGAGGCATTCAATACGCCTTCCTGGGGGGCAGCGTGGTTGCCGTCATTATGCTGGGGATCGTTGTCGGGATGGTGCGGAAATAGACGGAACAAGCGGCAAAATCAGGTTCCCATCCTATCCAAACCGTTTGCCGGTAGTGTACAATCCATCCAAACCGCTATAAGGAGACCGGGATGCAGATTATCGATTCCCAAAATCAAATTCACCTGGACGAGCTGCGGGAAATGGCTGCCGCCATGTTCGGTGATATGGTAAAGGCCGTTGTGGACGTTGGGCGCGAAATTATGGCCGTCGATGCGGAATTGCACGCCGACGAAGAGACGCTGTTGCTTGAAAAGGGTTCGAATCAGTACGATCTCTGGGGAATCAACCTGTATCCGGAACTTGAGGGTGAGGATTTCGTGGAATTCAGTTCGATGATCAATCTCCGCCCTTCGCAGGGAAACCGAAGCCGCGGGGTGGAGAACCCCGCGATCCGGGATCGCATCCTGAAGATCGTAAACAGCCTGGTGATTCGATGACGCATCAACATCAAGAACTGGCCGCGGGCAGATGGACCCGGCTTTCGTTTGCAGAGCAAATGGCCAATGTCGGAAGCGAAGTCGAACGAACGATTTCATGGAAAAACAAAGGACGTTTGGAATTCAGCCAACGGGCTTTTGAGCGTGCCCTGGAACTTCTAGATCTTACGATCTCCGATATTAAGAACCGTCGAAGGTTAAAGGAGTTGCTCCGGGTAAGAGAAAGCCTGGCGGATCACTTCTTTTTCGATAATTCCTATAAATCCAGCCCGGAGAGCTGGCAGCGGTACTTCCATAGCTTCATGATCGCCGCGCGGGGGAAACGATAGAAAATAAACGTCCCGTTCATCTATCAAACAAGATCGAATTTCGTTACAATAGCCCAACTTTCTGATTCCTGTTTTATCGCTTTGCACCAGGGAAATTTTATCCCTTTCTCCACTGAAGATACCCGCTCCTGGGACATACACCCGGAAGACGGGAGGTTTTTGATGCTGCAGGCCGCGCGGCCTGCGGCTGAAACAACTTCAGCCCCGGAGGAGTCTCCCCGCAAAATCGAAATCGTCCTCAACTGGTTCGAGGAACCGAAACAGAAGGTCCCGGGGAAATAATCAGAAATATGCCTACGGTTCCGCTCCATCCTGATGCCATAATAGGTTATAGAGAAGTGAGGTTTCTCATGCATCGTGTGGAATATACGAATCCGGAAACGGACACGAAAAAGAAGGCCTGCCGGGCCGCAATCGATTACGGCATTGATGTAAATCAACTTGATTATATTCTGAGTTTAACTCCGGCGGAGCGTTTGAGGCGGCATGATGCCGCCCTCATTTTTGTTCGTACTGCGCGGGAGGCGGGTATTCGTTATTATGGCATCGACAATAGATCTCCTGAAACGTCTTAACGCGCATCAGGTAAAATATGTCCTTGTAGGAGGAATAGCCTGCGTCATTCACGGCTCCCAGGTGGTCACGCAGGATACGGATATCTGTGCCCCGCTTAATCCGGAAAACATATCTGCACTGCTAAATGCTCTCGCCGATGCAAATCCTCGCTTCCGTATGACTCACGACCTGAAAATGTTACCCAAACAGGCCGAAGAACTGACCGGGTATAAAAATCTGTATCTGATTACGGATTTTGGTCAGCTGGACATTTTATCCGAAATCACAGGGATCGGCGAATACGCGGAAGTTGAAAAACATATCATCCGGGTCGATCTGGAAGACATTGAATGCCTTGTTCTGGACCTGGATATGTGCATCACCGCCAAAAAAGCAATGAACACCCCCAAAGACCGCCAGGTTGCCATAGAGCTGGAAGCCATCCGGGAACGGCTGCGCGAGCCGGGATAAAGAGATCATCCGTTAGTTTACCAAAACATACACCGGGAAATCGTGCGGCCTGATCCACTTCTTACAAAGGATGAACAGATAAAAGGGGTCGGGTGTATAATGCCCGATGTCCGAAAAAGCCCATTTTGGAATCGCAAACCGTTTAAGGAGACATCGATATGAAGCATCCTAAAGGTTTCATCCTGTGTGCAGTTTTCCTGGCAATTCTTATTTTTACGCTGCCGGCCGCGGCGCAGCAGTCCTGTGAAAGCCTGAAGTCGATCAAAATCCCGAACATCACCATCACTTCCGTGGAAAAAGGCGAACCGGGATACGAGCTGGCCGCTCAGGGCGGCGGATTTATGAATGCGCCCGCCCAGAAAATCCAGGCTCCGTTCTGCCGGATTCAGGCCGTTTCGGCTCCGAGCAGCGACTCGCATATCGGCATCGAGGTCTGGCTTCCCGACGCCTCCAACTGGAACGGCAGGTTCCTGGCTGTGGGAAATCCCGGATTTATCGGCTCCATCGCCAGTTCCGGTATTGCACGGAACATGGAGCAGGGGTATGTCTCTGCGGGAACCGACACCGGACATTTGGATCCGGGATTCGAATGGGCCATCGGGCATCCGGAAAAATGGGCGGACTGGGGCCATCGCGCCGTGCATGAAATGGTTGTCGCAACCAAGACTCTGGCCAATGCCTACTACGGCAAGCCCATTCAGTACTCCTACTGGAACAGCTGCCATAATGGCGGCAACCAGGGGCTTAATGAAGCGCAGCGCTATCCCGAGGACTTCGACGGGATTATTGCCGAGGATCCCGCCTTCTTCATCACCCATCTGCAGCCGGGCTCCCTGTATATCAGCTGGGTAGCTCTCAAGGACGGAGTTGGAGGTCCCGGCTATATCCCCCCGGCAAAACTTGAAGTAATCAACAAGGCAGCGCTTGCGGCCTGTGATGGAAACGACGGGCTCGTCGACGGCATAATCGAACGTCCTACAAGCTGCGATTTCGATCCTGCGAGCATCCAGTGCAAAAACGGGGACGGGCCGGACTGCCTTACCGCCGGCCAGGTCGATACAGTCCGGAAAATCTATGAAGGCGCGAAATTCAACGATGGTACGCCAATATATACCGGCTTTGAACGGGGAAGCGAGTTGAATTGGGCCTTTATGATTGAGAAGGAACCTTTCTCGGTCAATATGAACTATTTCAAAGGAATCGTGTTTGAGGATCCCGACTGGGATTTCCATACGTTCGATGTGGACCGGGACACGCGCCTGGGCATAAAGAAAGCCGCTGCCGCAGTGGACGCGAACAATCCGAACCTGAAGCCTTTCAAGGATGCGGGCGGCAAAATCATTATGCTTTCATCCTGGAACAGCCTCGCCCTTCCGCCGGGGCAGTATGTCAAATACTACGAAGCGGTGGAGAAAACCATGGGCGGCCCCGAACAGACACAGGATTTTGCGCGTATGTTCACGGCCCCCGGCTCCGGCGGATGCCCCGCATTTGCGAATCCCGAAGGCTTCAAGCTTTTTGACGCCATTGTGGATTGGGTCGAAAAAGGCGAAGCTCCCGATAGAATAATCTATCCCCATACAAAGGGGGGAGGCATGATGGGAGGCGGCGGCGGTGAAGCGTACCGAACCCGCCCGTTATGCGTCTATCCCAAGCAGGCCAGATATAATGGAAGCGGCGATCCGAACGACGCAGCCAATTTCACCTGCGTCGATCCGAACTAATAGAAGGAGGTAGCTGTTATGACCGGATTCCGGTATTTCCTGGTCCTGGGCATGTTTGCCGCCATTGTAGCGGCATTCCCGGGCCCGTCCGGAGCGCTGTCTGCTCAGGATACATCTGAAATTCAATATGAAGTCTTCAGCCCGTGGGCGGAAGTGGATCCCATACCGCTCCGGGGAATCTCACCGAGGATTGATTCCCTGGCGGGCAAGAAAATCGGCGTGTTCGCCAACTACAAGCGGGCTGCCCTGCCCATTGCGGGATCGCTTCAGAAAAGACTGAATGCCCTGTATCCCGATTCCGAGATCAGCCTTTTCCATTCGAGCGAATGGAACGTCACCGAAATCGAAACGGAGGATCGGGACAAGTTTGAAGCCTGGGTCAAAGGAGTGGACGCCGTCATCCTCGTAGTGGGTGATTGAGGGTCCTGCACAAAGTTCCTCGTCTATAACGGGATATCGATCGAGGACTTTGGCACGCCGGTCGTGATACTGGCGAATCCAGGTTTTGTCAGGGACGCTCATTCCGCAGCGTCCAGTAAAGGTGTTCCCGGAATCCGGATCCTGCCCTTGAATGTGGCATGCGAATCCACGGTAGCCGAAGATATTGAAGCCGGCACCGCCGAAGCGATGCCGCATATCGCGGAAGCTTTAACCAAACCCCTGACCGCTGAAGAGAAATCCCCCCGACAATCGACGTCAGCGCCCCCCAGGATTGCTTTCAAAGGAAACTACGAAGATGTCAACCGGTTCTTTTATCGAAAAGGCTGGACCGACGGTCTTCCGATAGTGCCGCCCACTGAAAAAGCCGTGGCCGAAATGATGACCGGCACCGACCTGCCGCCGGATCATGTGGTCACAAAGGTGATCCCCAGAATGGGAAAGGCCTCTGTCGAAAAAATCGCAGTCAACGCGGTCATGGCGGGCGCGCTTCCCACGCACATGCCGGTACTGATCGCCGCGGTAAAAGCCCTGATGGTGCAGAAAACCCGCTTCGATACTTTTGAAGTCAGCACGGGTTCCTGGGCGCCATTCTTCGCGATCAACGGCCCCGTACGCAACGACATCCATATCAATTGCAGTTCGGGCGCCCTCAGCCCCGGGGATATCGCCAACGCGGCCATCGGGAGGGCGGTAGGGCTGATCGTCAAGAATATCGGCGGCGCGAGGAAAGGCATCGAGGACATGGGCGTAATCGGCAATCCATCCAAATACACCCTTGTTATCGGTGAAAACGAGGAGGAGAGCCCCTGGGAGCCCCTTCACGTGGAGCGGGGATATAACAGGGAAGACAATACCCTGACCGTGTTTTTTCCTAACAGTTTTACACAGTCGGTTCCCCGCGGAACCAGCGCGGAGGGCATTGCGCAATCGCTCGCGGCCATGGGGCCGTGGAGCATGTCGTGCCTTATCGTTATTCCCTCGCATGCCAGGGTTCTGGCGGACGCAGGCTGGACCAAGAAAAAGCTCAAGGAGTTTATCCTGCAGAATGCGGCGGATCCTTTCCGATCCGACCGGGAGGATTCGGACGTCCTTTCCGTACCGCCGCGGGCCGTCGATACCAGCGGGCTGATGATTCTGGTCGCCGGCGGGCCGGGGGCCTGGATGGGAATGCTCCGGAGCGTCGGCGGCATACAAAACGATTTCGTTACAACGAAAATCGAGCTGCCGCGCAACTGGGACGCCCTGGTGAAAAAGTACAAAAACATCGTTCCCGTCTATGCGGGCTATTAATTTTTTACAGCGATATGAGCGAAATTCTCGAACGGAACCAGAGTCCTGAAGAGCTGCGCCGGGAAAGAGAGCAGCGGATCACGGACGCCATACATCTCAAGCCCACAGACAGGGTTCCCGTCACCTGCGAGCTGGGTTACTTTGTAGCCAGGTATGCCGGAATACCCTGTTCTGCATTCTACTATGACTACGACGCATGGCTGGGCGCGTACCGGAAAACCTTAAAAGATTTCCAGCCGGATATGGCGTTTCTCCGGGAATTTACACCGGGAAAGGCGCTGGAATACCTGGATCCGAGATATATGAAATGGCCCGGGTACGGGCTGGATCCCGACGTAGGATTCCAGGCCATTGAAATCGAATGCCTGCAGGATGATGAATACGACATCTTACTGAACAATCCAGCGGATTACCTGATACGGCATTATCTGCCGCGGCGGCACGGAAGCCTGAATTTCCTGTCGAAGCTTCCGGAGTTGACCGATATTGGCTGGGTCCAACCCTGGGCAGCTCAAAACCTGGCCATGTTTTTGACCGAACCCGAAATCGAAGCCGCAGTTGAGAACCTGCAGAAGGCAGGCAGGGAAATGAGAAAATGGCTGCCGCGGATGGAGGAATTCAACCGACTCTTGATGGATTTCGGAATCCCCCGGTTGTTCGAGGGAGGGGCACTGCCTCCATTTGACATCATATCCCACAGCGTTCGGGGGATGAAAGGCACCATGCTGGACATGTACCGCCGTCCCGAAAAAATCCTGCAGGCATGTGAATTCATACTCAAAAAAACGCTGGAAAGACCGCTTCCGAAGCCCAACGAATACGGCAACCTGAGAATGTTCATGACCAATACGCGGGGATCCGACAACTTCATGTCGATGGAACAGTTCAAGACCTTTTACTGGCCGGGCTTTAAAAAGCTTGTCCTGACCCTTATCGAGAGAGGAGCCACCCCTTTTATTTTCCTGGAAGGCAATTTCACCTCTCGTCTGGAATACCTGCTGGAATTCCCGAAAGGGAAGTTCTACATACGCCTGGATACAACGGATATTTTCAGGGCAAAGGAGATATTGGGGGGGCATTGCTGCATTGAAGGGAATGTGCCGTGTTCTCTTCTGCAGATGGGATCCGTCGAAGATGTGAAAGACTACTGCAAAAAGCTTATCGATGTCGTGGGCAAAGGCGGCGGCTTCATCCTGGGGCCGAGAAGCTCCACGGATGAAGTGAAACCGGAGAACCTGAAGGCCATGATTGAATTCACCAAGGAATATGGCAGATACTAACCGTTTCCCGTTTCCCGTTGAAGGGTTATCGACATTCCTAACTACTCGAAACCTTGTATCTGCAGTGAATCAGAATGTAATGACCACATATCCCTGATCCGTATATTGCGCCATGCTGGGATGCCCGGACATTTCATTGTTAAGGCGGAGGCCTTCCGCCTTAATCGCATCCAGGCAATCCATTTTCGACGCACAGGCCATACAGACGCAATCGATCAGCCCGGAAGCCTTGGTCTTCTCGTAAAGCTCGTGAAAAGGATTCTCTTTTTCGCGGACCTCTTTTATCGCCAGGGGGGCCTGCCCTTCGATCACGATTTTCACATCATAGCCTTTCCCCCTGTATTCCATACCGTTCAACAGAACATGGACAAAACACATCTGTTCCCCTCTGAATGCAAATAACGCCACCTTTTTCGTTCCCATTGCTCCCTCCAGGTTTCCACTTGCGGCCCCAACCGGATCCGAAACCGGTCCTCTGTATCCTTCCTATGATTACCATAAAAAAGGAATCTGTCCCATCTGTTGCTTTATCCGTATGCATGCGGATATATTGGATCCTGCCTGTGAAACCTTCCGGGTCCATGAATTGAAACACCGGACTCAACCACACTGTCCATCGGCCAGTTTTACAGGCATTGAAGAGAAGAGGTATTGATAGATGCTCGTATCCGACCGCATGCAGGCTGTTCAGTCGCCGGTTATTCCCATCGTAGGCAAGCTGATCCGCGATCATCCGGGCACCATTTCGCTGGGCCAGGGAGTCGTCCACTACGGCCCGCCGAAACAGGCATTCGACCGCGCAGCAAAATTTCTTGAAAATCCGCAGAACAAGTACGACGCCGTCGACGGGACGCCGGAGCTGCGCCGGGGGCTCGAAAAAAAGCTCCGGGACGAGAACGGGATCGAGCCCGGCCGCGGGAGCCGGATCTTCGTCACCGCCGGCGCCAATATGGGTTTTATGAACGCGGTCTATGCCGTTGCCGATCCCGGGGACGAAATCATTATTCTCAAGCCCTATTATTTCAACCACGAGATGGCTGTCTGCATGGCCAATGCCAGGCCCGTGGCTGTCGAAACCGACGATAACTACCAGCCGGACCTGGAAACAATCGAGAAAGCCATGACCGTCAGGACCCGGGCCGTCGTCACCATTTCCCCCAACAACCCGACCGGAGCCGTGTATGACGAGTCGATCCTTCGGGCACTGAACGCCCTCTGCCGGGAACGGGGCGTCTATCATATTCACGATGAGGCCTACGAATACTTCACCTATGACGGGGCCGAACACTTCTCGCCGGGCTCCATCGAGGGCAGTTCGGAACACACCATTTCACTTTTTTCATTCTCGAAAGCCTACGGCTTCGCCGGTTGGCGAATCGGCTATATGGTGCTGCCGGAGCTACTGTTTCTCCCGGTCCAGAAAGCCCAGGACACAATCCTGATCTGTCCGTCGCTGATCTCCCAGGCTGCCGCTGCCGGCGCGCTCGAAGCCGGTGCCGCCTATTGCGCCCCCTATGTCCGGGAGATGGCCGAAGTCCGCCGGCTCGTTCTGGGCGAACTCGACCGTATCGGGAATGTCTGTACGATACCGCCGTCCAGGGGAGCGTTCTACTTCCTGCTGCACCTGGATACATCCATGGATCCGATGGACCTGGTCTCGCAGCTTGTAAAAGAGTACGGAGTGGCCGCCATTCCGGGTACTACTTTCGGTATGGAACGGGGATGCTACCTGCGCATCTCCTACGGCGCGCTGGAGAAGGAAACGGTGGCGCGGGGCATCGGAAGGCTGATTAAAGGAATTTCAAATATCCTAAGGCTGTAACAGGAATTTGATTTTAGAATCGAACCAACTTTATCGGAGCATGAACTCAGATGAAGATCATCGGTTGCCAGCTTGATATCCAATGGGAAGACAAGGAAGCCAATCATGCAAATGTCCGGAAGCTCCTGGAGAAAGCGGCCCCCTCCCGGGATTCCCTGATCATTCTTCCCGAGATGTTCGCCACCGGCTTCAGCATGAATGTGGATACCATTACGGACGATCGGGATCGAATCACGCAGAAATTTCTCTCCAGGCTCGCCGCCGAGTACAAGGCGTTCGTTCTCGGAGGGGTTGTAACCCGCCACGAGGACGGTCGCGGGCTCAACCAGGCGGTCATCTGCAAACCAACGGGAAGAGAGATGGCGCGTTACAGCAAGCTGCATCCGTTTTCCTATGCGGGGGAAACCGATCACTATGCACCGGGAACGGGGATAGAAACCTTCGTCTGCAATTCCTTCACGATTTCCCCGTTTATCTGTTACGACCTCCGCTTCCCGGAAGCATTTCGAGCGGCGACACGACAGGGCGTTCAGGTGCTGATCGTCATCGCAAATTGGCCCGCCACCCGGGAAAACCACTGGACAAGCCTGCTGAAGGCGCGAGCCATAGAAAACCAATCGTACGTGATCGGCGTCAACCGGTGCGGGAAGGATCCCAATCATACATACTCGGGCAGAAGCCAATTAATCAACCCGCGCGGAGAAATCCTTAAAGACGCCGGGGCGGCGGAAGGATGGATTGAGGCGGAACTCGACCTGCAGGAACTTATCGACTACCGAAGAGAGTTCCCCGCCCTGAATGATATGCGCGATGATCTTTGAAAGCGAAATAAACAGATCCGATTTTTAAAATCCAGAAAGGAGCCTACGGATGCAACGCCGTACATTTCTGCAGTCTTCACTGCTGGGAGCCGGCGCAGTGGCCGGTCTGGCCCGGAAAGCGCATTCCTCTCCATCGGACATGAAAATCACAAAAGTGCGGGTCTATAACCCGACAGACAAGGCCGGCAGAAGCGGGTGGCTGAACCACAGCGCAATCGTCGTAGCCGTGGAAACCGACTCGGGCATTACGGGCGTCGGGCAGGGCGGCACCAAAGACATGATTCAGGAAGGCTACGATTTCCGGAACGGCAAAATTTACCCTAATAACAGGCCTGGCATTGGAGTAGTGTTCGATCCCGAGAAAACCCATTTAATTGATGAGATTACACAACCGGGCAACGTCAGCGGCTACAGCCGTCCCGACGGCTCTTTTACCACCTTGTAAGATTTATTCCTTTAGGAGGAATACATCCATGCAATCAGGACTGAGACAGAAGTTTACGGAACGATGGAATAAGTATTTTCCCGGCGCCGACCTGCCGATTGCGTTTTACTACACCGACGATGCCGGAGAGCTGCCGGTTCACAGAATAAAAGCAGCAGGGGAAGAGCATCACTGTTTCATCGACGATCTTGCCGCCGTCCGGCGCGGGAATCCTTTAGCCTTCGACACAAAATCGCTCGGCTGCTTCGGCGGGAAGCGCTACCTCGGCTTCACCCGGAACCTGATGCCCAACTTCGAATACTTTCTGTCCTGCGGCATACCGGGAAAACTCGAAGGGGAGCGGTACAAGAAAACGCCGGAACTGGTGAAGAAGCTTTTCAACGAAGCTCCTGCTTTCTCGGCTCCGGGGAAATATGTCGTATTCAAACGCTGGGATCGTCTGGATGAAAATGACGCTCCCCAGGTAGTGATTTTTTTCTCCCCGCCGGATGTTCTTTCCGGGCTCTTTACTCTCGCCAACTACGACGAACCGACCAACGAAGCCGTGTACTGCCCGATGGGAGCCGGCTGCGCTACCATCGTGCAGATCCCGATGGCGGAATGCGGATCCGACCGCCCGCGCGCCGTTCTCGGCATGTTCGACGTATCGGCCCGTCCGGGCGTCCCCCGGGAATGTTTGACGATCTCCATCCCGATCCGGAAATTCGAACGGATGGTGGATGACATGGACGAGAGTTTCCTGATAACGGGATCGTGGGAAAAGGTCAGGGATCGCCTGGGTGGATAATGATCCTCGATTACTGTAAGGGCGAACACAAGGTTCGCCCCTACGCGTTCTATCCGTCGGACCTGTTCTCCTCTGCCGTGCGTTCGTAGGCACGCAGGCCAAGGCGGAGGATGATTAAGCCAAGAACCGTAGCGAAAACGGCGACAATAACGGCGGACGATCGCACTTCCTTTACATCGACAAAGACATAGTCCGTCAGCAATCCGACAAGCGTGTTGCCGAGGGTGGTTGCCACCAGATTCAGGACGAGAAAGGCAATGGCCGTCACCTGGCCCCGCATTTCATTGGGAGTGATCTCCTGCAGGGCGGCCGGCCCGAGGCCGCTGGGCATACCGGTGAAGAAAATAGTGCCCCCGATACAGAGAAGCACCCAATATGGATTGTCATAAACGCGCGCAAGGATGAGCGGAATGATGACCAGGCCCTCGGCCGCCATCATAATCTTGATATAAACCGTTTTCTTTCCTGCGCGAATATACCTGTTTGCCAGGGAGCCCGCCAGTGTAAGCCCGATCGTTCCAAACACAAAGATGGTAATCCCCAGGTACAATCCGATTTCCGCTTTGTTCCATGCAAAGCGGCGCTCCAGCCAGACGGGCGCCCACCCCAGCATGGCCATGTTGGCCATGGCCCCGAATGTCGTGCCGCCGATGAGGGAACTGAAAGTGGCCCAATGCCGGTAAAGATACCGGAACATCAAAGCGCTGTCCGGTTTACCTTTCTGCTCGTGCCGGGCCGGTTCCCTGATTGTTGCAATGGACGCTATAAAAAATATTCCGGGCAGGCCTACAAGGATAAAGGCCAGCTGCCACGGCTGAACCGTGCCGAAAAACAGGAATTCTCTCGGGCCGCCGCTCTGGGCGTACTGGGCAACCATGCCGCCGCAGACGTTTGCCACCCCGGCCCCGAGCATGATGCCGCCGGAGAAAACGGTGAGCGGCAGGCTGCGTCTTTCCCGGGGGAAATAGTCCGTGATGAGGGAGTATGCGCAGGGTACAAGGCACGCCTCGCCGACACCGACACCCATGCGGGTGAAAAACAGTTCCCAGAAGGTGGAAGCCTGGCCGCAGAGAATGGTCATGGTGCTCCACACCGTAACACCCGCCAGCAGCAGGTTGCGCCTCGATCGGGCATCGGCCAGCCGTCCCACCGGGATGCCCATAAAAGCATAGAATGCGACAAACGAAAAGCCTGAAAGCAGGCTGAAATAGGTATCGTTAATCAGCAGATCCGCTTTAATCGGTTCGACAAGATAGGTAATTATGGCGCGGTCTACAAAAGAAAATGTGTAGCACAGATATAAAATGATTACGACGTACCAGCCATACCCCGACGATGGATAGCCGGCGGATGCCGTTGTCTTGCCCGCAGAAGATGAATCGGATACGTTGGCCATAGATCGCACTACCTTACAGTCAGAAACGGCAAGACCGCAACCAAATAAACGCAGTCGGCAGTAAGCATTATTCTGATTGGGATTCGGTGATGGTAGGGGCGAACCTTCCGTCTTCGCCTGGCTGCATCATAGTTTCAGCTAGGCTTCGCCGGACAAGTTGTGTTCGCCCTTCAGCGTAGAGAATTTCAGGGCTATAAATATTCCCGGGCGAAATCAACAATAGTCCTTACATTTTCATCCCGTGCGTCTTCCAGGCCGGCCGCCGAACTCATAATAAAGCCGCCGTCGCTTCCCACCGAATTGAGGAGCATTCTGCAGTATTCCTTCACCTGGTCCACGGTTCCCGTGGCAAGCAGAGACACGGGAACATTGCCCATGATGCAGACCCTGTCGCCCAGGATCCTTTTCGCCTTGGCCATGTCCACATTCTCGTACCCGTAGATGATCTTGCCTTCCGGAACGTCCCTGATGATATCCAGGCGGGAATTGTAGGCGCCCTCCACAAGGACAACCGGGTTGAGCCCTTCGTCGACAAGCGCCACCAGCAGCGCCCTGAAGGTCGGCCAGTAGAATCTCTGGAACTGTTCGAGGGACATGAGATTGTCCGAGCCGAAACATGTGGATGTCCTGACGCAGCTCTATTTTAAAATGTCTTGGGAAAAAAAGCAGCCGGACTGTATGCTACGGGGCATGGCATTCAGAAAAATGTCCTTTTATTTTCATCCTGTTTTGAGATGAAGCAGAAAAATCGCCGTGGAACATTCATCCGCTGAATTTTTCACAACCATGCACAAAGACCGTCAGGACAATTTCATAGAGGAATTGATCGCCAAAACCCCGATGACACCCTTTCAGGTCATCATGGTGATCCTGTGTTTCATATTGAATATGAATGACGGCATCGACGTTCTCGTTGTCTCCTTTACGAATACAAAAGTATTCAGCGAATGGCTCCTGACAAAAAGCCAGCAGGGATATATTTTCAGCAGCGGTCTCGCGGGCATGACGCTCGGATGCCTTTTCATCGCCCCCCTGGCGGACAGGATCGGCAGAAGAAATTTATTTATCTATGCCATGAGCATCGAAACGGGCGGAATGCTTCTGTCTTCGATCGTAACCTCATACAACCAGTTGCTGGCGCTTCGATTCCTGACGGGATTAGGAATCGGCGGCCTGCTTCCCACGATGGCCGCCATGGCCACCGAATACTCCAATGAAAAACGAAAAGATCTGGCCGTCGGCTTCGTACAGGCGGGCTATCCCATCGGCGCCATCTTCATGGGCTTTTACACGGCCTGGGCCGTCCCCCTGTACGGATGGCGATTTGCCTACCTGTCGGCCGGCATTGTCTCCGGGACCATGCTGTTCATGATCGTTTTTTTCATGCCCGAATCGATTGATTACCTGTCGAAATACCAGCCTAAAAACGCCCTGCAGCGGATCAATAGGATATTGAAGAAAATGGGGCATGCGACCATCGACAGGCTTCCGTCTCGAACAATCGTCCGGAAACCCGGCGTACGCACTCTATTCTCGAACCAGTACAGGGCATCCACCATCGGGTTGTTCGTCGGAATCTTTTTCGGATTTATGACGCTGTACACCCTGATCAGCTGGGTGCCGAGTGTGGCTGAAGAATCGGGCATGCCCTACAAAATGGCCACCTATGCCGGAACGTTTCTCAACGCGGGCGCTTTTATAGGATGCATCGGCATAGGCTGGATGGCTGCCAGGTTCAGCCTGAAAAAGCTTATCTTTACGTTCCTGATAGTGTCTTCCATCATCACGGCAGCCTATGGAAGCTTCTCGCCCGGCTATGTTTTGATCTTCATTATGATACTTCTGATCGGCATCACCGTTCAGGGCGGATTTATCGGCTATTACCCGGCGGCCACCCGCGTGTATGAAACGGAAATCCGGGCGACCGGAGTCGGATGGGCCATCGGAATGGGGCGTTTCGGGGCCGTGGCCGGCCCCGCTCTTTTCGGGATCCTGTCGGATCTGAACCTGTCGAACAGCACCCTGTTTATCCTCTGCGCCATCCCGTTGATTATTTCGGGATTCACGATATTCACCGTCCCTTCAAAGAACCTGAAATAGGGAATGCACCGTATCTCTACTCAGCCGGCCTGCCGTATTTTGCGGTTCGCTCATCGCTGATGACGCCGCTCCAGTTCATGCCGAAACCAAAATCGTATGCATTGCCCGCCGAGTCCACATGGCAGCGCAGATCGAAAGGCACATCCTCGCTTTGCTTCTCCACCGCTTTCATGTCGGCCGGCATCTGCATCGGCAGGAGACCGGACGGCTCCGATCTCCCGGAAATGATGTCCATCAAAGCCTGATCCTGAACGCCGAAGGCAGCCAGGATCGCATCCGCTTCCTTCTCGAATTCGCGAAACACCATCGGATTGGACATGCGGGCGACAACAATAACCGGCTTGTCCTTCATGGCCTTTTCAGCATCAAGAACCATTTCCAGGTCGCTAACATTCGATGCACCCGTCGATTTCCCCCGGTAGGTTCGGTTGGTGAACGTCTCCAGCGGATCCCCGCCGGCAATGCTCCTGTTGCGCGCATCGACAGCCGTGTACGGCCGGAACTGCAGGCTGATCGGAACATACCCGGTTCCGCCCTTTTTCACATCCTCCGCATCGTAGCCGCCTCCCGTGTTCGGACTGCGGATAAGGACAAGGGCAAAATCGGCTTCAGCAGGATCCTCCGTTACCCGGAAGTATTTTTTTGCTATCTCGATATTTACCGGGTACTCGAAAGACGCCGGCGTTTCCGCACCGAAAAAATTCACGGAAGCCGGTGTGTGCCTTTTGGGAATATACACAGTTTTACTTTTGTCGACAGGAAGAGTTTTGTTCCCGTTTTTCAACAGCACTACCGACTTCAGCTGCGCCGCATAGCCTTCCTTCATAAACTCGGCGCTGCCGACCGTGGATTTAGTTTCTTCGATATCCAGATAAGGATTTTCAAACAGGCCTGTCCGGAAAATGTTTTTCAGCAGGCGGACGGCGGACCGTTCCATGCGGGCGCGCATGAACTCTTCCCCATGTTCCCGAACGCCCATTTTGTAGGCTTCAATCACCGGGCCGGCTTCATTGTTTCCGCCGAACTGGTCGCCTCCCGCCAGAATCACTTTGTAATGCCTCTCGGCAACCGTAAGTTTTTCTACCCCCCAGGAAGTCGTCCCGAAACTGTTCACGGCGGTTGCATCCTTTGTCACGCCCCAGTCGGTGCAGACCACACCGTCAAATGAATAGACGCCCCGCAGCAGCCCGGCTATCAGGTACCGGCTGTAGGCGTTGCCTACATTTTCATGATTCGTTTTCTCTATTCCGTAGGAGATGGTGTAGTACGGCATCACGGCCGAAGCCATGCGGGTCGCACCCTCCAACTTGAAAGCCCCTTCCACAAACGGAATAAGGTGGCCTTCAAAATTGTTCCCGGGATACACCCCATATTTGCCATAGGCAAAATGCGCGTCCCGGCCTCCCTCCCCGGAACCTCCGCCGGGCCAGTGCTTGACCATGGCATTCACGCTTTCGTAGCCCCATCCTGCCGAAATTTCCTTTTTTCCTTCCGAGGTCTGGAATCCGTCCACGTAGGCTCTTGCCATGTCGGCCGACAGACGCGGGCTTTCTCCGAAGGTGCCGCTGACCCGGCTCCATCGCGGCTCCGTCGCCAGGTCTATCTGGGGCGAAAGCGCCGTGGCGATCCCCAGTGCCCGGTATTCGCGGGAGGCTATCAGCCCGAACCGTTTTACAAGGTCCGGATCGAATGTCGCCGCCATGCCCAGGGAATCGGGCCACATGGATATCTTCCCGCCCGATCCGGCGTTGTATTCCGCGTCCGCCACCGGGCGATGCCGGGGATCGGAGCTGTTGTTCGCCGGAATCCCCGGGCCCAGGCTCTCGCACAACGCCTGCACATTGTTGTTCCAGAGAGCCGCGACTTCGGGGCTTTCGACCGAGGTAACCAGGATATGCCGGAGGTTGTCCTCTGTAAGAAATTTTATCTGGTCGTCGCTGAGATCGGACGCTTTCGCGCCGCTTTCTTCAAACGATTTCCCCCTATAGGAGGACGCATTCCATCCCCCGCCTGCAGGGATCGCCTGGTGGGCGCTGTAGAGCATAAGCCCGGCAATCTGCTCTATGCTCATTCTTGAAGCGAGGTCCTTCGCCCTTTCTTCGGCTTCAAGGCGCCAGTCCTCATACGGGTCGAGCTCGCCGTTTTTGCTGAGATCCTTAAAAGCGAAACCGTCGTCAAAAACCAGTCGGATCCCGGACGTCGAAGAATAGCCGAGAGTCTGTCCGCCCCGGTTGGTGACAATCCTTATGGATCCCGATTCCGTTTCCTCCCACTTATTGCAGCCGGTCAAGATCAAACAACCTGCGATAACCAATAGCGTACTTACATAGAATATGGCGTTTTTCACAATAACCTCCCCGGGGGATTGGACTCACCTGGCCAATCATAACCGGAATTGCACATTTCACAAGATCTTCACGGGAAAAAACAGCGGTGGAGGTTGTCGGAATATTATTACGGCAGGCAGGCCGGTATCCGGAGGTATCGTCCGTTACAGTTTATTACAAACGTCTTATCCCGAAACGGAATACTCCCGGCCGGGTTTATACTGTTATTCGGTCCCGCATAATATTGTGACTTTTATATATGAAACATCTGCATAAACTTACGGGGCTTGTTCCATATAAGATACATACCCGAATAATCCGGGTTAATATTTCCTATTTTCCTTTAGGAGATTTTGACAGTTGAACATGTCGTTTATATCTACGGGCCCATGGTTTCACTGCATCAATAAAATCCTCTCCTTCTATAGCCGCACCGTCGTAAGTGTTTCCCTGGAGTACGGCAATGGATACCCCGGGTTCCGATGCCAGGAGACGGGTTTCCATATAACAGACCAGATCAAAGATTCCATCCCGGTTGACATCCGCCAGGTGAGCCAAAAGTCTATGTTTTCTGCCGACGACTTTGACCGCAACACCATTGAGTGTAACGGAAGCAGGATCGACGTTCGTTGCATCAAAGGATCCGGAACCCAGAATCGCAACCGGAATCACACCCTGCGATCTCAGGTTTACTCTGTTCAACCTGGATCCCGGCTTAATATCGATGGAAACCGTCAATACCGACGATACCGATTCCTTAAGGGCCATGCTGAAGGTATCTCCACCGGTGATATCCACAAAGCCGTCCTCTTCCGGAACATCCGTCTGGCCATACCGGTTATCTCCCCAGGCGACAATCGTTCCATCCGCCCGAAGCGCCAGATTGTGATAGGACCCGCAGGCTATGGCGACAAAATCATTCCCTGCAGGAGATTCTGCCTGGCCATACCAATTCTGTCCCCAGGCGACAACCGATCCGTCCGATCGCAGCGCCAGGCTGTGATGGTCCCCGGCCGCGATCGCAACGAAATCATTCCCTTCCGGAGGATCCGCCTGGCCGTAGGCGCCGTATCCCCAGGCGACAACCGATCCGTCCGATCGCAGCGCCAGGCTGTGAAAAAATCCGGCGGCTATCGCCACGAAGTCGTTCCCTTCCGGAGGATTTGCCCGGCCGAGATAATTATTGCCCCAGCCGGCAATCGATCCGTCCGATCGCAGCGCCAGGCTGTGTTCCACCCCGGCGGCTATCGCCACGAAGTCGTTCCCTTCCGGAGGATCCGCCTGCCTGTATGTATTATCCCCCCAGCCGACAATCGATCCGTCCGATCGCAGCGCCAGGCTGTGAAACCCGCCCGCAGCTACGGCTATATAGTCGGTTTCCAGGAAAGCAAGACTCTGAAGGGACACGGTATCATCCCAGGTTGCGATCGAACCGTCCGATCGCAGTGCCAGGCTGTGGTATACGCCCGCGGACACAGCCACGAAATCGCTTCCCTCTTCAGGCGCAGCCTGACTGGCTCCGCTGTCGCCCCAAACGGCAATATCCCCTGCAAACGCCAGGTTGAAAGGACATATTAAAAGAATTAACACCCAAAGGATGCCCGTGGACTTCCGCATCCCCATGCCAGGTAATGACGATGAAATATATCCGCTCATGTTCTTCCCTTTCACTAAACCTCAATTCTTAAGTTGAAGATTGAAGCAAGCCGCACTCTTCTCAGATAAAAGGGGGATTGTCGGTTGTTTTATCGGGGGAATTTTTCGTCTTATTCTGCCGGAATGCATCGTTGCATGGAATCATGCAAACAACCTTTTCGCTTCACCGGATATCCGGTCGTAACCACTTTTCCGCATTAAAACGGAAGCAATCGGCAAGCCAAATCCGCGCCCGGAATCCCGATTAATGAATTGGATTCCAGGAACACTTTACATATCAATAAATTACAGGCGCAAGCCGGCCGGTTGCCCTGAATGTTTTTCTCCGGGATTTTAAAGATTCGCGCCGGAAAAGTGCTGAATTTCAGCACCCTGTATGCTGAAATTCAGCAAGTCTGCAACTATACCGGACAGAAAACAGAAACAACCGAGCCGCCGGAAGTCCTGCGCAACGAATAAAACAGTCTCATTTTCAGCCCGTTCAGCCCGGCAGGTGATCGGCCCGTTTCGATGGAGAGCCCTTATTCCCGTCCTTTGCAAATGATTTATTTTGAGAATGATGCATAAATGAATACTATGGAAGGCATAATGCCGAATAATTGCAGCAATTCTATGGATGTGCCGTGCCGATGCCGGCGTTGATATTTCTTTATGGACTCTATACCGTTTGTTATATACGCCAATCGATACGATGAGAAGTCCGGGGGAACCCTGCTTCTTCACTATCTGTGTCACTATCTAAATCAGAACGGATATAGAGCGTCCATCTGGCATTCTGCCCGGCCTGCCTGTTCGCTGAATCATTTACATGAAAGATTCTGGTATGAGCTGAAATATTTTTTTTATCGATTATTAAAAATCAGGCCGGTATGTAATCCTCTCCTCCGGACTCCTAAAGCCGGGGACAGGGATATGAAAAATGCCGTTGCGGTCTACCCCGAAATTGTAAACGGGAATCCCTTAAAGGCCAAACATGTGGTCCGATGGTTTCTGCATAAGCCCGGTTTTCACACGGGAATAATTAATTACGGAGAAAAGGAGCTGTATTTTTATTACCAGGATATCTTTAATACAGAAGAAGTAGCCGGGGATACAAACTCAAAATTGTACTTTAACGTATATCTGGATAACGTATTCCGGCAGACAAATTTCGGGGACAGGGACGGGATCTGCTTTATCGTCAGAAAAGGCAAAAACAGAAAGATACGCCATGACCTTAGTAAGGGAGTTGTCATAGATTCCCTGGCCAATCATGAAATCGCCTCCATATTCAACAAGGTTCAATATTGCATATCCTACGATCCGTACACCTTCTATGTGAGATATGCTGCAATCTGCGGTTGTATTCCCGTTGTTATTCCGGAGGACGGCGTAGACAAGAAAAGCTGGCAACCCGTCGAGGAACTTACCTACGGCATTGCATACGGTGAAGAAGATATTCAATCCGCGATTGATACCAGAAACCTGTTGATTGATTTTATGGAAAAGGAAAAAGAGAAGGGGCGGATTGAAACCGGGAAATTTGCAGAAAAATGCCTCCGCTTTTTTGGCTTCGCCAATTCCGGGAATCTGGAATGAAGCTTTGCTACCGCCCGGATCAGGGACACAAAGACACTGCTGCACTCTTTGCCGCGGCCGCGCCCATGAACAGCAGGATGGAATGAAACGGAGCAATGCACTATGATCAAGCCGTTTGCAGAACCGATATATGTCACCCGCCCTTTCCTGCCTGCATTCGATAAGTTTTGTGACGGGTTGAAAGAAATATGGGAAACCCGCTGGCTTACAAACAAAGGGACAATCCTCCAGCGATATACCAAAAAACTGGCCGACTACCTGGGCTCGGAAAACATTTGCCTTTTTGCGAATGGAACCCTGGCCCTTCAGATCGGGCTTCAAGGCATGGAGATTTCCGGTGAAGTAATAACCACCCCCTTTACCTTTGTGGCAACGACGCATGCCCTGTATTGGAATAAAATCAGGCCGATTTTTGTGGATATAGAACCGGAATATTACACGCTGGACCCGGAAAAGGTCGAAGCGGCCGTTACCCCGAAAACCGCGGCCATCCTGGCAGTTCATATTTACGGGCACCCATGCAGATTGAACGAACTGGCCGCGATAGCCCAAAAGCACAATATCAAGCTGATCTACGACGCTGCGCATGCATTCGGTGTAAAGGTTGGAGGGACGCCTGTTTCCCGGTTCGGGGATCTGAGCATGTTCAGTTTCCATGCAACCAAACTGTACCATTCCATAGAGGGCGGCATGCTGTCTTTCAGGGACGGCGGCTACAGGGAAACATTCGATTACTTAAAAAATTTCGGTTTTAAAAACGAAGTGGAAGTCGTCATGCCCGGCACGAATGCAAAGATGAACGAGTTCCAGGCTTTGATGGGCGAAATGGTGCTGACGTCCATCGACGAAATTATCGCCAAGTATGAAATTCTTTATAAGCGGTATGTTGCAGCGCTGAAGGATGTGCCGGGAATCAAACTCGTTCCCGGGTTCCCGGAAAATACGCAGTATAATTTTGCATACATGCCGGTTGAAATAGATGCATACGAATTCGGGATGGATCGTGACAGCCTGTACGAAGAGTTGAAGAAATACAATGTCTTTACGCGCAGGTATTTTTACCCGCTTCTGACGGATCTTGCCTGTTACAGATCCATTGCCGTCGAAGATCCTTTGACGGTTGCAAGAAAAGTATCTTCAAGTATTCTTGCCCTGCCCATTTACGAGGAATTAACCATTGAAGAAGTCGATCGTATCGCCGAAATGATTCGCGCGCTTCCCAAAAACAGGCATTCCTGATACTTTGTCGCTGTTCGAACAGGTCGCGCAGAAATTTTCGAGAAATGCGGATTCAGCGAGGATTCAAAACTTGGAAAAGCAAAATGGAAAACAGAAATTGATGATTCTCGGGGCCGGTTTGTTTGCGGAAGAAATCGCTGAGGTGGTTGCCGTATCGGATACATACGAACTTTCAGGTTTTGTAGAAGGCGTAGATCCGGAGAGATGCAGACAGACGCTAAACGGATTGCCCATAATCTGGATTGAGGATGTGGGCCGGTTTGTTAACGATCATCAGGCGATATGCGCGGTCGGAACCCCCAAAAGGGAAAATTTTATCCGGCAGGCAAAAAAGCAGGGGCTCCCGTTTACATCCATCGTGCATCCATCTGCGAATGTTTTACGGGCCGTTTCGATCGGTGAAGGCACGATCGTCCATGCGGGGGTTATCATAGGAACAAAAACGAGCATTGGCTGCCATACAATTGTGAACAGGGGCTGTCTGATCGGGCATCATGTTGCAATCGGTGATTATGTGACCATTTCGCCCGGTGCCAATATAGCAGGAAAAGTGAAAATTGCCGATTCCTGCTATATCGGGATGGGCGCCGTCCTGGTCGATGGGATCTCGGTAGGCTGCAATGCTGTTGTGGGTGCCGGTGCGGTCGTCACGCGGGATGTTCCCGACCGCGTACAAGTCGTCGGTGTGCCGGCACGAATCGTCAAGGAACTGGGTTAGAATAACCGGGTCTCTTCTGCATACGATGCGTATACTGCCGAAAAACGGAACCTTGAACAGTCAAAGGGGATTTTATGGATTTGATAATTAACTTTACTCCCACGGGAATGATTCCAACCAAAGACATGACCCCTCTCGTTCCCGTCACGGTCGAAGAAATCGTAGAAGATGTGCACAAAGCGGTCGAGATCGGCATAACGATGGTTCACCTGCACGCCCGGGAAGAGGCCACGGGCAATCCCACCTATAAAGCGGAAACTTATGCAAAAATCATTGCCGGCATTCGTGCTTTTGCTCCCGAGTTAATCCTGTGCGTTTCTTTAAGCGGGCGCAATTACAGCGAATATGAACAGCGCGCCGAACCTCTTCAGCTTGATGGGGATTTAAAACCCGATCTGGGAAGCTTAACCCTCAGTTCGCTGAATTTTAACCGCGTTGCCAGCATGAATTCCCCGGATATGATTCAGGCACTGGCCAGTGAAATGAAGTCGCGGGGCGTTATGCCGGAGCTGGAAGCGTTCGATGCCGGGATGATCAACTATGCGAAATATCTGGAAACAAAAGAGATCATCCAGCCTCCTTATTATTTTACTTTGCTGCTCGGAAACATTGCGTGTGCCCAGGCCGATTTCCTGCATGCCGGAATTATGATCCGGGATCTGCCGCCGAATTCTTTCTGGAGCATGGCGGGGATCGGCAATGCCCAGCTGATGATGAATTCGCTCGCGATCGCAGCCGGCGGGGGCGTCCGGGTCGGCCTGGAAGATAACATATGGTTTGACACGGCCCGAACCCGGCTGGCTTCCAACAGCGATCTTCTTCATCGAGTGCATCAGATTGCGGAAGCCAATGAGCGGAAGGTAATGCCGGCGGGCAAACTCAGGAAATTACTCAAGCTTCGGGAGGGAAACGGTCAATACGGCCGCATTTACGATTGATTTTCACGCCTCCCCGACTGGGCATACCGATGAGGGATACCTGCGGGGGGCGAACCGGAATACCGGGAAGTTCATTGTAATTATTGTGAACCCGGCGGTTTTACTCTATGTTGGGCGAATCAATCCATTTTTCCGCCATGTTTTATATAAATCAAGGAGGGATTCCATGAAGAGCGATGCCAATGATTTCAACCGTTCCATACTGCGGCAGCCTATCGGTCGCCGTACCCTGTTTCGCACAATGGCATTCACGGCCGGCGGACTGGCGGTCGGTTTTACCCCGGCATGCAAACCGGCATACAATGAAACTCCGCCCGTCGATCCTTTGGTCCAAACTTCCTGCGGCAGAATCCGGGGTTACCTAAATCAGGGCATTTATACCTTCCGCGGCGTCCGATACGGCGCTTCCACCGCGGGACCGAACCGGTTTATGCCCCCGAAGCCGCCCGAACCCTGGACCGAGACCAGGGATGCATCCGGCTACGGTTACCGGGCGCCGCAGACCAACCCGGCTACCGCGGGCGGCGCCGCGCCGGAATCCGAATTGACCAGGATTTTGTGGGCCTCCGACGGTTTCCGGGTAGCGCCCCCGGAGAGCGAAGACTGTCTCTTTCTGAATATCTGGACACCCACTCTGGATCCGGCCGAAAAACGGCCGGTCATGGTCTGGCTGCACGGCGGCGGATTTTCCTCCGGTTCGTCATCGGACCTGCTCTACGACGGCACCAACCTGGCGCGGCGCGGCGCCGTCATGGTGGGCGTCAATCACCGGCTGAATGTTTTCGGCTACACCCATTTCGGCGATATCGGCGGTCCGGAATACGCGCATTCCGGCAACGCCGGTCAGCTGGACATCATCCTCGCCCTCAAGTGGGTGCGCGACAACATCGAACGGTTCGGAGGAGATCCCGACCGGGTCATGATCTTCGGCGAATCGGGCGGAGGCGCAAAAGTCTCCATGCTGCTGGCCAGTCCTCCGGCCGAAGGCCTGTTTCATGCGGCCGTCATCGAGAGCGGACCGGGAGTCCGGATGGGAGAACGGGACGAGGCGACAAAGGCGGCCGAAGTGCTGCTCGCCGAGCTGGGGATCGCGGCTAAAAACCTGCCCGAAATACACAAACTGCCCACTTCAACAATTCTGTCCGCCTACTTTGCAACAACCGCCAAGCTGGCCGGGCAGGGAGGCGGACGGGGCGCCTTCCGCCCGATACTCGATCCGGAGGTGCTCCCGGCGCACCCGTTTTATCCGACAGCCGCCACCTTTTCCGAAGACGTACCGGTCATGGTCGGATGGAACAAGACCGAACAGACGGCGTTTTCCCTGGGACAGGATGAACTCTGGTCCCTGGACGAAGCGGGAATGCGCGACAGGATAGAGAAGCTGGCCGGTCCCGATATGGACCGGCTGATTGAAGCTTATCGCCGGCAGTACCCGGACATATCCCCGTCCAGACTCTATTTTCTAGCCGCCAGCTATTCCGGAATGGGATCCGGCTCGGTCACGATTGCCGAACGCAAGGCGGCTCTCGGAAAAGCGCCGGCGTACCTGTATCGACTCGATTGGGAAACGCCCGTCCTTGACGGAAAGCTGATCTCGCCGCACGGTCTGGAAATGCCGTTCGTGTTCGACAACGTCGAAGGCGGCGGTTTTGCATTGACGGGAGGCGGCGAGCAAGCGCAGAAGATGGCCGATACGCTGAGCGAAACCTGGATCGCCTTTGCCGCCTCCGGCAACCCGAACACGCCCAAAAGCGGGCTTCCCCAGTGGGATCCCTACGATGCGGAAAAGCGGCCCACGATGATTTTCGATACCGAAAGCCGGGTGGAGCTCGACCCGCTCAGGGAACAGCGCCTGATCTTTGAGGAATCTGCGGAAGACAATGAATAACGGCGACTACTCCGCGTTTCCCGCCGGCAGGGGCACGGCACGCCGTGTCCCTGATGCGGCGGCGGATGCATTCCCGGGTTTCCTCTGCGTCACTCCGTCTTTCCTCTTCGCGGGATCGTACCCCTTGATATTCCACCGAACCACACGCCCGTAATACGCCACATTCAAGGCAATCGGATACAGCAGGGTCCGGAGCCCGCCCGGGCGCCGGATATGGCGCAGCAGCCTTCGGGCGATGCGCCACGGACGATAGAACTCGCGGGTCACCCAGTCGTGGCCTGCCTGCAAATCCTCCCGTTTCATTCTTTGCGGCCGGAAAACCACATTGTGAAAATCGTAGTGAGAATAATCGCGGTCCAGGATCCGACCGTCCATCGTTCGGTACCTGGATGTTCCAGGCAGGGGCGTGAAAATGGAGACCTGTATGATATCCACCTCCAGATTATCCAGCATATCGAGGGTGTAGCGGAATACTTCCGGTGTGTCGTTGTCGAAGCCGAAGACAATGCCCGCTTCAATGCCGATACCGTTGGAATGCAGCAATCGTATCGCTTCGCGATACTGATCCACCCGATGGCAGGTTTTGTGCACGGCATCCAGGTTGTCCCCTGAAAAAGTTTCCAGTCCAACGAACAGCCCGATACAGCCCGCTTCCGCCGCAAGCTTCACAAAATCGGGATCCTCCGCAACGGCCAGTGTGGACTGGGTAATCCACTTCTTTTTGAGAGGAATCAATGCATGGAAAAGATCCCGCGCGTAGTTTTTATCCGCAGTTAAATTATCATCCACAAAGATAAAGAAGTTCTCCGGCATGGCCGCTACTTCATCCCGGACCTCTTCTACAGGGCGATATCTCTGCGATTGATGGTGAAACGCGGCAACCGAACAGAAGTCGCAACTGTTGGCGCACCCCCGCGTCGCCTGAACCGCCTGGATGGTCCCGTAGTTTTTCCCCTTCAGAAGGCGGCGGGGCGGCTGCTTCAAACCCTTTAATGAAGGCGGAGATTCATTCTTATAAATGCCCTGCAGCCGGCCTTTCGCGGCATCCTCCAGCACCCTCGGCCAGATCCCTTCGGCATCTTCCATCACTACGGCGTCCGCGTGGAGCATGGCCTCTTCCGAACAGAAGGTGGGGTGCATGCCGCCCAATACCACGGGGACACCCTTTTTTCTGAACTGCGCGGATATCTCGTACGCGCGCTGCGCCACCGCTGTCATGCACGTGATGCCGACGAGGTCGAAATCCTCTTCCCACGGGATGTCGTCCACCTGCTCGTCTACAATCCTTATTTCGACATCCGGCGGAGTCTCGGCCGCCACACTTAATAAACTGAGCAGCGAAAAACGGAAGGCTTTCCCTCTGAATAGGCCGGAACCCCCTATTTTCTTCCATCTGCCGGATGCCGGCGCAATCAACAGAATTTTCATGGCTGTCTCCTTTCGCTTACCTTAAGAGCGCAAGGAGCATGCCAAGGGAGCCACATCAAGACTAAATCATTGTATAAAAAGGATTTACGTTAATACTTCGGGCGATATTTCAGAATTTTTCTGCATTCTGAAATATCATGAAATGCAGGCCGGTATTCATGGAATGTACATTGGCGGAATTATAACAGGATTTCCCTGAGTTCTTTTCTAGGCGTGCGGGAGGGCAGCCTAGCGGCATACCCCATTGTTATGACAAACGGAATTATCAGGTTCCCGGGAATTTCAAGCGCCTCGTGAAGCACCGCCTCTTCGATCAACCCGATATAGCTCGTTCCCAGTCCCAGTTCGGTGGCTCGCAGGACCATGAATGCGGAAGCGATGGACAGATCCCGGAGGGCTCTTGCGGCCGCTTTTTCTTCAACAATGCGGAACATGGCCTTGCGTTCAACAGGATCTTCGGGGACCGTCCCGTCCTCAACCTGGTTTTCACCCCCGTACCTTCCGGCGTAGGCGGCAGGGTCCGTGCAGCAGACGACGATGGCAGGCGCCTGGTAGACAAAGTCCTGCGGAAACGCCTTTTTCCGCTTCAATTTTTCGACGGTTTCCCGGTCCCGCACAATGCGGAACCGCCAGGGCTGGGCGTTGCAGCCGCTGGGAGCGCGCCGCGCGGCGTCTAATATTTCGTCGATGACTTTATCGGGGACTTTCTTCCCGTCATACCAGCGGATGCTCCGCCGATTCTCAATCGCCTCTTTCACATCCATAATACGCGGGACCTTTCCTCCTTAACCTATTGGATTATGCGGAGCGGACCCATCGCAGGAGGGTTCTGAAATTGGGCGGCTTGCCGAACATCAGCAGGCCGATCCGGAAAATTTTGGCCGTAAACCACACCGCTCCGATTACGGAACCGAATCCGATCAGGATCGAAAGCCATACCTGCCACAACGGCGGCGGGGAACTGGAAGCCATGCGCAGCAGTATGGCGAAGGTGTTTACGGGGGGGATGAAACTCACGACGACGCTCAATACCGAGTCCGGGCTGCGGGAAATCGGGAACCAGAGAATCCACGGGACCATAAACGTAAGCGACAGCGGCATCATCAGCCCCTGTGCTTCCTTCATATCGTTGACCGCGGATCCTACCGCCATCATGAGGGAACCCATCACCAGGTAGGTGATTACGAAAAACAGCAGGAGATAGAAAATCAGGGAGAAATCGAAAAGGCCGACCATGGCGAAAGAGGAAAGGAGGAAGACTCCCATCAGGATATAGAGTCCCATGCCGATCATGCTGGCCCCCATCTGCCCCATGAGTTTGCCCGCCATCAGTTCCATCGGGGACACGGCGGAAAGGAGAACTTCGACCACCCGGCTCGATTTCTCCTCAACCATCGTGGTCAGCAGCTGCCCCCCTCCTCCCATGACGCCCATCAGCAGCAGAAAACCGAATGCCAAAGGCAGCAGAGTATTGAATCCCTGGACCGTCTGCCGCTGATCCGTTTGCGTTACCGTCACCGACCGGACGGAAGGAACGCCGAGAATGGAATAGATCTCCGACCCGTCGAGCGCGCTCCTGTTGAGGCGGGCGTTGACAATGGCGTTTTTCAGGCCATCCTGGATTTCGCTCCTGGCCATGTCCGACAGGTTGGGGGAGACGTAAAAATCATAGGTGCCGTACTCCGGACTTTCGCCGGTTGGCTGCACCGCATTGGGGTGAATCACGGCAATCGCGAGATGGGGCATGTCTTTCGGCTGAATGTTCAGCCAGGCTTTCTCTTTTTCGATGTCCGTGCCTGCAGGCCGCGTCAGGATGCGAAGATCGGGAAGCGGGGTCAGGTTTAATCCTATATCCCCGGCAGGCATTTTATCGGCCAGATCTCGAACCTGCTGCGGCACTTTGGCCAGAGCTTCTTTCGCAGCCTGTTCGCGGCGCTGTCTGATTTTTTCCGGATCGTAGGCATCGCGCAATCCCGGAAGAACCTGCCCGGTCGGATCAATAACGATGATTTCGCCTTTCAATTGATAATCCTTGGGATTGAACAGGCGCGGCCCGAGCCAGGCAAACAGCGCAATCAACGCCGGCAGGAACAGGAGGCCGAAAACGAATGCGCGTGTTCCGACGGTGGCGACGAATTCCCGTTTCGCGACTAAAAGTATGTTTCTCATGAAGCTGCGCCTCCATTCCCTGTTCTGGCCAGATCCCGTCTCAGTTTCTCCCGATCTTCAGCCGAGTCCGTTGCCGTCGAGACAAGGCGGATAAAAATATCTTCAAGGCGCGGACGGGACAATTCGAGCCGGGCGGGCGGTTCCATGTCGATGATGCGGTGCATCACCTCCGCGGGATCCGTATTGTCGGCAAGCTGGATTTTATAGCCGGCCTCGCTCCGGTCCATCCGCTCAACGCCCGGCAGCTGCAGGGTACCCGACACATCGGCATTCGAGTCGAGAGGCTCGTATTCGATGGCACTGGTATCGTATTGGTTGCGAATATTTGTGAGATCCTGATCCATCACTTTGCAGCCCTGGTGGACCATGACCACATGCCGGCATATCTCCTCGGCCTGGGGCATGACATGGGTGGAAAATAGAATGGTCGCCCCGCGCCCGTGTTCCTCCAGCACCAGGTCGCGCAGAAGCCGCATGCTGACCGGATCCAATCCGCTGAACGGCTCATCTAGAATTAACAGGTCCGGTTTGTGAATGATAGCCGCGACAAACTGGACCTTCTGGAGCATCCCCTTGGAAAGCTCCTCGCAACGTTTCTTTTCGATTCCGCCGAGACCGACCCGCTCCAGGTAAGTTTTGATTCGTTTACTCAGGTCCGGCTCCCGCACTCCTTTCAGGCTGCCTATATACTGCAGAAAGGCGCCGACCCGCATTTTCCGGTACACGCCCCGCTCTTCGGGGAGATAGCCGATCCTGTTCTTGGCTTCCAGCGCCGACGGGTAATTCAGGACTGAAATATCCCCGGAATCGGGGAAAAGAATCGACATGATCAACCGGATTGCCGTTGTTTTCCCTGCGCCGTTTGGACCGATGAATCCGTATAGACCGCCATAGGGAATAACAAGATCCAGGTCCCGGACCGCGGCGACCCGGCCGAACGTTTTCGTTACATTTTTTAGCTCAACAGCAGCATCCATAATCCGCCCGTTTCTTTATTGGTATAGGGAAATCGGAATATTGTTTATGCTTCCCCATCATATAGCGACATCACACACTCTACGATGGAAACCGGAAAATAGTTGCACTCCCGCCGATGAAAATATGGACGATTCTGGGAATCCCGCTTCAAGTGCCAGGTTCTGCTCGATAATGCCGCCATTGCCGCCTGCATGGTATATGTCGACCTGAATCCCGTTCGCGCTCTCGTGGCGCCGACACCCGAAAAAAGCGACTTCACCGGCATTCAGCAGAGGATTCGCGCCTTTCAAAAACAAACGATGACTGAGGGATTGCAACAACAAGGCATTTCCGACGTGTCAACATGCCGGCTATGTCCAATCCCGGCATCAACGGATCCAAACGGCATTCTGCCGATGACGGAAACCGAATATTTCGATCTCGTAGACAGGTCGGGCCGATTGGTTCGCTCGGATAAGCGGGGAGCTATTGACGCCAAGCTTGAACCGATCCTCCAGCGTATGGGAATCAAACCGGAAGCCTGGGCAGATACTGTGTTTCGTTTTGGAGACAAATTTGGCCTTGCCGCAGGACTCTTTTCCAATCTGCGTGATTTTGCCAAACGGATAGGCAGGCAATGGTTCTCGGGTTATTCCTCGGCTCGAACCTCTTTCATTTAATCGCCGCTCGCTCCGTACAACCTGACAGATTTCATACTTTCAGTATCTTTACTTTTGGACATTGTCGTTTCTAAAGATAGTTTTCGGTAATTTCGAATAAGTTACAAACCACTGCAATTTAGAATTTCGCGTACTTTGCGCACTGACAACCCTTTCTGGCATCGATTTCCTCCTTTCAGCGGATTAAGGGCTTAAAACCCAAACCCGAATAACTCTAGAACTGCTCGCAATTCGGCGATACAATGTCGCAGTGAGTCTACCGACATTAAAATCCATTGAACGCAGCATCAAACGCTGTGTCGTCGGGCGTAAAGAGATTCAGGCAGCGTACGTCTTCGGTTCGGCCGCCAGAGAAAGAATGCGACACGACAGCGATATCGACGTCGCGGTTCTTCTGAACGAGAAGGTTCCCGGTTCAAAATTTGTCGATATCCGGTTGAGGCTGATGACCGATCTTGGTTCTGCCTTACGCCGATCTGATATCGATGTAGCCGTACTGAATCAAGCCACGCCGCTATTGGCCCATCGGGTGTTGTCTAAGGGCAAACTCGTATTTGAGAGATCCGCTTCGGCGCGAATCCGATTTCAGGTCCAGACCGCAAACCGGTACCAAGACCTGATTCCGATGTACGAAATCCACATGCGTTACTTCAAGAAGAGCGTCCGGGAGGGTCGCATCATTGGTTGACCGCTACGTTGTTCAAGCCCGCATCGCTAAAATCCGTGAGTACCTTGCACTGCTGCGGAGGATCCGCATATTGGCGGATGAAGAAAAGTTTTTAAATGACCCGCTGATTTACGGCAGCGCCGAGCGATACCTGCAGCTTGCAATCCAAAGCGTGCTTGATATCAGCAACCATATCGTCGCCGACATGAAACTCAGCCTGCCGGCAGATAATCGGGAACTCTTCGAGCTTCTAGCGAAGCATAAAATAGTGCCCGCGGCGCTCTCAAAAAAGATGATCGCCATGGCCGGTTTTCGAAACATCCTGGTCCACGAGTATCTCGAAATAGATCGCAAGCGAGTATACCGCACACTCAAGAAGGACCTCGGCGATTTCGAAAAATTCATCAGGGCCACGGCTAGGTTGCTTTGATATATCTCCTCCCTCACGGTACAGGACATCACTTTTTATTTCCAATCCAAAGTCAGATCCTGCAATGGGCGAAAGCCGTTTGAAAAAATAAATGTGCGCACATTCTTCGCAATATTCTTAACGTGTTCAATATTGGTAATATTGGGGTCGGACCATAAGAAATAGTTGTCAACAAAGAGGATACCTCCATTAGAAGTGTAGAAAATGGCCATTAGACGCAGAAAAAGGGCCCTTTTTCTGCGTCCAAGAACAGAAAGCCCAAGGAGGTGCCTCAATGCCGCGTGCGAATCGCTATATCCTTCCCGGATATACCTACCACCTGACCCACCGATGCCATAATCGTAAATTCCTTCTTCGCTGCAGAACCGACAGAATCGAATATTGGCACCGTTTAAGAAAGAACGTGAGTAAACACCGGATATCATTGTTCGACTTCTGCATCACGAGCAATCATGTTCACCTGCTTGGAATCTGCAGACGAGAAGGAGACATCAGCCGCTTTATGCAGCAGTTGGAAGGCGAGTTCGCCGACTTTTACAACAATCGTAAAACCCGTACAGGTTCTTTCTGGGGAGAGCGTTTCCACTGTACCATGATTGAAAACAACGAACACCTTTGGAATTGCCTGCGATACATCGACCTCAACATGGTTCGTGCCGGAGTCGTCACTCATCCAGGTTCATGGCCCTGGTGCGGTTACCATGAACTTGTCGGCGAGCGCAAGCGTTATCGCTTGCTCGATATCGGCAGTCTTGTCGTACTACTCGGATTGCAGGACAGGGAATCTCTGGCTGAGTTTCACCGGCAACACATTGATGAAGCCATTAAAAACCAGCAGTTGAATCGCGAAGCTGTCTGGACTGAAAGCATTGCTGTTGGCAGCAAGGAATTTTTAGAAGGAATCGTCACGAAGAATAAGCGGAGAAAGAAGTTCTATATATCTAAAACTGAAGACGGAACCTCATATATCAAAGAAGATTTATCTAAATTCGTTTATAGATAGCCGGATTCTCTTAAATTCAAAAAAAGCCCCCAAAATATCGCTGTAAGACCTGTTCTGAGAGGTAAAATCG
>JAFGTD010000045.1 GCA_016934295.1 Acidobacteriota bacterium
GCCGATAGCGATGGAAAAAGGGTTGCGGTTTGCGATTCGAGAAGGCGGCCGGACGGTTGGAGCCGGTACGATTTCCGACATTCTGGAGTAATCAGAACGACCATGTTGAATGAAAAGATCAGGATCAGACTGAAAGCATACGATTACAGGGTGTTGGACCAATCTACATCCGAGATCGTTGATATTGCCAAACGCACGGGTTCCCGGGTTTCGGGTCCCATCCCCCTGCCCACGGTCAAGAACAAATTTTGCGTCCTTCGTTCTCCCCATGTGGATAAGAAGTCCCGGGAGCAGTTCGAAATAAGGACTCACAAGCGGTTGGTGGATATTCTGGAGCCTACGCCGCAGACGGTGGATGCTTTGATGAAGCTGGATCTGCCCGCGGCGATAGACGTCGAAATCAAGGCTTTTGGCACTGAACATAAATAAATAGAAGTTGCCCCGTCTCCATTTTCCGTGCTGATCCTCAACGGTGAACGGGAAACGGTGAACGGGAAACGTTGAACGGGAAACCTGTTATGGTTGACGGACTGATTGGAATAAAGGTGGGGATGACGCAGGTATTTGACGAAGGTGGAACCGTCATGCCGGTGACGGTGATAAAGGCGGGTCCCTGCGTCGTGGTTCAGAAAAAGATGAAGGATCGGGACGGATATGAAGCAATCCAGCTCGGCCTGGTGGAGTTTGTCAAGCCCTCGAGGGTGAACAAGCCGAGAGACGGACACTTCAAAAAGGCCGGTGTTCCTCCGTGCCGCATTCTCCGGGAATTCAGTTACGGCAGTGATGAAGAATCGACGAAAGTTGGAGACCAAATACTTGTAGGCCAGGTTTTCAAGCAGAACGACCGGATCGATGTTCTCGGAACAAGCAAGGGGCGGGGATTTGCCGGTTTTATAAAGCGGCATAATTTCCACGGCGGGAGGGCCTCCCACGGCTCCATGTTCCATCGCGCTCCGGGATCGATCGGAGCGTCGGCTTTTCCCAGCCGCGTATATCCGGGCATGAAGGGCGCCGGGCATATGGGGGATGTAAACGTTACGGTCCGCAAGCTGCAGATCGTGCGCGTGCAGGAAGAGGAAAACCTCCTTTTGGTTAAAGGCGCCGTACCCGGCCGAAATGGCGGCTATGTAATGATTAAGAAGGCCTAACGAATATTGAAATTCGTGTTTCGCAATGCGTGAGGTTCTGTAATGGCGGAGATTGAGGTAAAAAACCTTGCTAATGAGGTGGTCGGCAAGTTGGAATTGTCCGACGCGGTATTCAAGGCGGAGTTCAACCAGCCACTCATTTGGGAAGCCGTGAAGCACTACAATGATTCCCTCAGGGCAGGAACGGCCTCAACCAAGGTTCGTGGAGAGGTCAGCGGAAGCGGGAAGAAATTGTGGCGGCAGAAAGGAACGGGGCGCGCGCGCGTCGGCAGCATCCGAAGTCCTTTATGGCGGCATGGGGGTACCGTGCACGGTCCCCAACCGAGGGACTATTCCTACCGGTTCCCGCGTAAAAAGCTGCGGGGCGCTATGCGTTCGGCTCTTTCAGCCAAGCTCAGCGAGAATGCCCTGACGGTTGTCGATGCGATTAAAATCGAAAATCCCAAAACCAGGGAATTTAATAAACTGCTTGAGGGCATGGGAGTTACAGGAAAAGTGCTTGTTGTCGACTCCTATGAAAACAGGAACCTGGACCTTTCCGCCAGGAACCTGTCCAAGGTCAAGCTCGTTTCGGGTTCCTGCGTCAATATTTTCGACGTTGTGAACAGCAATACGCTGCTTTTTTCCAGGGAATCCATCCTCCAGTTGCAGGAGGTGCTAAGCCGATGAATCGAAGAGAAAGCGTACTGAAAATCCCCGTTATTACGGAAAAGAGCACCTTTGTCAAGGACACGCAACGGACCGTTACATTCAAGGTCCTGCGTGACGCGAATAAGATTGAGATAAAGGATGCCGTTGAAGCTCTTTTCAAGGTGAAAGTTGAAAGCGTAAGGACTGCTAATTTTCACGGGAAGAAGCGTCGCCAGGGGCGGTATACGGGCCGAAGGCCGGACTGGAAAAAGGCCTACGTTACCCTCAAAGAGGGCGAGAAGATGATCGAATTTTCCGAGGCAGTCTAATAGTAGGAGCTGGGCAAAATCATGTCTTCCATTAAGACTTACAACCCGACGTCGCCCGCGATGCGTTTCCGGACGACATTGAAAAACGAAGAACTGTCGAAAGACCGTCCTCTCAAGAAATTAACCCGTTCCAAAACCAGGATTTCAGGGAGGAATAATAAGGGGCGGCTTTCGATACGGCATCGCGGCGGCGGACACAAGAAGTTGTACCGTATTATCGATTTCCGGCGCGACAAAAAAGAAATCCCGGCAAAGGTGGTTTCGCTTGAGTACGATCCCAACCGCACTGCAAGGATTGCGCTGTTGGCATATGCGGACGGAGAAAAACGCTATATTCTTGCCCCCAACGGGCTTGACGTCGGATCCAGTGTCATTGCCGGAGAGAACGCGGATATTCTCGTCGGGAATTCCCTGCCGCTGAAGAACATCCCGCTCGGAACGATGATTCACAATATCGAAATGAGGAAGGGTAAAGGCGGGCAGATGGCGCGTTCGGCCGGAACCGCGGCCCAGTTGCTGGCAAAGGAATCGGGATACGCCCAGATTAAACTGCCTTCGGGCGAAACGCGCATGGTGCATCTTGAATGCTATGCGACTATCGGGCAGGTCGGCAACCTGAATTCCGAGAACATATCTCTCGGCAAGGCCGGACGAAAACGATGGCTGGGTATAAGGCCGACCGTTCGCGGTGTGGCCATGAACCCGATCGATCACCCCCATGGAGGCGGCGAGGGAAGAACGTCCGGTGGGAGGCATCCTGTCAGCCCCTGGGGCATGCCGACCAAGGGCTATAAAACCCGGAACAATAAACGCACACAAAGCTTTATTATCAAGCGACGCGGGAAATAGGGAGCAGCATGACAAGATCAGTCAAAAAAGGACCTTTTGTTGACGAGCACTTTCTTAAAAAGGTGAGAGCCGCTGCCGGCAGCGGCGCGCGCACGGTGATCAAGACCTGGTCCCGGCGTTCGACCATAACACCGGATATGGTAGGACTTACTATTGCGGTGCATAACGGCAAAAAATTTATTCCTATTTACATTTCCGAAAATATGGTCAGTCATAAGCTTGGGGAGTTTGCGCCCACCCGGATGTTTAAGGGCCATACCACCAAGGCTTCGGAGAAATCCACTTCGGTGAGGTAGTTATTAACCTGAAAGGGATTTAAGGTTTTTATTCGAGATTTTCTGGAATCTGGAATCTGGAATCTTAAATTGAAGGAATATGGAAGCGATAGCGAAAGGCAAATACTTGAAGGGATCACCGCAGAAAGCGCGGTTGGTCATCGATCTTATCCGCGGGAAAAACGTACAGGATGCTCTGGCTATCCTGCGTTTCACGAATAAACGCGCGACGAAATCGATCGAAAAGGTTTTGCTCTCCGCGGTGGCGAATGCAAAAGAGAAGAATGCGACCGCTGATGTGGACCAATTCATCGTGGAAAAAGCCGTTGTGGATCTCGGGCCGACAAAATGGCGCCGAAGAGTGCGACCGGCTCCGATGGGTCGGGCGTATCGCCAGCAACGCCGCTACAAGCATGTGAGCATCGTTATTAAAGGCAAGGATATAGAGGAAGAGTAGGGGGTTATCCGTGGGTCAGAAAGTTCATCCTTACGGTTTTAGATTAGGCGTCAATCGGACATGGCGTTCTCGATGGTTTGCTCGAAAAGATTACGGGGCCCTGCTGCATGAAGATCTTCGCCTCAAGGCCATGCTCAAAAAGAAATTCTCCCACGCGGGTATTTCCAGGATTGAAGTCGAACGTGCTGCGAACAAATTAACCATCATTATCTTTACTTCCCGCCCGGGCATTATCGTGGGCAAAAAGGGGAGTGAAATAGAAAGATTGAAGAAAGATTTGCAGCTGTTGACCGGGCGGGATATCAACCTGAAGATCCAGGAAGTGAATAAACCCGAGTTGGATTCGCAGCTTGTAGCGGAGGGTATCGCGCAGCAGCTGGTCAAACGCATTGCTTTCCGGAGGGCCATGCGCAGGGCCGTAGACGGCACCCTGCGTTTCGGGGCCAAGGGCATCAAGATACGGTGTTCCGGCCGACTGAACGGCGCCGAAATCGCCCGCACCGAGTGGTATCTGAACGGACAGCTTCCACTGCATACGATTCGTGCCGACATCGACTATGGCTTCGCCGAAGCGAATACGACATACGGAATGATTGGCATCAAAGTGTGGATCTATAAAGGCGAAGTTTTTGAAATGCAAAGACCTGAAAAAGGACGGTAGTTTGCGGGAGACCATCAAATGTTGATGCCGAAAAAAGTCAAATATCGAAAGCAGCAGAAGGGAAAAAGGCGCGGTAAAGCCTGGCGCGGCTCGGAGGTTACCTTCGGGGAATACGGACTGAAGGCCATGGAGGCCGGTTGGATCAGCGAACGCCAGATTGAAGCGGGGCGCGTCGCCATCACTCGTTTTGTCAAACGCGGCGGAAAGATCTGGATCCGCATTTTCCCGAATAAGCCTGTTACAAAAAAGCCGGCTGAAACCCGAATGGGGAAAGGCAAGGGCGCTCCGGAAGGCTGGGTTGCAGTGGTCCGGCCCGGTAAAATCATTTATGAAATGGAAGGCGTTGCGGAGGATATGGCTCAGGAAGCAATGCGGCTTGCCGGTCATAAGCTGTGCGTCAGGACAAAGTTTGTAAAACGATTCGGCAAGGAGGGCGCATGAAAGCTTCCAAGTTGAGAGATATGTCCCGGGAAGACCTGATCGTCGAAGATTCCGAATTGCGCATGCAACTACTTAAACTTCGCTTCCAGGCAGCTACGGGGCAGCTGGAAAGCGCGCCGAAAATGAAGGCGATTCGGCGGGATATTGCTCGTATTGCGACCGTTCTAAAAGAAATGGAGCGCAAATAACAATTTGGAATTAAAGATTAATCTTGAATTTCCAGTCTCGATAGACCGAGGGAAGAATGGGAACTGAACAGAAAAGGGGAATCCGCAAAAGTCAGGTGGGCATCGTAACGAGCACCAAAATGGATAAGACGGTGGCTGTCGCAGTGGACAGGCGTGTCCAGCATCCCCTGTATAAAAAGATTCTGCGGAGAACCTCGAAGTTTCTGGCGCACGATGAAAATAACGCGTGCAAAGTCGGGGACCGTGTGCGAATTGTCGAAACACGTCCGCTGAGTGCACGCAAGAGATGGCGTGTTGAGAAGGTTCTGGCCAGCGCCTCTACGGTGGATTAATAACAGCCGGGTCATAGATCCGGATTTGACGGGTAACAAAAGACACGTGACGGATAACGCAGGATTAGCGGCGGATCGATATAGCGAACGGTTGCGGGATACGTCTTACGAAGTGGGGTCATCATGATACAGATGAGGACGATTTTGGATGTTGCGGACAATTCGGGCGCTCGAAGGATCTCCTGCATTCATGCGCTGGGCAATCAGGTCGGGCGCGTTGCTAGCCTGGGAGATGTCATCACCGCAAACGTGAAGGAAGCCTCTCCGGACGGTACTGTGAAAAAAGGCCAGGTGGTCAAGGCCGTGATCGTACGAACGCGCAAAGAATATCGACGCAGAGACGGTTCCTACATTCGATTTGACGACAATGCCGCCGTTCTTATCAACGACCAGAAAGAACCTATCGGGACGCGTGTTTTCGGTCCGGTCAGTCGGGAATTGAGGGAGAAAAACTTTTTAAAGATCGTTTCGCTGGCGCCAGAAGTGCTGTAGCAGCGGTTGATCGAGGAAGAATCCGATGCCCAGAGTGCACATTAAGAAAAACGATATGGTTTACGTGAGGTCCGGAAAAGACCGGGGCAAAACAGGCAAAGTCCTGAAAGTTTTTGTTGATAAAAAACGGGCTGTTGTGGAAGGGATAAATCAGATCCAGAAGCATACCCGGCCCAATCCGCAAAAGAATATAAAAGGGGGCATTCTGCCGAAGGAATCGCCTATCGATATATCCAACCTGATGGTTGTCTGCAAACGCTGCGACAAGCATGCACGTGTTGGCTTCAGTGTTATGCCGGACGGCCGCAAGGCCAGGGTATGCAAAGGCTGCAACGAGCTTTTGGATGAATAGGTTGGAAAGGTCAGAGAATGAGTAGATTACGGGAGTTGTACAAAAAGGAAGCCGTCCCTGCTCTGATAAAGCAGTTTGGGTATAAGAACGTCATGGCGGCGCCCAAACTGGTAAAGATCAATGTAAACATGGGATTGGGCGATGCCATTTCCAATGCCAAGGTGCTCGACACGGCTGCCGATGAACTGGCTACGATCACGGGCCAGCATGCCGTAGTGACGAAGGCCAAGAAATCGATTGCGGCATTCAAGCTGCGTCAGGGAATGCCCATCGGCGTTACGGTTACGCTGCGCGGCGATCGGATGTTCGAATTCCTGGATCGTCTTGTGAGCATTGCGCTTCCGCGCGTCAGGGATTTCCGGGGGATCTCGCCGAAAGCCTTCGATGGACGAGGGAATTATACGCTTGGATTGCGCGACCAGCTTATATTCCCGGAAATTGACTACAGCAAGGCGGATAGAACCCGCGGAATGAATATTACGATCGTTACGACTGCAAAGTCGGACGACGAAGCGTTTGAACTTTTAAAGATTCTTGGGATGCCCTTTGCGAAACGGGGGCAGCAATAAAGAACCCGGCCCATCCGCCGGATGGGATCGGAAATGCTGACGGGAGTTATTGTGGCAAGAAATTGTATGAAAGCAAAAGCCAGACGGACGCCCAAGTTTTCGGTGCGGGCGCACAATCGCTGCCTGCGTTGCGGACGTCCACGCGGATATTATCGGAAGTTCCAGCTTTGCCGGCTCTGCTTCCGTGATCTGGCGCTGGCGGGAGAAATACCCGGAGTAACCAAATCGAGTTGGTAATTGAGATAAACAGTTGTACGAACGATGTCCGGATAAAACACCGGAGCCCGGAAAAATACCGGAGCCGAAAAAAGGCATTAGGCCCGAAAAAAACATTCAAGGGCTTGGAACCAATTAGTATTGGGAGTTGATCATGACAATGACCGATCCTGTGTCCGATCTTCTGACGCGGATTCGAAATGCCTGCAATGCGAGGCACGAGACTGTAGATATACCCTCATCAAAAATGAAGCTGGAAATTGCACGGATTATGAAAGAAGAGGGATATATTTCAGGGTTCACCCATATGCAGGACAATAAACAGGGTGTTATCCGTATCCAGTTGAAGTATGCAGGGAAAAATACCGTAATCTCGTCTCTCGAACGAATCAGCCGTCCGGGATGCAGAGTCTATGTCGGAAAATCCGAAATTCCTCCCGTTATAGGCGGACTGGGAATCTGCATTATGTCCACGTCTCAGGGGATTTTAACCGGGAAACAGGCTGAGGAGAAAGGATTGGGCGGAGAGGTGCTCTGCGCCATCAGTTAGGGGACGGTCTGTACTGTTCCATATGAAAGGTGCTTTATGTCGCGAATAGGGAATAAACCGATCAAGGTGCCGGACGGCGTCAAGGTGGTGATCGGTGACGGACGGTTGGAAGTCGAAGGCAAGAACCAGAAGCTTTCCACCTCCATACCGCCCGGAATCCGATTTGAGAGGAACGGGGATATTTTGACGGCCATAAGAGAATCGGATGAAAAACCGTATCCGGGGTACCATGGACTGGCACGCTCTCTGGCCGCAAACTGCATCCAGGGCGTCAGCGAAGGTTTTACCAAAAGCCTGGATCTGGTCGGGATCGGGTACAAGGTCGAGGTTAAATCGAAAGCGATCATGCTTTCCCTCGGTTATTCCCATCCCATCGAATTCCCCATTCCCCCGGGAATCTCAATGAAGGTGGAAAGACAACAGCGAAACTTACAGAATTATATCGGTACCATTATTATTTCCGGTCCGGACAAGCAGATGGTGGGGCAGGTGGCCGCGGATATACGGTCTCTTAAGAAACCGGATGCGTATAAAGGAAAAGGCCTCCGCTATACGAATGAAATGGTTCGTACCAAGGTCGGGAAGAAGGGTGCATAATGATTAAACCGATAGATCGTTCCAAAGAGCGGCATAGAATCCATAAGAGAATACGCGCGAAGATTGCCGGAAGTGCATCCCGGCCAAGGCTCTGCGTTTTTCGCAGCCTGAAAAATATGTATGCGCAGGTTATCGATGATTCCCAGGGGAAAACCCTGGCCGCCGCATCTACGGTGGAAAAAGAAATTAATGGCGGTTTGAAAAATGCAGGCAATATCGAGGCTTCAAAGCTCCTGGGCAAGAAAATAGCGGAGCGGGCCCGTGCAAAAGGAATTGAAACGGTGATTTTTGACCGTGGGGGGTATCTGTACCATGGCCGCGTCAAAGCGGTTGCCGAAGCGGCCAGGGAATCGGGATTGAAGTTTTAAAAAGCAGAAGCAAGAAGTCAGGAGCCAGAAGTAAATAGCCGGCAGGAAGTCAAAACCTGCTGTTCATTCCTACTGGCAAACTGGTAGTGGAGGAAGCTTGGATAAGAACGAACCGAATGCGCAGGAATTTGTTGATCAGGTCGTTTCCATCAATCGTGTGACTAAAGTAGTCAAGGGTGGGAAAAACCTGAGTTTCAGCGCTCTGGTGGTGGTTGGCGATCAAAACGGACAGGTCGGATACGGAATGGGGAAAGCTAAGGAAGTTCCTCAGGCAATCCGAAAGGGAGTCGAGCAGGCGCGCAAGAATATGATACGCGTTCCCTTGAAGGGGAGAACGATTCCTCATTTTATTCTTGGCCGTTACGGCGCAGGGCGCGTGGTACTCAAGCCGGCTGCGGAAGGTACCGGAGTTATTGCGGGCGGTGCCGTTCGGGCGGTTGTTCAGTCCGCCGGTATTGCCAATATTCTTACGAAATCGATAGGCACCACCAACCCTCACAATGTGGTGAAGGCTACATTTGAAGGGCTGAGAAACCTGAAAGAGCCCGTTAAAATCGCCAAACTGCGGAACAAACAGGTCGAGGAATTGTAATCGATGGCATCGAAAAAGAAAGCGGCGAAAGAAACCGGAGCAACATTGACCATCCAGTATTTCAAGAGCGGGATAGGTGCGCCGGAAAAGCACAAGTTGGTTATAAAAAGTTTAGGGTTTAAACGTCTTAATCAGGTTGTAACCCGGGTCGATACCCCGGCGGTTCGCGGGATGGTGGCGCAAGTGCCTCACCTGGTTAGGATTATCGATCAGTAGAAGGCGGCCTGCCGTACAGGCCCGTCGTTCCGTTTTTAAAAAGGCATACTATTATGTTGAGCATTAATACATTGAAGCCGGCCAAGGGCGCGAATCGCCCGAAAAAGCGTGTTGGAAGAGGCATGGGTTCGGGACACGGCAAAACGGCGACCCGAGGCTCCAACGGGCAGCTCTCGAGATCCGGAGCGAGCACCCGGCCCGGATTTGAGGGAGGGCAGATGCCGCTGTATCGACGTCTGCCGAAACGGGGATTCAACAATCTTTTCCGCAAGGAGTACCTGGCGGTGAACCTGGACAAACTGGCCCTGTTTGAAGCGGACGCCAAGGTGGATCCCGAGGCCATGAAAGAACACGGCCTCGTAAAAAATCTCCGCAACGAAATAAAGATTCTCGGCGGAGGAGAGTTGAAGCATGCCATCCATGTTCGGGCGCATAAGTTCAGTCGCAGCGCTCGAGAGAAAATTGAGAAAGCTGGCGGTTCTGTTGAGGTGATCGCATAGCGGATATTTGCGGTTGATTGCATTTCTTTTAGATCTGGAGCCTGAGCTCCGGGAGATCTGAGACACGATGCCGGAAGAACGAAATCCAATATTAAGCTCGATCCACAACATTTTCAGCATACCGGATCTGCGCAACCGGGTGCTATTTATGCTGGCAATGCTGGCCGTTTACCGTATAGGCGCCTTCATTCCCACACCCGGGATTAACAGCGATGCGCTGGACCAGTTGTTCCAGCAGTCCGGCGGCACAATCTTCGGATTCCTGAATGTGTTCACCGGAGGAGCCCTCAGGCGGTTCAGTATCTTCGCTCTCGGGATTATGCCTTACATTACGGCATCGATTATCCTGCAGCTGGCGACGGTGGTCGTTCCCTACCTGGAAAAGCTGTCCAAGGAAGGGGAACTGGGGAGAAAAAAGATTACCCAATATACCCGCTACCTGACCGTGGTTCTTACGTTGTTTCAGGGCTTTATGACGGCCATTGCCCTCGAGAGAGCCGGCGGGGACGGCCTGCAGATCGTAACGCATCCCGGCTGGGGATTCCGTTTGATGGTGATGATCACCCTGACGACAGGGACGGCGTTTATTATGTGGATCGGGGAACAGATAACCGACCGGGGCATTGGAAACGGCATAAGCCTGATTATCTTTGCCGGTATCGTCGTCGGGCTGCCGAGCGCCATCCAGTTTATATGGGTTCAGTTGAGCACACGCGAGTGGAATATATTTGAAGTCATCCTGCTCGTAGTCGTCATGGTGCTGGTGGTCGCCGCAGTTGTGTTTGTGGAGAGGGGACAGAGGAAAATTCCCGTGCAGTACGCCAAGCGCGTCGTCGGCCGGAAGGTCTACGGCGGTCAGGCGACGCACCTTCCTCTGAAGGTGAATTCGGGCGGTGTGATTCCGGTTATTTTCGCCGCATCCATTGTTGCGATCCCTTCCACCCTCGGGTCCCTGTTCGAGAACGATTTCATGCAGGGAATGTCGAAGGCGCTCGGCCAGGGAATGCCGCTGTACGTATTGATATATATTGCCGCCATCATCTTTTTCTGCTTCTTCTATGTCAGCATCATTTTTAATCCGAACGAAGTGGCGGACAATATTCGAAAGTATGGGGGGTATATCCCCGGCATCCGTCCCGGGCGCAGAACGGCGGAATATATCGATCGAATCCTGAGTCGCCTGACTCTGGCCGGGTCCATTTATCTCGTGTTGATATGCCTGCTGCCGGAATTTATGATTTCCGGTTTCAAGGTGCAGCCGCTTCCGTGGATCGGGCCCTGGCTGGACGATCTTTTGAGCAGTGCAAACATGACCTGGATTACAACCGGCCTGGGAGTCACGTTCTATTTCGGCGGCACCTCGCTTCTGATCGTTGTCGGGGTGGCCATGGATACGGTGCAGCAGATTGAATCCCAGTTGATTATGCGTCATTATGACGGGTTTCTTAAGAAAGGACGCATTCGGGGGCGAAGAAGCTGAACGGATTACTGATTGTTGAAGGCGAATGGGAATGTTGCGTTGTTCAGGTTCCGTTCGCGGTTCATTACCGGGTATGCGATGAAAAATAACAGATTGGCTATTATAATGTTGGGGCCGCCGGGAGCCGGCAAGGGAACCCAGGCGCGTTTGATCAGCGAAAGCCTGAAGTTTCCCCACATCTCCACCGGAGATATGCTGCGTGAAGCTCTGAAAAATGAGACGGAGTTGGGGAAAAAGGCGAAGGAATACATGGAATCGGGAGCCCTGGTGCCCGACGAACTTGTAGATGCCATTGTCGCCGAGCGTCTGAAAC
>JAFGTD010000046.1 GCA_016934295.1 Acidobacteriota bacterium
AGTCCCGTTTTTTTGGAAAAATAATGCATGTGGGAAAGTGGAGCCCGCGCAGCGGGATCCACTCTTTTCCACATGCCCATACCTTCTCGTTGTTTCATGCACTTGTCGTCAACACCTCCTCAATGGTTTCATCCAGCCGTTGCATGTTCATGTACATCCGTGATCCCCAGCGAGTACCGGCCACATGACGCAAGCGGGCCGCCACTAGCATCAGCGCCGATTCTATCATTGAATTAATCAATACCGGATCAGGTCGTCCGGCGATTCAGGAATTCCGAAAAGTTTGACACGTTCAGATTGATTCAGAATGGTTCGTTTTGGCATTGACAATCCTCTTGAAAACGTTCGTTTGTGAGAAATACAATTCCCTTCACCCCCGTGAACAAAAAACAGGACTTCTTCGATTCTCAAAAAATATTCTTGAAAAGCCATTCTCATTATGCCATACTTTTAATGAGAAATGATAAAGGAAAAAGACAACATGCTGATCGGCTACGCCAGAGTTTCCACCGAGGATCAGAAGATCGAGCTTCAAACCGATGCCCTTGAAAAATGCGGTTGCCAAAAGGTGTTCATCGACAGAATCAGCGGAACAAGATCCGAACGGCCCAGCCTCAAAGAGGCCCTGGCCTTTCTGAGGCCCGGGGATTCACTGGTGGTTTGGAAACTGGATCGATTGGGCCGCAGCGTCCGCGACTTGGTCAACCTGGCCGGTGAATTGGAGAAAAGAGGTGTCCATTTCAAAAGTGTTACCGACAGCATTGATACGTCTACACCGGCCGGCCGGTTCTTTTTTCATGTGATGGCCAGCCTGGCCCAGATGGAGCGGGAACTCATCGTGGAGCGGACCCAAGCGGGCTTGGCCGCAGCCAAAAGGCTCGGCCGCGTTGGCGGGCGAAAACGAAAAATGACCGACAAAAAGATCGAGGCGGCGAAAAAGCTTCTGCGGGACGGACTGCCGCCGAAGGATGTCGCGCTCAACCTGGGGATATCCATCCCCACGCTGTATCGCTGGCTGCCCGCTACCGGCAACAGTTCGTTTGCTTAATAAAGCATAGGGTATCGTGAATTTCAACCGATCCAGGGATTTTGACAACGTGAATAATCGCCTTGGATACACAGGTCCATGCCGATTGTATGACTGAAGGAAGGTTGTCAATGAAGAGTAAAGGAAAATCGTTCGATTGCGTAGAAATGAAAAACGAAATTCAGCAAGACCTTCTCCTTGAGTATGAGGCGAGAAAGAAAGATTTTGAAACATATGCCGAGTTCATCCGCTCGACCGCTGACGAAGACCTGGCAATAGTGGAATTCCGGAAAAAAATGGCCGTCAAGTGGGCCCATGAAACGTCCAGATTCGCTAAAGCGGCAAAATGAATAACCGGGGAAGAATTAATTGAATTGCCATGGAAAGTAGATATATCAATGTTATAGGTGTCTTTGAAGATAAATATAGAGAGTAATATATGAAAAACGCACATATTAAAAAACTGGATGAAATATGTAAGGAGTTGAACTGCAGTGCTGCCGGATTGTCGAGTAAAGAAGCGGCCCGGCGGCAATTATTATATGGCCCAAACCGGCTGGAAAAGCAGAAAGCCATCAGCCCTTGGTTGTTACTCCTGGAACAATTCAAGAATGTACTAATTATTATTCTGTTGATCGCCACCTCCATCTCGATGGTTCTCGGTCATGGCGTCGAAGCAATTGCCATCGCGGTTATCGTTCTGTTCGCAGTTCTGCTTGGATTTATCCAGGAATATCGTGCCGAGAAGGCCATTGAAGCACTGAAACAAATGGCGGCTCCCACCGCCCGGGTTATCCGCGACGGCAAGGAGCAGGTAATCGCGGCTATAGAAATAGTACCCGGCGACATTTTTCTCTTAAGCGCAGGCGACCGCATTCCCGCCGATGCCCGCCTGATCCAGTCGGTGAACCTTAAAGCCGAAGAGTCTTCGTTGACCGGAGAATCCCTGCCCGCAGAGAAGGACCATGACTACTCTCCTGTACCGGACGCGGTGGTCGGAGATCGAAAAAATATGGTATATGCCGGGACGTCAATCAGTTATGGCAGGGGCCGGGCCGTTGCCATGGCTACAGGGATGAATACCGAGCTTGGCAAGATCGCCCGTATGCTGCAGCAAGTTGAAACAGAAAAAACGCCATTGCAAAAGAGCCTCAATCGCGTAGGAGCAACTCTGGCAAGGGCAGCCATTCTAATCGTCCTGATGATCATCGCCTTGGGGCTATTCCGAGGGCAGGCTTTCATCGAAATGCTGATCTTCGGAATTGCCTTGGCAGTGGCAGTAGTGCCGGAAGCCCTGCCGGCCGTGGTGACTATTTCCCTCGCCCTAGGAGTGAAACGGCTGGTCAGACGCAACGCTCTGATGCGACGGCTATCCGCGGTTGAGACACTGGGAAGTACGACAGTCGTTTGTTCCGACAAGACCGGCACCTTGACTCGCGATGAAATGACTGTCAAGTCGATTCTCCTGGCGAATACAACTTTTGAGGTCAGCGGCAGCGGATATTCGCCCGAGGGGACTTTTACATCAACACCAGCTGGAGCCAATGTTACCGACACCCTCCGACTTTTGTTAACCGCGGGCGTATTGTGCAATGATGCTCGGTTTGATCAAGACGAAGCAGGCGCCTGGATGATTGCTGGAGATCCTACGGAAGGGGCGCTTCTGGTCGCTGCTCGGAAAGCCGGTATCAACGAAAGCCAGGAATCATCCCGACTCCCACGTATTTACGAACAACCGTTTACATCCGAAACCAAGCGGATGATTACCATCCATGTCAGTGGCGGAGAGTCAGTCGCGTTTATCAAGGGCGCTCCGGAGGTTCTCATTCCGGATTGTTCTTATCAGCAGACTGACGAGGGAATCACACCGCTTGACTTGGCTGGTCAGCAACTGCTCCTGGAAAAAGCCAAGGAAATGGCGGCGCAGGCCCTGCGCATCATCGCCATTGCCACAAAACCTGGAGCTACACTAAGCGACGCCAACAGCGGGCTGACATTCCTCGGACTGGTTGGAATTATCGATCCGCCCCGCCCGGAAGCGAAGGAGGCAGTGCGGACCTGCATTGAGGCCGGAATCCGCCCGGTGATGATCACCGGCGACCACCCGATTACAGCCCAAGCGATCGCCCGCGAACTCGGCATTCTCACCGACGGTCGTGTGGTCATTGGCAGCGAATTGCAGAATATGACCGAAAGCGAACTGGATTCAATGATTGGCTCGATTCAGGTATTCGCCCGGGTGGCTCCTGAACACAAATTGAGAATAGTTGAAGCGTTCCAAAGAAACGGGCATATCGTCGCCATGACCGGTGATGGTGTAAATGACGCCCCGGCTCTCAAGAAAGCGGATATCGGGATCGCCATGGGTATTACAGGCACTGACGTTTCAAAAGAAGCCGCGGCGATGATCTTGACCGATGACAATTTTGCCTCCATTGTTACGGCGGTCGAGGAAGGACGCGGCATCTACGACAACATCAAGAAATTTTTGACCTACCTCCTAGCGGCAAATATCGGCGAGATCACTCTCATGATAGGGGCCACGGTTATGGGAATGCCTCTGCCGCTCTCCGCAGTACAGATCCTATACATCAATCTGGCCACAGACGGTTTGCCGGCATTGGCCTTGGCAGTCGATCCCACTGATAAAGCCATCATGCAACGAAAGCCGAAAGATCCCAAAACGGGGATCTTTACAAAGCCACTTCTGACCCTTATGCTGGCCAGCGGATTCTGGTCAGCGATTGTCAACCTGTCGCTGTTTCATTGGGCCAGGATGTCTGGAAAGCCGCTTGCAGAAGCGATGACCATGATATTCGTCTCCTTGATCCTGATTGAATTCCTCAAGGCCTACTCGTTCCGATCTGAAAGAGAGACGATTATCCGGCAGCCATTTGCCAACAAATGGCTCAACCTGGCAATCGGCTGGGAGATTATCCTGATGGTATTTGTTGTATATTTCCCATTTCTGCAAAAGCCGTTTGGGTCATATAGCCTGCCTTTGCAGGACTGGCTGATTATCGTCACCACGGCCGTTACCATCATCCCTGTGATTGAGTTGACCAAGTGGATAATTCGCAGGGAATGGTTCGGGTTGAAAAACGCCTGAATGTGGGGGCAATTGTTCCAATCACCTACAGAATAACTTGGTTTCAATTAATCGATTCCAATAATTTCTTTCGAATTACAGCCTGAATTCTATATCGGTGGAAATGGCCGTTAATAAAGGATACTTTTTTGAAATGCAGTATTTCGTTAAAAAAGTATACAATAAAACATTGCAATATAGGGCATTTCTGCCTTAGCGTACGAATTCATCCTTTTCGTGAGCAGCCCCCAAGTAGATGGCCGTGGTGTTCAGGCCGGAGTGCCCGAGGAGATCCTGGACAATGGAGACCGGGGCTCCGCCCCGGAGCAATTCGATGGCCCGGGTGTGGCGGAGGATGTGGGGATGGGCCAATTCCGGGTCAAGACCCGATTTCAATGAGAGGTCCTGGAAGACCTTGAAGAAGTGCGCCCGGCTCAGCTTAAATATTCTCCCTTTCATCTCCGGGTGCCTGGCCAGGTACATGGCCGTCTCGGTGATCAGCTGCAGGGGGACCGGGACGATCCGGCGGATCCCTTTTTTTCGTTGGGTCTGACGCTTGA
>JAFGTD010000047.1 GCA_016934295.1 Acidobacteriota bacterium
GGAGATATTGGCCTTCCTATTTCGACCGCGATTCCGATGCCGACTCCGACCCCGATTTATGTAACTGTCAAACTTTTACTGCCTCCCGGCAGAGCCGGGGGATCTCCCTGGTAATTAGGATGCATCCGTTCCCGACACTACACACAGGGACATATCAAGTGATACAAAGAAAATTGTGCAATTCCCCGCAGCATGAAGCACCGGTAGATTTCGCTTTTATCAACAGCGCGTATACCTGCTCCGACAGGATTGCATTATTGAGAAATACCGGTTTTCATGTTAGATACTGGGAAGAGGCTCCATTAACCAAATCGGAATCATGATAAAACGTCTGTTCCATTCTCTGAATCTGTTTCCCGATAACCGGGTGTCCGGATACCAAAATTCATGGTTTAAGCGCACGGGATTTTCAATTGCCGTTGTTGTCTTCCTGTTTTCGATACTGGTCATCCTCGCTGTACTACAATATCGCTGGAGCGGACAGCTCAGCGAAGCCGAGTATGAGCGAATGCATTCCAGCCTGCTGGCTTCCATGAATCAGTTCCGCATTCATTTCAACGACGAATTGCAGCAGCCCGGGTTTTTGTTGCGGCCGGACACAGCCATTCTTAATCAACGGGACTGGAAAAAATATGCGGAAAACTGTACGGCTCTTTTGAATATGACCGATTTTCGCCTGATTCAGAACGTGTACCTTTGGGTTGCGGAGATTCCCGGGAACGACCTGCAACTGCTGGTTCTGAACAGAGAAATTGAAGACTACGAACCGGAACCCTGGCCGGCGGAACTGGACGGGATTAAGGAACGGTACGAAAGTATTTTTGGAAACAGGATGCAGGGGCCGCCCCAAATGCGTCCCTTTATCGAAATCACGCCGGATCAAGTGCCGTATTTAATTCAGCCCCTGATTCTTTCGGAACCGCTGTCCACACCTGCAACGGAAGAAAGGTTTTTGGGTTTTCTCCTGATAAAATTTAATTCTGAAATACTGTTGAATGAACGGGTGCCGATGCTTGCTCAAGAATATTTCGGCAGTCGGGACGGCTATATGTATCAGGTGGCTGTTGCCGGCAGAGACAGGCCTGAGTTTCTATTTCAATCCGATCCCGATCTGAAACCGGATGATTTTTCAACGCCGGATGCCAGGTTGAGCCTGGTCGATATTCCCCGCGAGCCGCCGGGGCCGGGGGGGCAGGAGGCGGCAATTGGAAGGAAGCCGCTACCGGAAACGGCGCCGGACCTATCCTTTACTCCACCTCGACCGCCGCCTCCCGTAAGAAACATGATCGCCTTGAGGCGTCGTCTATCCGGTCGCGAGGATTTTCCCTGGGAGCTGCTGGCAAAACACCGTGAAGGATCCCTGGAAGCGGCAGTGGCGGCAATGCGTCACAGAAACCTGGCGCTCAGCTTCGGCGGCCTTCTGCTGCTGGCGGCAAGCATGGCATTGATTCTTATCTCTGCGCGGCGGGCGCAGCGCCTCACACAGCTTCAGATTGATTTTGTCGCGGGGGTTTCTCACGAGTTAAGAACGCCGTTGGCCGTGATTTGTTCTGCCGGGGACAATCTTGCTGAAGGCGTAGTGACTGAATCCGGCAAGGCGATACGGAATTACGGAAAACTTATCCGGGGAGAAGGACGCAAACTTGCCGCGATGGTGGAACAGATCATGCAGTTCGCGGGCATGCGGGTCGGCAACCGCCGGTACAGCCTCCAACCCATTCAAATCAATAGGATTGTGACTGAAGCTCTGGAACAGACGCAATCGGTCCTCGAAACAGCCGGATTTTCAGTCGAAACCGATCTGGCTCCGGATCTGCCGTTGGCCAATATCGATCCTTCGGCGATGAGCCAGGTACTTCAGAACTTAATTCAAAATGCGATCAAGTATTGCGGCGAAACCCGCTGGCTGCGCATTCGAACAGAGGCGCTGCAAACCAGACGGGGCAAAGGGATAAAAGTGGTTGTGGAAGATAAGGGTATCGGTATCAACAGTAAGGACCTTCCCCATATTTTCAGTCCTTTCTATCGCGGCAATGCGGCTATAGAAAGACAGATTCACGGTACTGGCCTGGGATTGTTTTTTGTTCAGGAAACCTTGTCTTCAATGGGAGGAAACATCCGCGTAGAAAGCGCGCCGGGGCGGGGAAGTGCCTTTACAATGCGTTTGCCAGTCGTGCCGGACCAAAAGAGCCCTCCCGCTTCATCATAAAACAAAGGACATTCCAACCATGTTGTATAGAATATTGCTGATAGAAGATGAACCCGGATTGGTGCTGACTCTCAGCGATAAACTGGCCAAAGAAGGATACGATGTCGTGACGGCTCTTGACGGGGAGGAAGGATTCATACGGGCGTCCAGCCAGGCTTTTGACCTGATTATCCTGGACCTTATGCTGCCGAAAAAGAGCGGTTTGAACATATGCCGCGACCTGCGGCAGCAGGGATTTTTGACTCCGGTCATAATGCTTACGGCCCGCGATCAGGTTGTTGATAAAGTGCTGGGGCTAAAAATCGGGGCCGATGATTATCTGACCAAGCCTTTTGAAATGCTGGAGCTCATGGCCCGCATCGAAGCTTTATTGCGCCGGGCAACCAGGACCTTCGTTCCGTCGCAGTCCGTTTACAAGTTCGGTTCCGTCCAGGTTGATCTGAGAAAAACCGTAGTGACTCGCAATGGGGAACCGGTACTCGTTGCGGCAAAGGAATTCCAATTGCTGCGGTATCTTATCGATCATGAGGGTAAGACCCTGAGCAGAGAAAAAATCTTGCAGGAAGTTTGGGGATACACGGCCATCCCGTCGACGCGAACGGTGGATGTTCACATCGCATGGATCAGGCAAAAACTGGAAGAGGATCCCAGGCACCCCAAATTCATTATAACGGTCCATGGCCTGGGATATAAATTTACGCCCTGATCTCTTCCGTGAAAATCAAAACTCTTACCAGATTAACCGCCTGAATTTCACGACAGACTCCGGTTAAGAATTTAATCGGAGAATTTAAAGGCAAAATTTTATTTGAGAATTTTACTCGAAGCATCTCCGCGAAAAATACTGCCGGTCTCATAAATCTGCTCGGATAAATCGTCCGGAATATCGAATATGATATCCGTTGTAAAATCGATACCCTGCGTATTTTCCTGGATTTCCAGTTTAATGGGTTGGTCAAGAGAAATGTAAGCTCCACAGGTTTCCCCTTCACCGCAGATATATCCATTATTATCAGGATCCGTACCTGCAAAAACTACATAGGGGGTTCCATAGGAAAGTCCTGTAAAGCCGAACTCATAGAGCCCACTGGTCCCCGGGGATGGGTATTGCGCAAGAGTCGCTTTGGTTTCTGCATCCAGTAGAAGAATGTAATGGTATCCTCCGGACGCTGTTCTGGAATTCAATCCGATCTGCATTGAGACTGAGATTCGGACCAGTTGCGTACCGGCTTCGAAAGTGAGAGTGGCTGTATAGATGCCGTCGTCAAGACCCTCCCGTTTTACGTCAACAATGTAGGTTCCAAATCCATTGCCGTCCACATCCGTGGATGGTGTGACCGACAGCCACGTTGCGTTCGAATAAAAATTGTCGACATTCAGGGATCCGTCGCCGCCGTTGAAAACCGTCACATTGAGGCTTGATATTAATGTTCCAAAATTTAAAACCCTTGGAGCGACTGAAAGTATGGCGGGGATTCCTCCGCTGATTTCTGCTTCCTTGGCGATGAGAACGGCTTTGTAGGCGTTAATCAGACCGTAACCGAACTTGTTGTCCCATCCGGTTTCACTTGTACTTTCGGTCAAATATCCGGCCGCCAATAAAGTATCGAAATTATCGGGAGTCATCCCGGGATAGAGCGCCTTCATCAATGCGGCCACCCCCGCGACATGGGGCGCGGCCATACTGGTGCCTGCATAAAAAGCATAGCCCATTTGAACAGTGCCGCTGCTGTCATCGCCAACGGTACTGAGCACTCCGTCCATGTAACCGTCTCCGTTTGTATCCGTTGAAGAACCGCCGGGCGCTGCCACGTCAATGGTAGTGCCGAAGCTGGAGTAATAGGTGATCTCTCCGTTGATATTAACGGCGCTTACGGACACAACCCCGTCGTAACCTGCCGGATACATTATTTCGCTTGTGCCGTCGTTTCCCGCGGATGCAACAATGAGGACTCCCTGGCTCCGAACTTCCCGGTAAACTTCCTCCTCTATTTGCGAATAACCTTTTCCACCGAGACTGAGATTAATTATATCAACCGGATTGTTAAGCCGGACACCGGCTTCCGTTTCCATTCCGGCGGCATATTTGACAGCTTCTATGATATCGCTTGTGGTTCCCATACCTCCGTATCCCAATACCCGAAGCGGCATAATTTTTGCATTCCATGCAACGCCGGCTACGCCGTTGTTGTTGTTGGACCGCGCGGCGATAGTTCCCGCCGTATGCGTGCCGTGAAAAGAGCTTCCGTTTATACCGCCGTCCCCGGGATCTTCAGGATCGGCATCGACTCCATCTCCGTCCAGGGAATTGTCCGGATTCGAAACAAAATCGTACCCGTCGGCAATCTGTCCCGCCAAGTCCGGATGCTGCCCTAAAATGCCGCTGTCCACAACCGCTACCACTACATCGCTGCTGCCTGTTGTGAATTCCCACGCTTCAGGAAGGCCGATTAAAGGATAATGCCATTGATAGGAATAGTAGGAATCATTCGGCTCCAACGTGAGGGATCTTCGAATGTAATTCGGTTCGGCAAGCCGAATGCCTGCCTCTCTTCGCAGTGTACGAACCATCCAGAGCGTTTCCAGTTTAGAAGCGGTTTCAGGATCCGATTTCCCGGGAGCAAGACTGTTGGCAATAGCGGATTGAATGCCGAGGCGCTCGAATACTATTTTTTTGTCGATTGTTTTGGACAGACGCCATAGTTTGTCCCGCGCGGATGCCTTAGCGCTGGTGTACAATCCCATGGACGATAGGAAATTCAATCCGTTTCCGGTACCGGAATATGCAGCGTTCGCCGGTTCTTCAAAACGCACCAGGACCTCACCGGCTACAAAGTTTTCGCTCAACCGGGGCGAATTTCGCCTGGTTGTCATTTCTGATTTTCCCATATTCAGTGAGTAAATGGAGGCCGTCGTCAAGAATGCATAATCCGCCGCCTCAATCCTGAGAAAATAATTGTCGCTTTCCTGAACATTCAGCGATGCAAATCCGCTTTCATCGGTTTGCGTCGCATCTTTGAGATTCTGCTGTTCGTCATATAAATAAAGATTCAATTCGGACGAACTCGTATCCGCCGACATGTACAGGGTAATGTTTGTACCTTGATTTAGTGAGACGAGATAATAATCCTCCGGATCTCCCGAGAAATAGGAGCGGCCGTACGCACCGCAGTATGAAAGATTCACGTAACCGCTGATTGAACTCGGCGCCGATACTTCCTGGGCTTCATTAAAGGAATCATTGGAAGTATATGAGGCATTGAAATCGTTCACATCGCTGTCTGTTTCCACGTATTCAGCCGAAGTTACCGTGCCTCTGAGACTATATCTCGGTTTGACCTCGATCTCTCTGGAATACGTGTCGGTATTTCCGTCATCGTCGGTAACCGTGAGTTGAGCACTATAAGTTCCTGTCGTTAAGTAGGTATGCTGAACTATGGATCCTTCCCCCGTCTTTCCATCGCCGAATTGCCAATCGAACTGTTTGATTTTGCCGTCGCTGTCGGTAGATGTTGATGCGTCAAATGAGACAGAGAGCGGGTAGGATCCAATATATGTGGATGCAGTAAAAATTGCTTCAGGCGCTATGTCGGTCGTATGGCTTTTGTCGCTGCCCGTGTCGCCGCATCCCTGCAGAGACAATATGAATATTATACAGACCAGGAGTGAGGGTATCGGAGACGACTGTGTTCTTTGCATATTCATGGAACTTTTCTGTTTGTTAAAAATCCTTAACAAATTATAACTTAAGCAGGCATCTGATACGTGCCTTTCTTCCATATGTTTCATATTTTCTTTGGAACGCCTTGTAAAAAGTGTCCTGCACGGATTCGTTTCCAGTCTAATAATGCGAATCAAGAAAATCACCCTGTATTTAATACCGAGGAATACTTGTGAGGACTGCGGGTCTGTGTCCGGCATAGCACTTTGCATTGTCCGCTCTCCCCCGCATTTTACAAAGTTTTAACAAACTTATCGTTATTCGAGCCGTATTGGCAATTTGAAATTTGGGAAGAACGGAATTTGCTCTTTTTCTCCAAACTAACAGCAAAAAGAAAGAGGTATTGTATGCGTTTCGGCAATAAGCAAAATGATGTTTTCACAGTATTTCTAACTATTGCATTTTTATTTTTTTTCACATCCTGCGACGGGGGAGGGAATAATACGTCCTCATCCCAAACATCCAAAGAGTGGGGTGAGGCCGAGATGATAGAGACCGACGATACCGGCGCTGCAGACTTTCCGCAAATCGCCATGGATGATGACGGCAACGCCATTGCTGTCTGGAAACAATTTGACGGCTCCATTTTTCACATCTGGGCCGGCTATTTTGACGGTGCGACCTGGGGCACGGCCGAGATCATAGAAATAGAAGACAATGCCAGAAACACAGACTCCCCGCAAATCGCCATGGATGATGACGGCAATGCCATTGCTGTCTGGTCGCAACATGACGGCTTCCGCTATAACATCTGGGCCAATTATTTTGACGGTACCGACTGGGGCACGGCCGAGCTGATTGAGACCGACAATAGCGGCAATGCGGAATTACCGCAGATCGTCATGGATGCGGACGGCAATGCTGTCGCTGTCTGGGAGCAACGCGACGGCACCAGGAATATCCGGGCCAACTATTTTGACGGTGCGACCTGGGGCACGGCCGTAACGATCGAAACCGACGATACCGGCAATGCCTATTCTCCTCAGATTGATATGGATGGTGAAGGCAACGCCATTGCTGTCTGGTCACAATTTGACGGTTTTAACTATAACATCTGGGCCAACTATTTTGACGGTACCGCTTGGGGAACAGCCGAGATAATTGACACCAACAATGTCGGCAGCGCGTATTCTCCTCAAATCGCCATGAACCATGACGGCAACGCGGTAAGTGTTTGGGAACAACATGACAGCTTCCGCTATAACATCTGGGCCAACAATTTCATTCTATATGATGAAGACGAAGAGGAAGTAGCGGAATGGGGCATGGGCATGTCGATTGAAGACGAAAATACCGGGGATGCAGAATCCCCGCAGATCGCCATGGATGATGACGGCAACGCCATTGCTGTCTGGATGCAATTTGACGGCTTTCGTTATAACATCTGGGCCAACCATTTTGACGGTACGGCATGGGGAATGGCCGAATTGATTGAGACCGTCGATTACGGCAATGCATATTCCCCGCAGATCGCCATGGGTGATGACGGCAACGCCATTGCTGTCTGGACCCAATATGACGGTTTCCGCTATAACATCTGGGTCAACCATTTTGACGGTACGACCTGGTGGGGCATAGCCGAACTTATTGAGACCGTCGATACCGGTAATGCAGAGTCTCCGCAGATCGCCATGGATGATGACGGCAACGCTATTGCCGTCTGGACACAATTTGACGGCTCCCAATTCAGCATCTATGCCAACCGTTTTGAGTAACAATGCGTCAGGAGGGGCCTTCCTGAGTCGGGCTGAAACTGAACGTACGGAATTATGTTTCCGAATCGAAACCAAGACGCCTGTTTTTACCTTTCTTATGTTTAATCCGCATTTCTCGCCGGCCCAAAGTATCCCCAGGATTCTTGGGGATACTTTGGGCCGGTTTCATACTGCGGCGGCTCGCTTACACAAAATCCTCTGAGACACCACACCGGTATGACTCGATCGTAGTATGAAGCGCGGCCGAAGGCAATGCGGACTCCCGGCTACTCTATAGGGCGTTTTTGGGTTAGGATGTCCGGGTAGGAGGAGAGGATTATGGCAAAGAGGATTTCACGAAGAGAACTGATGCAATCCGTTGCAACGGGGGGCCTCGTCCTGGCGGGATCGATGACGCCGCTGGAATCGCTGATGGCTTCCCAGCTTCGGCCGATGGCGAAACGCGGGCCGCAACCGCCCGGCCCGGCTGTCGCCAGATACCCTGCAGTGCTTGCGGACGGGAAGGTGGTGCAGCCGCAGCGGGAACTGGAGGTTCTTCATAAGACCGAGGTTCTGGTTGTAGGGGGAGGACCGGCCGGAACGGCGGCGGCGCTGGCCGCCAGGTGTCTCGATGTGGATGTCACCCTGGTGGAGCGATACGGCTATCTGGGCGGATTGGCGACAGGGGGCCTGGTTCTTGCAATCTTTCCGCTTTACGACAGAGACAATCGCCAGGTGATTCGGGGTATCGGCGAGGAAATGATGCAGAGGCTGGATGTCCTGAAATACGGGATTATTGAACGCAACAGGGCTCCGGTCTATCCCACGGTGGATGCCGAAGCATTTAAATATGTACTGGCGGAAATGGTTCTGGAATCGGGAATGGACGCCTACCTGGACTGTTGGGGTGTGGATGCCATAATTGACTCAAACTATGCTGTAAAGGGGGCTGTATTCGAAAGCAAATCCGGCCGGCAGGCGATTCTGGCCGATGTCGTGGTGGACGCTTCCGGGGACGGGGATATCTACGCGGCGGCAGGAGCAGCTTTTGAGAAGATCAAGGACAATATCGGACTGGTCAGCCGGTTGGGGAACGTATCCGTTCAGGATGTGCTGGATGAGCATCTTAAAAACGCTACCGGCCCCAGAGACGATATGGATTCAGGGATGCCGGCACGGGGAATGCCGGTAACTGCATTCGAAGGACATGTGGGCAGTCCGACACCCGCGCCCGGTATAAACTGGCTCAATATGAAAGGTCCGGTCGGCGACGGTCTGGATGTGGCGGAACTCAGCCGAATGGAACTCCTGCATCGACGGGCATTATGGAAAAACCTGGAAAAGGCCCGCAGGAAACCCGGAGCGGAGCAGGCGTTTATTGCGGAAACCGCCCCGCAGATGGGAGTTCGCCTGACACGATTGCTCGACGGAGCCAAGAAACTGACCGAGAAGGAAATGAAAACCGGCGTTAAATTCAAGGATGCGATCGGATACAGCGGCGCCTATGCCAATGCGCCCGAATTCCAGATCCCATACGGTTGCCTTGTTCCGGCAAAGCTGGATAATCTTCTGGCTGCCGGGCGCTGTGTTTCGGCCGAATTTCTTGTCGCCGACACACTGCGTTTGATCCCGGTCTGCTGGGTGACCGGCCAGGCTGCGGGCATTGCCGCCGCATTGTGCGTAAAAGACCAATGCAAACCCCGTCAGGTTAATGTGCCCAGGCTGCAGGATCTGCTGCTGAAACAGGGAGCCTTTTTGGGATGATGCACTGGAGACATCCGCCGCGCTTGCCGGTTAGACTGGCATGCTTTGTGCTGGCAATTCTATTGCTGTGGCCTGTTCCTTTGTGGATCAGTGCCTCCACAATTGCAGTCCAGGCCAGCCCTTTTGTCGCAATCTGTACCCTATTGGCGGGCTGGGCATTTGGCGCCGGTATAATTCTCGGGCTGGTTCTTTCCGCGATAGCCATAGTCCGGAAAAGATGGTTCTGCCGATACATATGCCCGGTCGGTCTCCTCCTGGACGGCTTTTCCCGGATAGGCTTGCGTAAGAATGCCTGGTGGGGAAAGTGTCCTTCGATAGGCGGATATATTGTACTGCTGACGGCGGCCGGATCCATTGCCGGGTACCCGCTGCTGTTATGGATGGATCCACTGGCTTTTTTCAGCAGCGCTTTTACCATTCGTACGGCAACGGATATTCTGTCCGGTTTTCTGTCCACAGCCGGCCTGACGTTTCTCCTTTTGATCGCCATAACTTCGGGCGACTTGTGGTGCGCTCGCATCTGCCCTCTGGGCGCAACGCAGGATTTTCTGTCGGGTGCCCGATCCCTTCCCGGCAGTTTCAAAGATATATTGAAATCAAAATCTCACGGGAAAGCCCGATACGGAATTGCCTTTTCTACAACCCGGAGGGCGTTTCTGGCGGTTGCCGCAGGCGTGGGATTGGGCTTCCTGGCGAAAAGAAACGGACGCGCACGGGCGGATAGGGCTCCGTTGCGTCCACCGGGCGCGATTGAAGAGGACGAATTTGCAGGTTTATGCGTGCGATGCGGCAACTGTATGCGTGCCTGTCCGTCGAAGATCATTCGTCCGGATACCGGGCAGGCCGGAATTGCGGGCTTGCTGGCGCCCACAGTCCGCTATGAAGGGGAATACTGCCTCGAAGACTGCAACGCCTGTACGCAGGTCTGCCCCAGCGGTGCACTGCAGAATTTGAACTTGCGGCAGAAAAATGAATACGTGATAGGGGAAGCTCAGCTCGATCCGTCTCTCTGTTTTCTGGTCCGGGGTGTCCGCGATTGTGATATTTGTGTCCGTTCCTGCCCGTTCGATGCCGTTCAGATATATTGGGACGAGGACTTATACGTCGCCTGTCCGGTTGTGGATCAACTGAAATGCAATGGTTGCGGCGCCTGCGAGGCGTATTGCCCAACCGGAGACGTCAAGGCCATAAGGGTATGGAAATCCGGCACTGTTTGACCGGCAATCAGTAGATGGATGCTGCATTAACCGGATGTTCGAAACACTTCCATGCTTCACATCCGACTCTGATTTCCGTAAACCGAAACGCCGAATACGCGATAAGATTCATAAAGCCCTGTTTAAAAATGAAATATCCGGATATTTTACACTTTCACGCATCCACCTTATTATTTAATTATATGTTCAATCCCTGTTTTCACGGGTATCCTGAAAATAAACGCCGGCAACGGAATCCGTTGCATATAGTCCCACAGGCGAAGCCGGCTGGAGGCATTACATGTTTGTCCGTTGCGGCGGACCATCCGCGCCCGCTGCCCTGAAAATTCAGTAACAGGAGGATTCTTATGAACCGATTACTGCATTGCACCCTGATTATAATGGCTTTATGCCTTTCAGCAGCCGGAACCGTCGGAATTGCACAACAGCCTGCAACAACCATTGTATCCGGAGGAGAAGGAGGAACGAACTTTTCCGATGTGGATCTACCCCGGGGATCGCGCATGATAGAGGTTCATGTCTATGCCGGGAAGTATGTGGACGCAATTCAAGCCCTTTATCTGCTTCCCGACGGTCGGAGATTGATGAGCCCCAAGTACGGAGGCCCCGGCGGTGACAAAAACGTGTTCCTCATCGATTCGGATGAGTTTATAGTCGCTCTTTCCGGTCGCCATGGGAATTACATCGATTCCATTCAAATACACACCAACAAGCGCACTTTCCCTCGTCTTGGAGGAAGCGGCGGGAGCCAGGATTATCGTGTCGATGTCGGTACCGGTAATCAGGCGGTCGGCTTTATCGGGCGTGCGGGAAAATACCTGGATGCCGTGGGGCTGGCCTTTGTTCCGCAGACCATCCGTCAAGTCAAACAGACGGAATTTTCCGGCGGCCGCGGAGGAACGGAATTTTCCGACAAAGATATCCCGGTCGGAGCCAGGATTTCGGAAGTACGCATTCGCAGCGGAAGTTATCTCGATTCCATTCAAACAGTTTATACCCTGCCGGACGGCCGGCAGTATGAAGGAATCCGCCATGGTGGGAACGGCGGCAATTTAAAGGTATTCAAGCTCGATCCCGACGAGTATATCGTAGCGATATCGGGAAGGCACGGGAACTATATCGATTCGCTCGTCATACACACCAATAAACGCAAGTCGCCGGCATACGGGGGACGTGGGGGAGAGCAGGATTTCCTGGTATCGGTTCCTTCAGGGAATCGAGGTATCGGCTTTTCAGGAAAGGCCGGTAAGTACCTGGATGCGATCGGCATAAATTACGCGCCAAACAGCGCCTTACAACAACGCCGGAATCGTTTCCGCAACTGGCGCTGATACGCCGGAAGCCGAATAATTTTTACTTCCCCGAGTGATACTGCTGCAGGGATACGACTTCAGGGTCTCCCTTACGGAAAGCGGCGATTCCTTTAGCCGCAGCTCGTGCCGCCGCCATCGTCGTGATATAGGAAACCTTATACTTAATGGCGGTTTTGCGTATATAGGAATCGTCCGTGGTTCCGCGCTTGCCTATGGGAGAATTAATAACGAGATTTATTTCACCGTTTTTGATTGCGTCGACGATATTCGGCCTTCCCTCGTTGATTTTTAAAATAGAGGAACAGTCTATGCCTTTTCCGGACAGGAACTTGTGTGTTCCTTCCGTTGCCAGGATTTTAAATCCCAGTTGAGAAAATTCGCGCGCTACGTCCAGTGCCTCCTTTTTATCCGGGTCCGTTACGGAGATCAGCACGGTGCCTTTCTGGGGAAGCATTTGTTGGGCGGCTTCCTGTGATTTATAGAACGCCAGTTCGTAAGAATCCGCTATTCCCAGAACCTCGCCTGTAGAACGCATTTCAGGGCCGAGAACCGGATCCACTTCAGGATACATGTTGAAAGGGAATACCGCTTCCTTGACGCCGTAATGTTTTACCGGACTTCGCTTAAGGTTGAGATCCGCCAATTTTTTGCCCAGCATAAGCTGGGTTGCAATCCGGACCATCTGGATGTTGCACACTTTGGAAACGAGAGGTACCGTGCGCGAGGCGCGCGGATTGGCTTCCAGTATGTAGACAGTGTCGTTGGCGATAGCGTATTGGATATTTATCAATCCGAGCACTTTAAGCTCAATGGCGATTCTTTTCGTATATTCTTCGATGATCCGCTGATGTTTCTCCTCGATGCTGACGGGAGGGAGAACGCAGGCGGAGTCGCCTGAATGAATGCCGGCCAGCTCGATATGCTCCATGATGGCGGGGACAAAGGCGTCCGTACCGTCGGATATCGCATCTGCCTCTACTTCCAGTGCATTTTCAAGGAACTTGTCGATCAGGATGGGCAGGTCGGGCCAGACCGCCATAGCACTTTCGACATACTGTGTCAGATCCTCCTGGTCATGCACGATTTCCATGCCTCGACCGCCCAGAACATAGGACGGTCGTACCATAAGCGGGTATCCGATTTTTTCGGCGATGGAGATCGCCTCCTCCAGGCTATGCGCCATGCCGGATGCAGGCTGGGGAATGCCGAGTTTCTGCATCATATTTCGGAAACGGTCCCGATCCTCGGCCAAATCGATTGTGTCGGGGGAGGTGCCGAGGATATGGACGCCCGCCTGTTCCAGATCGCGGCAGATGTTCAGGGGCGTTTGTCCGCCGAACTGAACGATGACTCCTTCCGGTTTTTCTTTCTCGTATATGCTTAAAACATCTTCCGTCGTCAGGGGTTCGAAATAGAGTTTGTCGGAGGTATCGTAATCGGTGGAAACGGTTTCGGGATTGCAATTCACCATAATGGTTTCATATCCCAGGTCCCGTAAGGCAAATGCTGTATGCACGCAGCAGTAGTCGAATTCAATTCCCTGGCCGATACGGTTGGGACCGCCGCCAAGGACCATGACTTTCTTGCGATCGCTGACCGTCACCTTGTCGGGAGCATTATAGGTAGAGTAATAGTAGGCGGCATTTTCCACCCCGGAAACCGGGACCGGTTCCCAGGTCTCTTTAATCCCCAGCTCAGATCTTCTGGTTCGTATCTGCTTTTCCGGAATTTCCAAAAGTTTAGCCAGGTAACCGTCCGCGAATCCATCCTGCTTTGCGCTCCGCATCAGGTCATCAGGCGGGATTTTCCCCTTATGGGCCAGGATTTTCTCTTCGAGATCCAGGAGTTCCTTCATCTGTTGGATAAACCAGGGCTTGATTTTGGTTTTCTCGTACAGATCCTCAATACTTGCTCCTTTTCTCAATGCCTCATACATAATGAAAACGCGTTCGCTCGAGGGACGCCAGAGCATGCCCATAAGTTCGCTAAGGGATTTCTTATGGAAATCTTTGGCAAATCCAAGGCCGAAACGGCCTATTTCAAGGGACCGGATCGCTTTCAGAAAGGCCTCCTTATAATTTTTCCCGATGCTCATGACTTCGCCGACGGCCCGCATTTGCGTTCCAAGGCGGTCTTCGGCTCCCTTAAATTTCTCGAATGCCCAGCGGGCGAATTTAATGACGACATAATCTCCCCAGGGAGTGTATTTATCGAGAGTGCCGTCTCTCCAATAGGGGATCTCGTCCAGTGTTAATCCCCCCGCAAGAAGAGACGAAACCATCGCGATGGGGAATCCGGTCGCCTTGGATGCAAGCGCCGAGGAACGGGAGGTTCGCGGGTTGATTTCAATTACGACGACACGCCCATTTTCAGGGTTATGAGCAAACTGAATGTTGGTTCCGCCTATGACCCCGATTGCGTCCACGATGGCATAGGAGTAATCCTGCAGCTTTTTTTGCAGTTCGGGAGCAATCGTAAGCATGGGGGCGGAGCAGAAGGAATCTCCTGTATGGACACCCATGGCGTCGATATTTTCGATAAAACAGACAGTGATTTTCTGTCCTTTGGTATCCCGAACCACTTCCAGTTCGAGTTCCTCCCAGCCCTCTACCGATTCTTCTATCAGGACCTGCCCTACGAGACTGGCCGACAGGCCGCGACTGACGATCAAACGGAATTCTTCAAGATTGTAGACGAGGCCTCCGCCGGTGCCGCCCATGGTATATGCCGGGCGAATTACGCAGGGAAGCTCGATTCTCTCCAGGATTTCTTCCGCTTCTTCAAGACTCAGGGCAATTTCACTCCTGGGCATTTCAATGCCCAGTTGATTCATGGTGTTCTTGAATGCCTGCCGGTCTTCTCCCCTTTCGATGGCATCCGCTTTGACTCCGATTATCTGAACTCCATACTTTTCAAGAATTCCCAGTTTTGAAAGTTGCGAGGAAAGATTCAGCCCGGTCTGTCCTCCAAGGTTCGGCAGCAGCGCGTCGGGGCGCTCGCGGGCGATTATCTTTTCCATGGTAGCGACATTCAACGGTTCTATATAAGTTGCGTCCGCCATTCCCGGGTCGGTCATAATGGTCGCCGGATTGGAATTCACCAGGACTATCTGATATCCGAGCTTGCGTAAAGCTTTACATGCCTGGGTTCCTGAATAATCGAATTCGCATGCCTGTCCAATGACGATCGGCCCTGATCCTATGATTAATACTTTATGAATGTCGTTGCGTTTTGGCACAGAACTGGCTCCTTTTATTAGTGATTAGTCGGCGGTCTTCGGGAGTTTGCAGACAATATGTTTACCGCGCTGCCTATTGTTCGTTCAAAGGGCGAACACAAGGTTCGCCCCTACAAATGCTTACTGTAATATTCCTCGATCGAATGAATCAAAGATACGATTGTAGACTCCTTTGGAACAATTTCAACATGTTTGCCGAAAGATTCGACGGTATTTGCCGTAATCGGTCCAATTACCGCAACAGTCGTCGTTTCAAGCAGTTTTTGTCCCGCAGCGATTCCCAGGGCCTCCATTGTGTTTTTTACCGTTGACGAACTGGTAAAAACAGTCAGGTCGGGGGAGGCGGCCGTAAAATGAAAAATGTCCTTTTCGCTCAATTCCGACCGGACTGTTTGATAACAGGCAACAATATCCACATGCGCCCCGGCCGACACAAGAGCATCCGGCAATTCGTTTCGCGCTACTTTGGCTCTTGGGATGAGGATATGTTGCCCCGCAAGATTCTGCAGGCCTCCGTGATATTTTCTCAGCGCTTCGATGACGCCTTCGGCGACAAAAATTTCCGGGACAAGGTTCGTTTCGAATCCGTTTTCCCGCAGCGTCTTTGCCGTAGCGGTCCCTATCGCGCAGATCCGGATATTTGCGAGAATATCCCTGTTAATTTTACGCTCGCGAAAACGGCGCGAAAAATAGATAACTCCATGCTCGCTTGTGAAGATAATCCAGGCGTATTTATCCAGGGATGCAAGGGCTGCATCCAACGGTTTTTTATCTTCTATATCCCGGATCTCAATAATCGGAAAAGGCAGGACAGTCGCGCCCAATGTCCGGAGCCCGTCGGCCAGCGAAGACATCTTCTTTGCGCTGCAGGCTACAAGAACGGTTTTGTTTTGAAGCGGGCCGGGTTTTGAAGGGCTGAACGTCATGGGTGTTTCATCCGTATCGTTGCAGTCTGTGGATAAAAATTAAATGGCGTGACAATATGCCTACAGATCATTAAGTATACCGCGTCCTCCCCGTTCGAGAATACGGTCGGCGAGCAACGCGGCGGCTCGATCGGCCGATTCCTGTCTGTCGCATACCGATTCCCGAATGGATTTGTCGCCGCCGGGTGAAATGACGAGTCCGTCGATGCTTATCCGGTTGTCTTCGACCCGGGCGTGTACGGCGACGGGTACATTGCACCCTCCCTCCATTCGTTTCAGGAATACCCTTTCCGCCGTTACGGCGATCGAAGTCGGTTCGTGATTTAAGGCGGCTGCCACGTTTGCGTTCTCGGGATCGTCCATGCGTGTTTCTACCGCGAGGGCACCCTGGCCCGGAGCGGGGAGCATTTGTTCGAGTGTAAAAATTTCCGATACCCTGTTCTGAAGATTCAGACGGTTCAGTCCCGCAACTGCGAGAATGATTGCGTCGTACTTTCCCTTTTCCAATTTTTCCAGTCGCGTGTTGATATTGCCCCTTACATCGACAATCTGAAGATCCGGACGCAGGGCCAGCATCTGGGCCTGGCGCCGGATGCTTCCCGTGCCTATTCGCGAATTGGGGCGAAGAGAGGCAAAACCGGATTTATCGGACGTGACGAGGGCATCGCGCACCTCTTCCCGTTCCGGTATGGCCGCAATTTTCAATCCCGGCTGGATCCGTGTGGGAAGATCTTTCATGCTGTGAACCGCCATATCGATCTCATTTTCCAGCAGCGCCCGTTCGAGTTCTTTCACGAAGACACCGACGGAAGAACCGGTACGGATCGAAGAGGTTGTGTCCTTATCTCCGGATGTTTTGACGATCCGAATGGATACGTCAAGATCCGGAAATAACGAGAGAATCCGTTTTTGAATCCATCGGGTCTGTGCTAAAGCAAGGTCGCTTCCCCGGCTGCCTATTACTAACATGAGTCCTTTATCCTCCGGTGAAAAACGCCCGATTATTTATTGAACTATGCGGTGTGAAAACAGCTCTCACGGTTATTGCAATTAAAAATCGAAGATCGCGGTATCCTGATTCATGCCGTCATTAATCCGAATCCTTCTGTAATTTGAAAATCTGCTTGATCATGTCCACGTACGCCGCCTTGTCGATGCTGTCTTGACCGCCGCGGAGCTGCATGACAAGAGGATGGGCGATCTTGCCGGCGATGCGTGCGATCATGGATTCGAGTTCCTGGATCTGCCTGGGTTCCTGCGGCCCGATTTTTCTGAGGCAGCGTTGCAGCTCCGTTGCACAGATTTCCTTAATGTGGCCCTGTACCTGTGTGACTACGGGGGCGACCTCAAAAGATTTCAGCTTGGAACAGAATGTAGAGACCTCCATATCGACGATTTTTTCCGCTTCGGCTGCCGCTTTTTGTCGCTCCTGCAGGTTTGCTTCCACGACGGCCTGAAGATCGTCGATGTCATAGCAGAATACGTTGTCGATTTCCCCTACGTCAGGGTCAATGTTCCGAGGTACGGAAATGTCAATAAAGGCAATTGTCTCGTTTTTTCTTGCGTGCATGATGTCCTGCATCATCCGGCGGTTAACCAGGATTTCGGCCGCGCCTGTTGAAGTGAAAACGATGTCCATGCGGGCGATCCAGTCGATCAGTTCATTGAATGGAACCGGCACTCCTTCATAACTTTGGGCCAGGTTGTGGGCTGCTTCCGGGCTGCGGTTGGCAACGTATATGCCGTTTACTCCGATATCGGCCAGATACCGGATGGTGGCTTCGCCCATCTCCCCGGCGCCGACAATCAAAACCTTTTTCTTCCGGAGATCGCCGAAGATTTTTCTCACAAGCTCCACGGCGGCGGAACTGACCGATACCGGGTATTCTCCGATACTTGTTTCGGACCGGACATGTTTTGCCGCGCGGAAAGCCGCCTGGAGAAGGATGTTGAGGTACGCGCCAACGGTTTTGGCTTCAACAGCCGTGGTGTAACAGGATTTCATCTGCCCCAGAATCTGCGGTTCTCCCAGGATCATGGAATCCAGCGAACTGGCGACCCTGAAGACATGATGCACCGCCCGGGTTTCCGTATGCCGATACAGCTTGGGTTGTATTTGGTCCAGGGGAATACGGCTGAATTCAGACAGAAAGGTTTCGATCGCGGGGATGCCTTCGACGGTGTTTTCCACGTTGGATAGAATTTCCACCCGATTGCATGTCGAGAGAATCATCGCCTCAAGAATGCCGGGACTTGCCGATAGCTGGTTCAATCCGATCGGCAGCTTATCCGCATCGAAAGACGCCATCTGCCTGAAGTCCAGTTCGGCAGTGCGGTGATTCAATCCAACAACTACATAATTAACCATCTGAAATCCGTACCGTTCGATGCCGCTGTTTTTCTGCTTTAAGAGGGGGAGACTGCGAAAGGGAATGGCGCTTTCGCTTTAATCGGCAGATATAACGCTAAAGATACGTGTGAAACCCCCAATTGATCCCGAAGGTGATAAGAACCGATGCAAATCCGACAATGCTGATGTATGCGGCCCTACGGCTGCGCCACCTGGCCGAAAGCCGATACAGCAATAAAACCAGGTATATTCCCCATGTGATTAAGGAGGCGGTGACTTTCGGATCTCCGCTCCAGGATTGGCCCCAGGCGTCCGGCGCCGAAATGGAACCGGATATGATCGTCAGGCTCATCGCAACGAATCCCACCGTTAGAAATAGTCGCATCAATTCATCGCAGACCTGAAGAGAGGGCAGGCGAAAATATAAAAAACGGAAGTTTTTTGTTTTCAGTTCCTTTTCCTGGATCAAATACAGGATCCCCGACACAAAGGTCAGGAAAAAAGCGGCGTATGCTAAAAATGCGATGCTGCTGTGAAAATAAACCCAGCCGTTTTTCAGATCCGGCGGGATGGATTGATTCTCCTCATGAATGACAAATGCAGTGATGGTCAGAAGAGAAACCAGCGGAAGCGTGAAAGCTCCCAGCGCCTTTATGTCGTACCGGATGTGCGCCAGCAGAAAAATCAGCGAAAGAAACCAGGCGAAGAGGCATAAAGATTCCGGGAGATTGGTGATCGGGAAATGTTCCCGTGCGATGCCGAGCAGGACGAGCGCAATGGAGTGGAAGATAAATCCACCTCCTACCATGGCCAGTGCGACCTTGACAAATACTTTACGCTTCCGGCAGAAACCGAAGAGAGAATGCAACAAGCCCAGTGTATACAGGGCGATGGAAACGGATAGAGTCCAACCCATATAGAAAACCTATGGCCGAATTTTTGCCGGGACTCCTGTTGTTTCGCTTAAAGCGAGGCCGCGGATTCATCAACGCGACCGAAACCCCGGGAGAAATTCGGGTTAGAAAGAAAAATTCTAGCATTCGTATAAAACCGCTGGCAAGGCAAATGCCGTGGAGGCGCAATAGATCTTCATTAATCGGAAAAAGATGCGGGCTAATCCGCCTTCGGCTCCAGGACGGCTTTTGCGCCTTCATAAGTCAATACCGCGCCGTCAGGCGTGATTGTCTCAAGCAGAAAACGTCCGTCAACATAATCCCCTTCGGCATATTTTCTGCCGTTGATAAAAACCAGCCGGTCCGAAGGGGTTTCCGCATACAGCAGGATGCTTATACGCATTGTCTCCATCGCCTGCTGCAATGTCGATTCCCGATCCGTGATATCGAGGGAATGGTTCCGGGGATCTGAAAGCCCGGTTTCGCCGGAAGAAAGGCTTGAAATTTGAAGGGAATTTTCGGTCGACGCAGGCGGGGGGAATTCCGGTGAGAC
>JAFGTD010000048.1 GCA_016934295.1 Acidobacteriota bacterium
AGCGAAAAGCTGGGCCGGAAATACATCGGCGTCGGGGTCGGAATCGGTATCGGGATCGAGCTTTTAAAAACCGATTCCGATACCGACTCCGAGACCGATCCCCGAAAACTTACCCGGAGTCACAGATTGTTCAATCCGGTACCAACCGGAGGCCGGGCTGACTTCTGGCTCCTGTAAAGGGCGAACACACTTGTCCGGCGTAGCTCGGCCGAAGCTTCGCTTCGGCTAGAGCGAAGCCGGAAGGTTCGCCCCTACCGTTCAAACAAAATTCCCGCGACTTAATCCAATGATGTATTATCGTCAAAGTAACATTGACTATATTGCCATGATACGCAACTTCACTCCCCAAGATGCCGTTGCCTGCAGCAATCTGATTCAAGCCTGCATCGCATCAGACCGATCCATTCCCGCCTCCCTGAGGAATGCAATGATTCGCACGGAATCTCCCGACAGCATGCTCGAGCGCTCCCGGCTTTTTTACCTGGCTGTTTACGAATCCGCCGCCCGGATATCGGGCATTGCCGGATTGGATATGAATGAAATCCGGATTTTATGCGTATCCCCGGAGCATCAGCGACGCGGCATCGGCCGCCTCCTTCTGAATCATGTAATGGAAATGGTTCCCGGGACTCTTTTCCCGGACGTATTCGTTTACGCTGCGACGGGAGCCGTTGCATTCTATAAAGCCTCCGGTTTTGAAGAAAAAGGCCCGATGGTTTTCGATATATCCGGCGAACCGCTCGAAACCATCTTCATGACCAGGCTAAAGGAGTAAGGAGTATAGAACATTGGAACGTTGAACGTTCGAACGTTCTTCCGGCTTCTGACTTCTGACTTCTGACTTCTTTTCCCTATCTGATATAAATTTAACGCCCCTGATTCTGATATGTATTATCGTCAAAATTACATTCTGTGGTATTCTTTACGCTTGTCGGTTTTCGCAAAGATTAAAAGTTCCGCCGTCGCTGTGGATTGAGATCGACAAATATCTTGCGCTGCCACACTAAAACCTCCTCGGGGAGCGTGGACAGCGGATTCCCTGCAGATGCAGGGTAAAAAGCTTTAATCATCAACAAATCTTCGGTTTCGGGCTGAAACCGCTGGTTTCCGGCCCCCAAGTTAAAACAAGGAGCAAAATTAATGGTCGACTATGTAAATATTTTTATGTCTCGTCTGCAGGCGAAAAATCCCGGCGAAACAGAGTTCCTTCAGGCCGCACAGGAAGTTGTGGAATCCCTCGCACTGGTACTCGAAAGACACCCGGAATACAGATCCGCAAAGATCCTGGAACGAATCGTTGAACCGGAACGGGTTATCATGTTCCGCGTCCCCTGGATGGACGACCAGGGAGAAATCCAGGTCAACCGAGGTTTCCGCATCGAGATGAACAGCGCCATCGGACCTTACAAGGGCGGGCTTCGTTTTCACCCCTCCGTCAATTTGGGAATCCTGAAATTCCTGGCGTTCGAACAGGTATTCAAGAACAGCCTTACAACCCTGCCCATTGGAGGGGGAAAAGGCGGATCGGACTTCGATCCCAAAGGAAAAAGCGACAATGAAGTCATGCGCTTCTGCCAGAGCTTCATGACGGAACTTTGCCGGCACGTCGGCCCGGACACGGACGTTCCGGCAGGAGATATCGGAGTCGGCGGCAGAGAAATCGGTTTCCTTTTCGGCCAGTACAAAAGAATCCGGAACGAGTTTACCGGAGTTCTTACCGGCAAGGGCCTGAATTGGGGCGGATCGCTTATTCGCCCGGAAGCCACCGGCTACGGCGCCGTCTATTTCGCGGCTGAGATGCTGACCACCCGCAATGAAACCATGGAAGGCAAAACCTGTCTCGTTTCCGGCAGCGGCAATGTCGCCCAATACACGATTGAAAAAGTTCTGGATCTGGGAGGCAAGGCCGTCACCGTTTCCGACTCCAACGGCTACATCTACGACGAAGAAGGCATCGACAGGGAAAAACTCGCTTTCATCATGAATCTGAAGAACGTGAAACGCGGACGCATCAAAGCGTATGCGGAAAAATATCCGAAAGCCGTCTACACGCCCTTAGATCAATCCCAGGGCTCCAACCCGCTCTGGAATCACAAGGCCGACTGCGCCTTCCCAAGTGCAACGCAGAATGAGATCAACACGAAAGACGCCCAGAATCTTTTGAATAACGGCGTTTACGTTATTTCTGAAGGCGCGAATATGCCGACCACGCCCGAGGGCGTCAAGCTGTTCATCGATGCCGGGATCCTTTACGGGCCGGGGAAAGCGGCCAATGCGGGCGGAGTTGCGGTTTCCGGCCTGGAAATGGCCCAGAACAGCATGCGCCTCCCGTGGACCCGTGATGAGGTCGACAAACGCCTCAACCTCATCATGAGGAGCATTCACACAACCTGCGTGGAATGCGCCGATCGGTTCGGAACGCCCGGAAACTACGTGAACGGAGCCAATATCGGAGGCTTCCTCAAGGTTGCGGATGCGATGATGGATCAGGGGCTTGTATAAGCGACCGCGCCTGTAAGGCGTGTCTTTGGCTTGCCCCGCAAAGCGGCGCTTATGGTCTTGATTCCCGGTGTCGGTATCGGGGTCGGTATCGATCGCAAAGTAGAGAGCCTGTTTTTTCAAACATATATGCAGATCCTCGATACCGATAGCGAACCCGACGCCGACCCCCGAAGCGTTCCTGCCGTCAACATTCGCCGGAACGGCCGATCCTGCTGGTGTGGTGTCTCAGCCACGAATTGCACGAATTTCTGCGAACATCTACGTAAATGTTTGTATAATTCGTTCGATTCGTGGCTTTGTTGTTTTAGGCGATCGATCTTCGTTATACTCTGACCTGTGACACTTTTCGAAGTGAAAAGCTGGGCTGGGAATCCATCGGCGTCGGGGTCGGAATCGGTATCGGGGTCGAGCTTTTAAAACCGATTCCGATACCGACTCCGATACCGACCCCGAAAACTCGCCCGGAGTCACAGGATATTCAATCCGGCGTTGCCGGAGTAGGTGTCACAGCTTGTTTAATCCGGCCCGCTTTCGACCAGGCGGGGCCGGGCTGATTATGTTTTACCCGGAGCGAATCAACTGTGGTTGAAGAACACCTGGATCCCCTGTGGATCGAACACGGTTACGGCACCCGCTTTCAGGGATTTCAGAACCTGATGCGGCACAGGATTCGTGATGTCCTGCTTGTTTCCAGCCTCTACGATCTGTACCTGTTCGAAGAGGACGGCCGGTTCGACGAACTCATCCATAATGAATACAAACGCCTGAATTTAACCCACACGCCGGGATTCACCAGAGTATCGAGCGGGGAAGAAGCCATAACCCTGGCATTGGAAGAGCGCCGCTTCGATCTGATTCTTACAACCCTGCATGTTGAAGACATGCGTGCGGTACGGCTGGCCCAGGAAGCGCGGAAAGCCGGGGTGACCATCCCGATTGTGCTCCTGGCCTACGACAACAAAGAGCTGAAAGACCTTAAATCCCAGAATTACGACTCTGCTTTCGATCGGGTTTTTGTCTGGAAGGGCGACTATCAACTCATTGTCGCTATCATCAAGCATCTCGAAGACAGAATGAACGTCGATCACGACACCCGTCTTGTGGGCATTCAATCCATCCTCTTTATTGAGGACAATATCCAATATTATTCGACCCTGCTGCCCATTCTGTATACCGAACTCCTCGACCAGTCCCAACGGCTCATTTCGGAGGGGATTAATCTTTCGCATAAATCTCTCCGAACGACAGCCCGGCCCAAAATTATCCTTTGCCGGAATTATGAAGAAGCCTGGCAATATTATGAAACCTACAGGGAGCATATTCTCGGAATCATCTCCGATATCAACTTTCCCCGTGCGGGAAAACCGGATGACGGGGCGGGAATTCAATTTGCCAAAAACGTACGGGCCCGGCATCCCGAACTTCCAATCATGCTGCAGTCGCTCACGCCCGACTACCAGGAGGAGGCGAAAAACCTCGGGCTTTCTTTTGTGTTGAAAGATGCACCCGATCTCCCTCTCAGGCTGCGGAAATTCATGACGGAGTATTTCAGTTTCGGCGATTTCATATTCCGCACACCCGACGGGTACGAGGTCGGAAGGGCTTCGAACCTCAAAAGCCTGAAAGAACAGATGCAATATGTGCCGGAAGAATGCATTAAATACCATGCCGAGAGAAACCACTTCTCCAACTGGCTCAAGGCGCGGGCCGAGTTCTGGCTGGCGCACAAGGTCCGGCCGAGGAAAGTCTCGGATTTTCCGTCCGTGGCCGAGCTGCGGCAGGATCTGCTGAAATCGTTCGGGGCCTATTCCAGGCATCAGCAGCGCGGACTTATTACGGAATTCGAGAAGGAAACGTTCGACCCCGACACAAGTTTCGTGCGGATCGGGGCGGGCTCCCTCGGCGGCAAAGCCCGCGGCCTGGGGTTCGTCAATATGCTGGTCAACAACTACGATGTCCGCGAGAAGTTCGACGGCGTCCGTATTTCGGTACCGGCGGCCGTCGTCCTTGGAACGGAAATCTTCGACAGGTTCCTGGATGAGAATAATTTCCGCAAGTTCGCGCTCGAATCGACCGATGACGCCGAACTTACCCGGAAATTTATCGAAAACGGGACCTTCCCTCAAGATTTGCTGGGGCAGCTGGCTGCATTTCTGGATCTGATACGAACGCCCCTCGCCGTCCGTTCATCAAGTCTACTCGAGGATTCCCAATATCACCCCTTCGCCGGCGTGTACGAGACTTTCATGATTCCGAACAATCATACGGATCTTTTCGTGCGTCTCGGGCAGCTCGTAACCGCCATCAAGCGGGTATACGCATCCACCTTTTATGAAAGCGCAAGGGATTATTTCAAAGTAACCGACTATGAGCTCGAAGAGGAAAAGATGGCCGTCATCATTCAGAAGATGGTCGGAATGCCTCATGGAACGCGCTTCTATCCCGATTTTTCCGGAGTGGCAAAATCCTATAACTTTTACCCCGTGTCCCCTCAAAAATCGACGGACGGGATCGCCTCCCTGGCGCTCGGACTGGGAAAGACCATTGTAGACGGCGGCGTCACCGTCCGGTTCTGCCCGAAATTTCCCCAGCATCTGTTTCAGTCCTATTCAGGTCCCGAAGTGCTCCGGAACAATCAATCGCAATTCTATGCACTCGATCTCTATGCGCCGCCTACCAGTCCGACCGAAACCACCGACAGACTGGTTAAAAGCTTCAATCTCGATACGGCGGAAGAGGACGGCACTCTCAGGCATGTGGCCTCCACGTATTCCCAGGAAAACGATGCCCTCTACGACGGAACATCCAGGCAGGGCATCCGCGTCGTCAGTTTTGCGCCGATCCTGCGCAATAAAACAATTCCCCTGCCGAATATCCTGGAACTGCTTATGGATATGGGCAGTTGGGGCATGGGAGCGCCCGTCGAGATGGAGTTCGCATCCACCATGTCCGTGCCTGAAGGCCAACCGAAAAATTTCGCCCTTTTGCAGCTGCGGCCTCTCGGCCTCCACAAGGAAACCGAGCAATACGATTTAGGCGACTTCGCCCGGGAAGATTTTCTGTGCAAAAGCGAGCAGGTGATGGGTCACGGGATTTTGGATTACATTAAGGATCTCGTCGTCGTCGATGCGGATCGGTTCGAGCGCGCAAAGAGCCGGGACGCAGCGAACGAAGTGGCTCAATTCAACGAAAAGCTGCTGTCCCTGAAACGACCCTATCTCCTGATTGGGGTAGGGAGATGGGGTTCGCTGGATCCCTGGCTCGGGATCCCCGTAAGATGGGACCAGATTTCCGGAGCAAAAATCATCATCGAGGCGGGATTCAAGGATATGGATGTCGATCCCTCGCAGGGATCCCACTTCTTTCACAATATCACATCCTTCAGGGTCAGTTATTTTACGGTGAATTCCATAACAAAAAACGGTTATGTCGATTGGGAATGGCTGCGAGCAAGGCCAGCAGAAGAAGAAAAACGGTATGTCCGCCACATCCGTCTTTCAACGCCGATCGTGGCCAAAATCAATGGACATCAAAACCGGGGCATTATTTTAAAACCGGAGGCGGGTAGTGACTGAAAATAGTGAAGACAACAACCAACCGTATTCACAAACGCACACCGTCCACAAAACCTGTCCACACTGCGGTCACAAGTTAAGCCCGTGGCAACAGGTATTGCTTTCGGTCGACCGAGCGCTGGTCTGCAAAAACTGCTGGTACCGGATAATCCTGGAAATCAGCGAAGACCATGAAAATAACCCTCCTTCCCCAGATAAGGAGTAGCGCCCATGCAATCCTACAATTCATTCAAGGTTGCTCAATCCCAGGTCCAGGCAGCCGGGAACCTTCTGAATCTCGACCAGGCCACCCTCGATCTGCTGCTCTGGCCGCAGCGGGAATTTACATTCACCCTCCCTGTCAGAATAGATAGCGGAGAAATCAAAATTCTTCACGGGTATCGTATCCAGCACAATTTTGCCCGGGGTCCGGCAAAGGGAGGCATACGATTTCACCCGGATGAGACTATTGATACCGTGCGGGCGCTCGCGGGATGGATGACATGGAAAACCGCCGTAGCCGACCTGCCTCTCGGCGGAGGAAAAGGGGGCGTAATCTGCGATCCCAGGGAAATGTCCCAAAGAGAGATTGAAAGCACCTCCAGGGCTTACGTCCGGGCTTTATGGCAGCATATCGGCGTAGATCGGGATATTGCCGCAACCGATGTATACACCAATCCGCAAACTATGGCCTGGATGCTGGACGAATACGAAACGATAACCGGACAGCACCAGCCGGGCGTAGTGACGAACAAACCTCTGTCCCTTGGGGGAAGCGAAGGACGCCGCAATGCGACAGCGCGCGGCGGGGTCATCGTTGTTCGGGAAGCCTGTAAAACTTACGGGGTCGATCCAATTGGAGATTATGCCGTTCAAGGCTTCGGCAACGCCGGGCAACGTGCCGCCATGTTGCACCGGGAAATTCTGGGAGGCGGGAATTTGGTTGCCGCAAGCGACTCAAGAGGCGCTATTTATAACAAAAACGGCCTCAATCCTATGGAACTGGTGACCCACAAACTGAGAACCGGCTCCGTTCTGGACTTCCCGGGATCGGAGGCTATCGATCCCGACTCCCTGCTGGAACTGAAAGTCGGAGTGCTGTACCCTGCGGCCCTGGAAAACGCCATCCACATCAAAAATGCCGATCGCATACAGGCCCGAATCATCTGCGAACTTGCCAACGGGCCTACGTCCCCACAGGCGGATGCCGCCCTGTTCGACAAAGGAATCCACGTAATTCCAGACATCCTGGCGAATGCAGGCGGCGTCACCGTTTCCTACCTGGAAATGGTTCAGAATAGAAGTTCCTTCTACTGGAACGACGCCAGCATTAATAAAAGACTCGATGCGACCATGATCACGGCATATCAGGCGATTCACAGCGCCTCAAGGGAAAGAAAAGTCCCTCCCCGAATGGGCGCCATGCTGGTTGCCGTGGCCCGCGTTGCGCAGGCCTGCAAACTGCGGGGATGGGTTTAGTCATAAAGCCGTTGCACGTTGAAGGTTGAAGGTTGAAGGTTAAAAACAAAAAGATCGTTTGAACGTTGGATTCAAAGTCCCGAACAGTCAATCAGCTCAAAAACATGCAACGACGCTTTTTTCTTTTAACGTGCAACGTGTAACGTTCAACCTGCAACGGCTTTATATTTTTTTATAACACTTAATAAAAAAGGCCGCGTCGCCAATCTGTGTGTCCGGGGTTGCACCATCCCCGAAAACGGCATCCAACTCGTAGTTCGATTCGATCCAATCCATCAGCGTGCGGCAGTAATCCCGGCCGAATATTTTCGCACCGAACTCGGACGTAGGACGGTTGAATAAAAATATAAACCGGACATTTTTATTCTGCAGCGTTCGAATCGCTTCCGTTTCCGCCGGGCGATCGAGGAATCCCGGAGTCATCACTTCATAGCGGAGTGGTGCAGGCCGGGCGGCCAGGAAATTCAAACTGCTTCCTTCCGGCAGCGGCAGAATGTACTCGCCGGGACTGCTGTTCCGGGCAATATACTCGAGTGTTCGGCTCACAGCCGATCCGACACCCGTACTTACGGTAAAGTCGCCGCGGGGTGTTTCGACCGCATAGGATGTACGGTTCGTGTATCGAAAAACGAATACGCCCAATACAGCCGCCAGCGCTATTGCCAGAAAAACGGACACCGCCCGTTTCCTGTACTGCCTTACAGAAGAGGGTACCTTAAATACGAAAGAATCCGTCCCTGCCATGTATATGAAAAGCATCAGAGGCACCGGCAACAGGCCGGCACCGTATCCTCCTCCTGCGGGAACCCGGGTTATGACCCGGGCTAATATCGCCAGGGCATAAACCGCGACGACAAGCAGGACGCGATTGGATTCAGGATCCCCCCGACGCCGGTACAGGGATACGGCGCAATACAAAATCGTTCCAAGGAACAGAATAGGAAGGGCGCGAAAAGGATTAAGATTCCAATGTGTCCCGAAAAACAGGAAATGGACCAGGATCAATCCCCAGCTTGAAATCGTCAGCCCGAGAAGCAGGTTCCGCCGCCGGTCTTTTTCATCTTGCCGCAGCTTCAGGGACCTGCCGGCGAACCGGATGCTCGCCAATGAAACCAGTCCCGCGCAGCCGACCAGGAGGGCTGCCGCGCTTATCATTTCCCGTATAGTTCTACCGGGATCATAAAATCCAAGCTTCAATCGGTTGTAATGAACCAGTTCGTCCGGTATAGAGCCGGGAAAAAGGAATGTATCCCTGAAAAATGATTCAATAGGGACTCTTGCAAACAAAAAGCCCCC
>JAFGTD010000049.1 GCA_016934295.1 Acidobacteriota bacterium
CATAACAGACCTCTTCCTGGAGGCATATATGCCCGAGATCGGACAGACCCTTTCGCACTTCAGGCTCGTCGAAAAGATCGGCCAGGGCGGCATGGGTGAAGTCTACCTCGCCGATGACACGACCCTGGACCGCAAAGTTGCCCTGAAGTTCCTGCCTGAAGCTTTCACCAGTGATCCCGAAAGAATGGCCCGCTTTGAACGGGAAGCCAAGCTCCTGGCATCGCTGAACCACCCCAACATCGCCGGAATCTACGGACTGGAACAGGCGGACGGGAACCGCTTCCTGGTACTGGAGTATGTGGAGGGCGAAACCCTTCAGGCAAGGCTGAGCAAAGGGGCATTGCCGCTTGAGGACGCACTCTTACTGTGCCGACAGATAGCGGAAGGGCTGGAGGCGGCCCACGAAAAAGGCGTCATCCACCGCGACCTCAAGCCAGCGAATGTGATGATTACGGCTGAGGAGAAGGTCAAGATACTGGACTTCGGGCTGGCGAAGGCGTTCTCCGATGACACACAGAGCATCGACTCTTCGCAATCTCCCACCCTCACAGAGGCTATGACCCAACCAGGGGTGATTCTTGGTACAGCAGCTTACATGAGTCCGGAACAGGCCAAAGGAAAGAGTGTGGACAAGCGTGCCGACATCTGGGCATTCGGCTGCATCCTGTATGAGTGTTTAACGGGGAAAAAGGCGTTTGAGGGAGAAGGTGTAACCGAAACACTAGCAGCGGTTATAAGAGGTGAACCGGATTGGGATATTATCCCTGTACAAAATCGCTTGTTGTTATGCAGATGTCTAGAGAAAGATCCTAAGGAGCGGTTACGTGATGTTGGGGATATCAATTTATTTTGGGAATCAGCTCCTGGGAATCGCAGTACATCGATGCACAATAAGCATTACTGGTTAGCATGGATTACGGCAACTCTTGCCTTATTCTTGGGCGTTACGTTGTTCCTGTTAATATTTCGTGAAGAGCCTACTATTCCCAGAAATCTAGTGAAATTCAATATAGCCTTGCCTGAGAATATACACGTATCCGCTAATAATTGGTTTGCCGTGTCACCGGACGGGCAGCGTCTTGCGTTTATAGCAACCGATCCAGATGGCATTCAGCGTCTCTGGCTGCACAACTTCGATTCACTTGAGTCGAAACCGCTGAAAGGAACGGAATTTGAAGGAATTGGCGATTGCTTTTGGTCTCCCGATAGTCGTTTCATAGCCTATACTGACGGAAAGAAACTAAACAAAATCGATGTCTCCAGTGGCTTGCCGGTTCCTATATGTGATTCTTACAAAGCTATTGTAGGGGGTTCCTGGAATCGGGATGGTGTCGTTATTTTTGGAACAGACGGCGGCGGTTTGATGCGTGTTTCTGCGACTGGAGGTTCTCCGCTTCCATTGACGGTTTTAAACGAGGATCGAGGCTCAGGAAGTCACACTATGCCTACATTTCTTCCGGATGGAAAGCATTTCCTTTACTATCGTAATTCCGGGAATCCGGAAAACAGAGGCACATACATCGGATCTTTGGATGTCAGACCTGAAGAACAACAATTAACACTCCTACTGTCAACTGTTTCTGCTTCTATGTATGCGAGAAATCGGGATTCGCATATTGGATTTATACTATTTCTTGACGACCAGAATCTAATGGCGCGGCGATTTGACTCCAGAAGTTTTGAATTAATCGGAGAAGCAATCCACTTAGCTAATTCTGTAAGTTCATATTACAATGTTGGTCTTTTCTCAGTTTCGGATACCGGCAATCTAATATTTAGGAAAGGCAGCGGGAGTCAATCCTCTCAACCTACTGTGTTCGATCGTGAAGGAAACATTGTTAATAGGTATGGAGAGCCGGGCATCTATTATCGACTGGCATTTTCACCAAATGGTGAGCGTGCCGCTGCTAGCTGGGTCAATCCATCAATCGCAAATGTTCCCAGCATCTGGTTGTTCGATCTAATCCGTAATACAAAAGAGCGTCTAACTCTTGGGCAGAGCGATAACAGCCGTCCAATCTGGTCCCCTAATGGTAAGGATATTATATTTAACTCAAACCGTGATGGTACGTTAGACCTTTATCTAAAAAGTGTAAATGAAGGCGGGGAGACGAGGTCTGTGTGGAAATCGGACAAAGCCAAATATCCAACCAGTTGGTCCAGTGATGGACGGTTTGTGCTCTATACTGAATACGATCCAAAAACTATGCAAAATGATCTTTGGATACTTCCTTTAGAGGACGATGCCAAGCCTTTTGCATTCTATCCTACAGAGTCCAATGAAGGTGACGGACACTTCTCTCCTGACATGCAGTGGATTGCCTACCAATCGGATGAGTCTGGCAGCTACGAGATATATGTACGTGAATTTATTAAACCACCAAATAAATCAGGATCTGAGTCGACGGGGAGGAAAACTGTATCAATAGATGGTGGCAGGGGACCTCGTTGGGGTCTGGACAGTAAGGAGCTATTTTATCGTACTGATGATGGCACCGTGATGGCGGTTAAAATAACAACCGATACTGAGTTTGAGCCGGGAACACCCATAGCTTTATTTAAGGCTGCCACAGATCCCATATCAATGGATAGCATCGCCCCATTTCCTACCTGGGATGTGAATGCGGACGGCAATCGTTTTATATTAGCGACACCTATTGTTGATACTACACCGTTTACCATTTACCTTAACTGGACTTCCTTATTAGAGCAATGACACTATCAACCGGAACCAGACTATCTCATTACGAAATCACGTCCCAGATCGGTAAAGGCGGCATGGGCGAGGTGTATCAGGCCAAGGACCAGAAGCTCGGACGGGATGTGGCGATCAAGGTCCTGCCGGAAGAGTTCGCCAGAGATACGGATCGTGTTGCCCGTTTCCAGCGTGAAGCCAAGCTGCTGGCCTCCCTCAACCATCCGAACATTGCCGCCATATACGGCCTCGAAGAATTTGACGGAACCCACTTCCTCGTCATGGAACTCATCGAGGGGCAGACCCTGGACGAACGAATCAAATCCGGCCCTATTCCAGTCGAAGAAGCCCTGAAACTTGGCCTGCAGATCGTAGAAGCTCTCGAAGCGGCTCATGAGAAAGGCGTGATCCACAGGGACCTTAAACCCGCTAATATCAAAGTGACTCCAGATGGTAAGGTGAAAGTGCTGGACTTCGGATTGGCAAAGGCATTTGCGGGCGAACAGGGCGACCTGAACCTGTCGAACTCTCCAACATTAAGCGTTGCTGCTACCCGGCAAGGTGTAATTCTCGGAACAGCGGCTTACATGTCTCCGGAACAAGCGAGAGGCAAGGAAGTCGATAAACGTGCGGATATCTGGGCATTCGGAGTCGTGCTGTTTGAGATGCTTGCCGGCAGGCAAGTATTCACGGGAGATACGGTTTCGGACACTCTTGCATCAGTGTTAGCAAGGGAACCTGAGTGGCAAAGTCTCCCACAGAATCTTCATCCAAGAATTAGATTGTTGCTTGAGCGCTGCCTGAAGAAAGAATCCAGGGACCGGTACAGTGGCATCAACGATGCGAGGGTGGATATTCAGGAGGCTTGGGCCGATCCAAGTGGTGTGTTCGTGCAATCGGTCGTAACCGAAAAACCTGCGATGGGGATACGAAAAATATTTCCGCGCTTAGCGGCAGCTCTAATAATAGGCGCGATCCTCGCAGGAGCAGCTGTCTGGAGACTGATGCCGACCGAACCCGGCAAGGTCATTCGCTTTGACTACGAAATACCGGACGGACAACAATTTAGCGATCTGGATGAATTTGTTTTTGCGGTGTCCCCTGACGGCGATAGCTTTGTCTATAGCGCAAGCGGGGGACTTTACCTGCGCACCATGAGTGAACTGGAAGTCAGCCTGATTGACGGAACTGAGGGGGCCCAGAATCCGTTCTTTTCACCCGATGGCCGATGGATAGGCTTTTGGTCTACAGCCAATAATATAATGCAAAAGATTCCGGTCAGCGGAGGAGCACCTGTCCCGCTGACGGATATAACCCCAACGGGCTTCATTCACTGGTTTACAGATGACATGATTGTATTCGGCCAGGCAGCAGAAGGCATTCGACGAATTTCTACGGACGGGGGGCCGCCGGAATTATTAATACAATCGGAGGGACGTGAAATCTTTTCTCCACAAATTTTACCTGATGGTAAGTCTGTTTTGTTTATGGAGCTCGTTGGTTCGATGCAGGGACAGATTATAGTGCACTCACTGAAAACCGGAGAGAGTAAAGAATTATTTCTGGGTGACTCCGCACGCTATTTGCCTACCGGGCACATAGTTTATGCTTTATTAGACAATAACCTTTACGCCATTCCTTTTAATGCCGACAAACTTGAAACAAACGGGATACCTATCCCTGTAGTGAAAGGGATTTTTCGCGCCGAAGGTGCCCCTCAATATACCATTTCGGACTCAGGGACGCTGATTTATATACCGGAAACAGGAACAGATATTCAATACACTCCTGTCTGGGTTGATCGAAATGGCAATGAGGAATCTCTCGGAGTTGAACCTAACCACTATTTCTATTCGTCAATATCCCCTGATGGAACACGGGTAGCTTTGTGCACTCAGGGATCCACTGCATCCACTGAGGTCATTTGGATATGGGATACAATCCGCAAAAACCTGGTACAGCTGACTTTCGACGATGCGGATAACTATTATCCTCTCTGGACTCCCGATGGCGAAAAAATTGCCTATTATTCACATGGTGGAACTGAAAACGGCATATATTGGAAAGCTGCCGATGGAACAGGAATAAGAGAGCTGCTTTGCTCCGCCCCCGGATCAAGACTCGATCCACATTCTTGGTCGGATGACGGCAAAACCTTAATCCTTGAAAAGAGGGTTCCACCCGGGACAACTTCGGACATAGCAGTACTGCCGATGGAAGGTGATCGCAAATTGAAGCTTCTTCTGGACGATAGATATACGGAGCGTCAACCAAAAGTCTCACCCGATGGACGATGTCTCGCCTATACATCCAATGAGTCGGGCCGGGAAGAGGTATATGTGCGTCCGTTTCCTGATGTGGATAGCGGCGGGAAACAGAAGGTCTCCACTGACGGGGGAAGTGATCCCCTGTGGTCTCCGGACGGCAGAGAGTTATTCTACCGCGTGGGCCAATCCGTTATGGCAGTCTCTGTAAAAACAGGTCCGATCATAAGTCTCGAAACTCCGAAAACACTTTTTAATGGAGCCTATTCAAGCGAATTCCGGTACAATTGGGACATCCACCCGGCCGGCAACCGATTTTTAATGATGAAGCCGACACCGGGAATAGACAATAACTCTTCAGCCGAAACTCCACGTAAAATCATCATCATCACAAACTGGTTTGAAGAGCTGAAAGAACTGGTGCCGGTGGATTGATCCAACAAATAGCAGTCTATTTCCTATGGAGGATTGGCAAATGAAAATTAACTGGGGACGCGTACTGAACGCAGGACTGGTAGCTGAAATACTGCTTCTCCTGGTATATGAATTTGTTGTTCGTCTATATGGTCGCGGCACCGCTTCCACCGTTATTGTTATAGGAGGCTGCTTCATATTTATGTTGGTGGGGGCACTATGGGCGGGACGAAAAATCGAATCGCGTTTTATCCTGCACGGATTTCTGGTGGGTGTTGTGGCCACTGCCTATTACGTCATAAGGAGTCTGCCTGTTGTTTACGATGGCGAATACCCGATGAATTATTGGCTGGCGGCTGTTTACGGTCATACTCCAAAACTGCTGGGAGGGATTGTTGGCGGTTACATAGCCGGAAGGCTAAAAAAGACGGGAAACCGCTAATTATTGGGTAGGCAATGATTGGAAAGACGCTTGGCCCATACGCAATCCTGACCTCCATAGGTGCCGGTGACATGGGCAGGTGTGAAAGGCAACAGAGCTCCGCCTCGACTGCACTGTAATTTCCAAGAGGATCGAGGAGCAGTAAAAAGAGCTTTTCGCCCGGAAGGAGGCGTATGAAGACAAAATCATCGCGCAGAGAGTTTCTGCAATCAGGGTTGGCCATGCCGGCAGCCGGATTTATATTATCTCCACTCAGCCTGAAAGCGGCTTCCCCGCAGCCCGGAGGCCCTGTTGTCGGGAGAGGAAAAATGACCGAATTCAAACCGGAATACATTATTACGGAAATGAAAAAAAA
>JAFGTD010000050.1 GCA_016934295.1 Acidobacteriota bacterium
GAAAACACTGCCGTAGCCGTAGCTGTCCAATCCCATCCCCCCGGTGGAGATCCATCCGGCTACCGTGGAGAACCGGCTTGTCGGGGTTGTCATCGGGATCAAACCGTATGGTTCCAGTTTTGCGGCCACATCCGCCCATCGTGCACCCGGTTGTACGCGTACGGTTTTTTCTTCAGGGTCGACTTCAAGAACCGCCATCATGGGCGAAAGGTCCATGACGATTCCGTTCCGGGTGGGAACGGCGCCTCCGAAAGCGAAGGATGCGGAACCGCGTGGGAAGACCGCCAGTCTTTTTGATTTGCAGTAGGCGAGGACATTCGATATGTCTTGTTCATCTGCAGGCTGAACTACCAGTGAGGGTGTCGTCCGGAAAAGCATGGTCTCTATCAACGGGGGGACACGGGCCAAATCTTTGCTGCAATTCCTGCGCTCGAAAAAATTTATCGCAATCCGGCCGCGTGCACTCCGGCTCGCCCTGAGGTCCGCTGCCAGCAAATCGATGTGTTGCTTTCTAAGAGGTGTATCCCGGTCCGTCAATCGCCGCCAAAACAGCTTCAATCGGCGTTTCGGAGATTTTAAATAAACATAAGTGATCAGCCGCCAAGCTTCACGTAAATGCAAGTCGGTTTTTTCCCTAGCCAGCAAACCTGCAACTACCGGAGTCGGTTCGATTCCGTATATCCGTTTTCTCCTGCCTGCCGTCTTGCGGGCATGGTTGATCAAATACTCATTCCAGCTCATCACAGCCTGTCGTTTTCAATTTTTTATCGCTTTCCAAATTTAATGTAATATTAATCGGTGCCGCACAACTCGTCAACGATAAATTTCTATGAATGCACATTAAAACTGCAGGGTTTGGTATGGGGGTTCATCATACAAACGGATACCTAGATTCATGTGCCATCTCTTCGTCACGTACTCATTAGTATGATGAACCGATATGGGAAAAAGGATGGACACACCAGTGCACCATTCTTTCCGGTCGATCGTTCCAGCCTGGCTCTGCCAAGGGGAATATTCCTTATCTCTTCCTCAATTTTGTGCCCGGGAAAGAATTTTTTTCCAGTTCAGGATGGCGTTCCACAGGAAACGGTAATCAGAACGGTTGAGGTCCCGGTGAATCGGGTTGAAGTTGAAGGCGATAACCCTCCCTTTCCCGGAGGGCAGGTCAAGAATGGCCGGATGTCCCTCCAGCCTGGCTGCGCCCTGCATTCCTCCGCTTATAACCATTGTTTCGGGATCGTGGCCGGGAAGCTCGGGATCTTTATGATACTGTTCTTCATTCGGCGTTCTTGCTCCCCACTGAAGCACCACGCCCCGTCCATCAACGGGCCCGTCGAGACAGGATGTGCAGTAGCCCATTTCGAGCCAGCGTTTGGGGGTGTCGTAAACGGCGTAGTTCGACCTGAAGGCCGAGGTTATTTTCGGATAGCCGTAGCTGATGGGATGGCTGGGGATTAAGAATTCGACCTGCAGTTCTACTCCGTTTGTCCTGATTCCTTGATCTGAAGCTCGGCGCACGTTTCGAACCAGCCCTCCTTCAAGAGCAAGGATGGAGGCATTGCCGAGCGTGATCACCAAACCGCCATTGTTTATAAATTGTTGCAGGTGGGCAAGACCGATCCATCCGATCCCGCCCGTGATGTCATCCGATGCCATCGGTGTGCCCAGGTTCGGAAAATCCGGCGAGGCCTTGAAAGGCATCGGCCCTGCGGTCGGTTCGATTCCGTGGATTTGGCCTTGAAGTTCAAGCCTCACGGTGCCGTAGAGGATAACGTCCACTTTTTCGTGCAATTTTCCTGCCCGAATATCTTCGTCCCTTAGATAAACGTATGGGATCTTTTGTGTATCGAGAACATAGCGGATCCAGCCTATGGAGTCCGTATCCGCCCACGGGACATACAACCCCAGCCTGGGAATCACAGCCTCGTGACTTTGAACGATAGGGATTGATGGGGCGCTCTCGACATCCAGGGCGAGTTCTGACGCGACCTTGGCGAGGGCAGGCTTCAGCCCGTCCTGTTCACTCAGCATCCAGGACCCGGCGGGGAATCGGGAACCGGCCGCTTCGAATGGCTCTTCGGAAATGTCGATGTTGAATCCTTCCAAGCGAAAACGGGCGGCGAACAGAGCTTCTTGCCCTGTATCTTTGATGAGATGAATCGGCCCATTCCCATGGACTTGCCCCTCGGGATATACCTTGTTGGTGATCGGAGTTAGAACAGCTTGCCGGATTCTTGGATCATCGATCCGTTTGGCTTCGACTCCATAGTGTACGGGAAAAGCCCAGGAAACATCGTCATAAGGCAAATAAGCTGGATCCTTAGGAAACTTTTGAGGCTGGAGAAGGTCGACGGCGTAGTTCCGGTAAGGCTGGTCGAGTTGAACGACATAGCTCCCTTTGGGAAACCGTCCTTCGTTGACCACGATCGGCTCAGACGCCAGCGCAACCTCGATATGCTGGTCGAGGAGTCGGTTCACCATCATCGCCACCCGCCTCCGGTCGCCTTGCTCCGCCGCGATCACGTAAGCAAAAGGATTTCCCTGGATACCTGCCTGCCAGGATTTGTAGCTCGTTTCATAGAAGTTGTGGAGCATGTCCTTGGCGTGTTTGGCCGTGTAGTTGAGGATGGCCAGGCAGCCCGTTTCCTGGTAATTGATGTTGTCGCGCAATGACCAAGTGATGGACTTCTCCGAAGGCCAAGGCCTGTACCACTCTCGTGTCGTCGCGTAATCGGATAAGGTCCGCTCGACCGTTTCCGCTGTCGCGTTTCCGAAGGTTTCGTATCCCCGGCCGATGCTGTTGTGATTCAAGGCGATGGAATCCAAATAGTGGAGGCCGAAATTTTCTCCGAAATTCCAGGTCCATACTCCCGGCATGCCCAGAGCCGTAAGCGTTTTTACTTCGTGAAAGCTCATTTCCAAGAATGAACTGGTCACGATGGGATCGAGATGGGGATTGTAGGGTCCCGTTCCATTCCATGTCTGGAGCAACGCGATCGCTTCGTGCAGGTCATGGAATACGGTCGGGTGATAGTCGAAAAACATCCGGAAAACAGCCTGTGTTGCCTGCATGCACGCTTGATGGGCATCCCTGTTGATGTCGACATAGACATAACGTCCCCAGTAAGGCGGCGATTGTCTTGGAAGACCGGCGTAATCCTTTTTGCCCTTGAGGTAAAGATAAAACCAGTCCACCACTTTATCATGGCCGTCAGGTTCGGAGACCGGATTGATTAAGACCAGAACATTCCTGCGTATCTGCTGGATCATAGGCTGTTCCGATACTGCCAAACGATAGGCGAGCTCCATGGCCATCTCCGGGCTGCCGTTCTCATCGGCATGAATCGCGGCATTGATGTAATATACCGGCCGTGCCGATGCGATAATTTTCTCGGCTTCCTCAGGACTGGTGCGTCTTGGGTCTGCAAGTGCCGAGGTGCTCTCTTTCAGGAGATGAATATCCCGGCTGCCGTTCTCATCGGCTATGGCCGCCAAAATGATTTCCCTGCCTTCTTCGGTCTTGCCGATGACTTCCAGATGGATCCGGGGAGACGTTTTTGCCAGTTCTCGAAAATATCCGTAAATCTGTGAGGTGTACGTCAGTTCCCCCTCCTCTCCGACGTTACGGCCCAAATATTTTTTAGGTGACGGTACGGATTTCGAGGCCGGAACATAGGATACCCACGGATTCAAATACCGGGAATCGGTGGTGAGTCTTGCGATGTCCTCGACGGAGCCGGGCTCAGGTGTGTCCGGAGCGACAGTGTTCGGAGATGAATACAGAAAAAGAAAGGCCGCCAGCGGCAAAATAAATTTAAAGACTGTGGCAAAGGGCGGCCTCTTTTTTTTCGGCTTTGGATTCTGCGGAATGTTCATTTTCCCTCCTATCGGATACGAAGGATTCGTCCTGCCCGGCGATTTTTTTGGATTCTGCGGTACCCCATGTGGCTTTCCGGTAATGATTTCTTCGCGAACTGTTGAAACGAACATATCACAGGGAATGCCGCTAAATCAATTTCGATGTAATTCGGGGACGGTCTAGGCTAGTCGAATTTTTTCGGGGGACGGCGGTGGTGTGTTGCCTGTTCGTAAGCGTAAGCGACCCGGATCAAATCGGGCTCCGCGAAAAGCCGGGCCACTATCTGAAGTCCGGTAGGAAGATCCTTTTTTGTGAAACCCATGGGGATGCTGACAGCCGGCATTCCGGTGTGGGGAGGGATGAGCTGGCTGTTGTCGCCGGCTGGACTTTTGAAATCATACAGCTTTCGTGGAGGGTTGTTCCAGGTGGGGTAAATGATGAAATCCACATTCTGGTCGGACATAGCCCGGAGCACGGCCTCCCGGAAAGCAACGTTTTTCGGCTCTGTATAAATATCCCGGCAAACCTGCTCTTCTTGAGGAGGCACTTCCAGTGCATGAAAGATACGCATTCTGTTGGGCGTGGCAAACAAGCCTTTATTGTAGACCTCGAGCAAGTTTTTAACGGGTGCTTTATCGCCCAGAGAAGCCAGGTACTTGTTGAGGTCGTGCCGGAACGTATCACACCAGATACCTTTGGTCAGTCTTCCAAAATCGGGGATGACAAAGGGATCGACGATTTTCGCTCCGGCTGTTTTCATATCATAGATGGCTTTCTCGAAGAGCGAAAGCACTTCGGGGTCGATAGTCGGTGTATCCGTGAAAAGACGGAAAACACCTATCCGGGCGCCTTTCAAGCCATTTCTATCAAGGTACTGATTGTAGTTTCCGGTAGACTTTTCTTTGCAGTATTCGGTGATCGGATCATTTGGGTCGTAGCCGGCGATGACTTCCAGAATTCGCACGGCATCCGTGACGGTCCGGCACATCGGGCCTCCGATGTCATTCCTCAGATAGAGGGGGATAATGCCGTCTCTGCTGGTCAAGCCCATTGTCGATCGGATACCGACCAGGCAGCAATGGGATGCCGGGCCTCTTATCGAGTTTCCCGTATCGGTTCCCAGACCGACAGTACCGAAGTTGGCTGCTACAGCCGCGGCCGTGCCCCCGCTCGATCCGGCCGGCACTCTATTGAGGTCGTAGGGATTGGCCGTGACTCCGGAAGTCGAACTCAGTGTTTGATAGGGACTGAAGGCCCATTCCGCCATATTGGATTTGGCTAGGATGATGGCCCCTGCCTCTCGCAGCTTGAAGACCTGATAGGCGTCGTCCGGAGAGATAAACCCCTGGAGCGCCATCGATCCCGCGGTCGTCTGCATGTCGAAAGTTTCGTAATTGTCCTTGACGATGACCGGAATGCCGTGCAGCGGGCGCAATTTTCCGGTCTCTTGGAATTCTTTGTCCAGTGCTTCCGCCGTCCGCAGAGCATCGGCATTGACGACGACGATGGCGTTGAGCCGGGTCGGCTTGTCGTACTTTTCGATCCTCTCCAAGTAGTATGCAGCCAGATCTTTGCAGGTGAGTGTTCCTGAGCGATAGGCGTCATGGATGTCCTCAATGGTTGTTTCGACGATCTCAAAACCATTGCCGGTTTTTCCTTTTTTAGGGCCGCAGCCTGCCGCCATGATCACGATTCCCATAAAACAGACTGAGATGTATTTTTTCAAAAGGGGTAAGGACATGTGCAGATCCTCTGTCCTTTATCTTAGTACCAATGCCTACCGCTTGGCAAGGGCGAAGGTGTCTCTATACCGGGTGTGTAGCCCGGCGATAGGGAATTCGTCTGAGCTATGGGAGATGGTTGTTGAATGAACGTGTTCAGGCGCGCAGAGGCTAAGTTGGGAAAGGAGAGCGAGCCGCATCCCGTTTGAGCCGCATGGTGGTTGGTGGGGGGCTTCGGCGAAAACGGACTGTGGAGATCAAGGAATGATATTAGATCGTTGACCGGGAACCCACATAGACACATCCTGTTGTTCCGTGGATGGAAATCACATCGTGTTTGCGGATCGTGTGACGAACTCCACCGTTTTTGCCGACGATCACTGCTTCATGCTTGCGGGGATTGACCTGGAGACCGGTGGCACTCATCACCGCGCTGTAATCACCGCCCTCGATTCCATTGATGGCAATAGCAGCGTGAGATGTCGATCCTCCTTTGGCCGAAAGGAGAGCATCCGCCGACAGTATGAGCGGTATGGACTCGGGTGCCGGACTCTCTAAAATCAAGAGAACGCCGTCCACGTCATCCCGCTTTGACAGTTCCTCATGCGAGAGCTCTTCCATGTCCTCTCTGTCGAAGACAACCAGACCGCGAAATGCGCTTCCGCGGACGCCGATACCGTGTGTGGCTTCTTCTCCCGGGTCCTCGAAGGCCGTTTCCCTGCGGTTCTTTCCTATTTCAGCTGCCCGAGCTTGAAGAATGCTCAGAACACCGTTCTCCACGGTAAACTCGACCTCCTGATCCGTTCCCATAAAGCGCCGCAGTTTGGCAATATTATGACGCAGGCGCCGATTCAACATGGGTAAAAACGATTCGAGCTCCTCGATAGTCCGGAACGAAATAGACTTGGTCAGTCCTCCTACGAGGTCGTCGCCTGCGGCTGAAAACTTGAATTCTCCCGTATGGGCACGCACACCCAGTTCCGTGACGCGTGTGCGGGGGACCACTCCGGTGAGCGACGCACGTGTTTCATCCATTCCGATCCGGATTGCTTCGTTTTTCAGGTTTCCCAGAGCCATTTCCTGGATGATGGCAACAGTTTGCCAGGAATCGCAAATGCCTTTTATCTCACGATAGCGGCAGGCCGCCTCGCAGTCCCAGGAATCGAACACCGAGTATATGGCCGTGAAAAGCTGTTTGAGAGGATCTTCCAGAATATCCTCCAAAGCATCCCCGAATCCTTCATTTTGAATAATAGTCTTGGTCATCTCGGCGATTTCTTTCATTCCTTCCCAGGGTAGGTCGTATTTGTATTTGACTTTATAGCGGTGCTTGGTGTCCTCGACGACATTGTAGGATTCCATGTCGATGCCCCAGACGGCTTGCCCATATAAGGCCAGGAACCGCCGGTAGGCATCGTAGGCACACCAGGGATCTTTTTTTGCCAGCCCGTCAGCGATGTCGTCGTTCATACCGACAAAGAGAACCGTAGACAGTATGCCCGGCATGGAGAAGACCGATCCTGCACGCACGGCGAGCAGCAGCGGACGATCGGGATTGCCGAATGTTCTCCTAACTCCATCCCTCCGGGCAATATCGGCTTCCAACTGCCTCAGGTGTTCGACAACCACGTTTTCCAGCCTGCCGCTCTTGTCCTTATGGGTTCCGCTCTGCGGCAGTGTCGTCGGAAGGATAAAGCCGTCCCGTGTGGGGAGATCGAGATAGCTGATATAGATCAGTCCTGACCCTTTCCCCCCGTAAAGATCTCTCAAGTTGCACCTCGGGTCGTCGCTCTCGACTTTGCTTATGATCGTTTCGCGATGCGAGAGATGAACGATGTCGAAGGATGTGCATCGAGCATTCGCATCGGCGGCCAAAAAATGACTTTGATCGGGGTTTTTATCTTCGATAAAAGAGTGGGCGATATCCGTGAAGGAGGCGATACTGTTGAGATCGTGCATGTAGCGCTGCATGTTCGCCGTAGCCGCCTGAAGCTCTTCTTCGTTCAATCCGATCTTTTCGCGCATTTTTTCGAACGGCGAGATCACACGCTGGATGATGTGGTGATAATTGCGGCGTATCTGGTCGATCACATTCCTGATCTCGGCATAGGTCTTTTTCGGGTCTCTCAGCATTGCTGCCAGGTCATGAAGCTGTCGCGAATGCAATCCGTCATGGGTCAGGTTCTGGACGCAGGCGTGTATGATTTGCAGACACTGAGAAAAATTGATGCCTTTCTCTGTGTATTCACTGGCGATTTGGCGCAGTGCCAGGTATCCCATTTCTTCGAGAAGGCAGTCCAATTGAATAAGCAGAAGCCGCTGTTCGGGAAAGGCCCTTCTGGCAAGGGCGTCTCGTAGCTTTTTACGCTGTCCGGAGATGGCGACGAATGTCGTGTAGAATTCCTTATGGTTATAAGCCGTGAGGAACCTCTCCAGCTCCTTGAACAACTCTTCCTGATAGATGTGCTGTACATCCCGTATGAATCGGCCGATTCCTAATCGCAGCTCATCCTCCGCCTGTTTCGCATCGAATGAGGGGTCGTCCGGTTTGCGTCCGAGGAGATTCTCCAAGTGTTCCAAGATTATACCGGTGCTGGGCAGATCCTCCGAAAATTCGGCAATGCGGTTTTTTATGATACGCAGATGATGGTAATAAACCCAGCGATTTCCGCTTTTCATACCCTCCATGGCGGCATTCATCTCGTCACTGATGTTTTTTCCGAATTCACAGCGGACCAGGGTTGACGCGAAATCATCCTGCCATTCGTTGATCCGAGTTATGGTCTCCGAACTGCCCAGAAGCTGCTCCAGGTCCTCGATAATTCGCGCCAAAATCAATTTCGGACGCTCGAGCTTCCGGGCTTCCTCATCGGCCGGAGAGGTCTCTTCATAGCCTATTTCCGCCAAGCCTTCCTTTTCTCCGGATTGCAGATAGCTCATGTAGGCTTGCGCAAGCTTCATGGTGTGTCTGCCCATGGCATGATGCGTGCTGCGCCGGAGTTCGTTGACGATGGCACTTCCCCGTATGTGAATTTCGGCCAGATCGATGGTGTCGTTCCACAGGCGGTCGATGAGCTTCGGTCTCGTAACGACTGCGGCGATATCGCGAACGAGGATACGTACCAGCAGTGGAGCCCTTTCCGATAGAGGGGCGTTTATGAACTGTATCAATTCCCGGAACAGGTTGTAAACTTCCGATTGGAGGTTTTTCGCATTGAGCTGTTTCTTGAAAGAAAAGAGACTCAATCGGGCAACCAGAATGCGCAAAACATAGATAGCTTCACTACGGTTAGCGCTGGCATTGATGTTCCGAAGGTGCTCGACCAAATCCCTGATGCGTGCAATTCTTACCGGGATTGCCTGCCGGGCCTCGAAATCGAAAAGCTCGGTTTCCAGGTCGATGGGTTCTCCTTCGATTCCCGCCGTCCGGAACAGAAAGTCATCAGTGATAATTTTTCCCTGCGGGAATGCCTGTGAAAACGTGATTTCCGCAGCTCCGTCACAAACGCTGTGGACGACCAGTGTTTTGTCCACGAGGTAAGGTATGTACATTTTATCGGGAGTGTTGAATATGCGGTTATTGGCGATGCCGAACCGGGCAGTTCGCCTGGCGATGACGCGTTTGACGGCAATGTATTGCTGCAGGGCTTCGGTCCGGATTCCCCTGTCCGTCGCCATGTGAAAGGCGGAAAACAGGTTGCTGTCGATCGCTGCAGCGAGCGCTTCCTCCTCGGGAGTCAACAAAACCGGTTCCCTGCCCGTAGGAATCTCCTCAGGTGCCGTGTCGTGACGGGCTGCATCCTCTGCATGTGCAGGCGGCTCGTGGATGATGGGCTCCCAGTCAGCATCCCTTTCAGCCTCGCTGTAGATGCCGGTCTCGGCGCGCAATACCCGATACAGCTCTTTACCCTGCTCTTCCATCATTCGATTCAGACGCTGCAGGGCGTCCACGTAGTCGGAGAAACGGCTTCCCGTTATTTTGACGTTGTTTATGCGTGCGACTTTTTCGATGACGGCCAGCATTTCCTCTCGAATCATTTCGTAGAGGTCCTGCCCCTTGAGGTGTGATAATCCTCGGGCCATAGCCAGGGATACGGACAGCATGGCATTCATCCCGAGGTTTTGCTTTCGCTGCATTATCTGGATGCGTTCGTTCATAGGCGCGGTCTCGTTGATTTTACCCCGCCGCTGAGCGACCCTAAGTTCGAGCGAAAGGAGTATGCTGTCAACGTCTTTCAAGGTGAGTCCGGACACGGTACGATCCGTGAATGCAGGAGCAATTACGGTCCCGACGTTTTCGACGGCATTGAGACAACCCTTTCCATCGTATCTTTGTGCGCGCTCGAAAAGCGCCGTGAGTTCCTCATCGTCCAGATCTTTGATCCGCTGTTCTTTGGCATCGGACCCGAACGCATACACGCCCGGTTCGCGCTCGACGAACAGCGTCCGGTGCCGGTCGATGACCTCCCGATACTCCGCCCGTTCGAACATGGAGTCCACAAGATGGATGGCTTCGCCCGTTCCTGCGGATGTCCCCAGCGGCGTCGCCCCTCTGAACTTCAGCGAAACGCCCGCATCCGGCAGCGCAAACTCCACTGCCGATCCGACAGTGGGAATGCCTGCGTTGGTGGGTTCCTCGTAGGCGTAAATCCTGTTGATTACGGTCTTCTGATCGGCTTTCATTCCTTTGTTATCGCTCCCCGACAAGCCGCGCTGCATGAGTTCCGTGACGGCATGGTACTTGATAAGGCGTTCAGTGTTGGCCCCTCCGCCCGCCTTGAGTCCGAGGGCGTTGACGGCCAAGGCGATTTGGGCTTCCATGTCGTCGTTGGGGCTCTTGGAACGGTGCGAAACCACCAGTTCCATTTTTTTGCCGAGTGCGACCAGCATAGCGATAATTGTTTCGTACAGCGATCCGATCTGGTTAGCCTTGATGAGAACGGTGTTGATGAGTCCCTTCGATGCGGCCAATTCGATGGTGGCGTCGTTGGTGGTCACCAGGTCGTCGCCGATCACGAATATACGATCCCCCAGTGCTGCGAGCAGGTTCTTCCAACCCTCGAAGTCGTTCTCCGAGAAGCCGTCTTCGATGGAGAGTATCGGGATGTCGTATTCCCGGATGGCTTTGATGTAGAGTTCGATAATTCCGTCGCGATCCATAACGGTCAGAGCCTTGTCGCGCCAGAAAAGATACATGCCGACGCTGTCGGGCACTTTGAACTGTTTGCGGTAGGCGATCTCGAGTTCGGACATGGCCGGATCCAGAGCGATGGCCACGTCGATCCCGGGCCGGTAGCCGCATTCTATGATGGTTTGTTTCATCATAGCCCAAAGACGGAACTCGGGAAGAGGGTAAGTGCCGCGTTCGATGTAAGGAGCGATGCCGCCCTCAAGTCCGATCCCCATGACCCGGCATCCCTCCGCTTTTTCTATGATCTCCTTGAGGCGGTTTTGGAGGCGGATCGTCATTTCCTGGGCTTCCTGGTAGTCCCTTGCTCCCAGAATAAGGAACATCGCCTCCTGCATGCTGATGTTGGATTCGGGGTATTCCTTCTCTGTATGCCGTCCTCCCATACCGCAGTTTCGAAACTGCCATGGAGCCGTGACGGGTCCGAGTTGGGGATGCGTTATTTCCTGGACCCGGCCGTCGAGCATGCGCCTGCGGGCTTCCGCCGCTCTTCCCCACCATGCCTCGCTGCGTGTTACCGATGCGGCTTTGTCCTTGGCCCGGCGTTCGCGCTGCCGGAATTCCTTGTACTTGCTGGGATCGGCCAAAAGGAAATCGAGCAGAGTGACAATGCCTATGCCGAGAAGGAGCCGACCAAGATAGATTGCGACCACAAAGTTGAATGCCAGCCCGATAGACAGGAAAAGAAGCGCCGGCGGCAGTGCCACCAGTGCCACATTACGGCTCTGGCGCGGTCCGGCCGCTGCGACAGCAAGGTTGTAGGCGGCATCGGGGTAATAGTTAAGCCCCTCTCGTTTGATTCCGGTCGCTTTTCCGTACGGTGCATAAAGAAAAATCCGGATCATTCCGAGAATCCGCTGCAGGCCCTTTCCTTTCAACAGCAGCTCCGCCGCCTCCTGCGAGCTGTCATTGAGTGCATTCAATTTCGCAGCCGCGAGGAAGTGACCCATCTCGTGCAGAGCGATTCCGGAATGAAAGCTGGTGTACATGAATATGGCCGAGATGATGGTCTCCGGGCTGACGAAGATGAACTTCAGCACCGCACCCTTGAGGATTGCGGCAGAAGGAAGGGCAAGAACGGATGAGATAAAGGCGACGTGAAAGGAGACGAGGATGTGGTTGGCGATCACCCACCCCTCCTGAAGAAATGGCCGGGATTTGAGCTTGATCCTGTTACGATCCCTGTTGCTGTGTTGGGTCATGCGATTATCATTCGCTCTGACGTTCGAAATTCGCTGTCACTAAGAATTTGTTGCTTGCCGGATAATTCCTCCGACGGCTCCCTGATTCTAACAAAGGCCTGATTCCGGAGTCAACTCTTAGGAAGATCCTGTAAGCATTTCCAAAACCGTGATGGCACTTAAGCTGCATAGCGGGCCAACTCATTCTTTCTTTGGTTCCAATAGGTATCCCATTCA